>NZ_JCAUBA010000019.1:0-156491 GCF_059692235.1 Paenibacillus sp. J2R1T-4 | reverse complement strand
CTGCTTGTCAAGTCCTATTTCTCTTTTTCGTGCAAAAAAAGAGCCGGCTATCTTTCGATAACCAGCTCTTGTTCTTGATTTTTGGCCATGCGCCTTAACTTAATGACATTGCGTTTCCGGTCTCCCTTTTTGCTTCAGCCGACAGAATGAAATTCCGCCTGCTAAATGTCAATCACCTTATCCATTTGAACCAATTTGCATCACTCCCTTCGTTGGGATATCTTTACTTTAACCCACTTGTAGTAGAATGGGTAGGTAACGTTTTCTTTTAATAAAGGATTCCTGTGAACGTGGTATAATCATAGATGACTCTGGGTCATCATCTTTCTATTTATTATCACACCCTTAGACTGCAGATAAATGCATGCGGTGCAAGAGTGGTGCGGAGAACGGAAGAAGGAGTGGAGAAGCGAAGCGTCCGCCTTTGAATCTTTGGTTCACACCAATAAAAATTATAATCAAAGGAACCAAAGTTCAACAGCGGTCGGAACCCTTCTTTCGTTCGTAGCACCATGCACCATGCTCCAGCACCATACACCATGCATTTATTTGCAGTCCACTACCCCAACGGAGGAACCTCCTTATGCCAATAATCGAACAAGACAAGCCAGTAATAAAAGTACAGGGACTCATCAAACGTTATGGAAATTTCACAGCAGTGAACGATGTTAACTTTGAGGTGTATCGCGGCGAAGTGTTCGGCTTGTTGGGTCCGAATGGCGCGGGGAAGACAACCACCATGGAAATGATGGAAGGACTTCGTCGGCCGGATGGGGGAATCGCCCAGATTGCCGGCTTTGACACGCAGAAGCAGCTCAATCATGTCAAGCAGGTCATCGGTGTGCAATTACAATCAACATCCTTGTTTGATCTGCTTAAGGTCAAAGAAATCGTACGCATGTATGCAAGCTTTTATCCCTATTCGGTACCCATTGCACCGCTCCTAAAGGACATGATTCTAGAGGAGAAGCAGAACGACCGAGTTAAGCATCTGTCAGGCGGTCAGAAACAGAGGCTTGCCATTGCGCTGGCGCTGGTGAACGACCCACAAGTGGTCTTTCTCGACGAGCCTACCACGGGTCTCGACCCGCAAGCCAGGCGAACATTATGGGAAATCATCCTTAGCTTGAAGGAACGAGGAAAGACCGTCGTCCTCTCCACACATTACATGGACGAAGCCCATATTCTGTGTGATCGGATCTGTCTCATGGATCGGGGGCAAGTTATCGCGCTTGACACGCCAGAACGGCTCGTGCACAGCTTGCAATCCGAGAGCGCTGTAGAATTCAGACTGCCTGACTTGGAGGCTGCAGGTCTTGCTGAACAGGAAGCTGTGCTGGAGCTGCTCAGAGGCTTAAACGGCGTGAAACAGGTCGATCAGCGTAAAGAGGTGTATGTGCTCTATACCGACAAAATGCAATCCACCTTAACGGATTGGATCGGACGAGCAGAAGAGCGTTCCTTGAAATTCTCTGATCTTCGAACTCGGACTGCAACCCTGGAGGACGTGTTCATTCATATGACGGGAAGGAGTCTGAGGGAAGAATGAAAGCCTACATTCAATTAACATTAGCCCAGCTCCGCCTGTTCGGACGCAATCGGCAAGTTTTATTCTGGACGCTTCTATTCCCGGTCTTCTTCATGGTTATGCTAGGGTCTTTTATGGGGAATGGCAGCGGCGTGTCGTTGAACGGAATTGTGATAGATGAGGATCAGTCTACGGCATCCCAAGCACTGGTCCAAGCGCTTAGCGCTCAAGATGCACTCATAGATTTCGAGATTAACACAGATCGCAAGAAATCGCTTGAAGCACTCAAGGAAGGCGACACACAGATCGTAGCCATTATCCGCAAAGGGTACCAGGAATCCATTTCCACACATGGCAGTAGAGAAACTCAAATCGAGACTAAGCTGGATGAAGCAGCCAAGATTGAAGCCCATTATGATGAGACGAATCTAACGACTTCCCAGCTCGCGCTTACGGTATTGTCCCAAGAAGTAGATGCTGTCAGTAAATCGCTGGCTAACTATACACCTGTCGTTTCAGTTGAAGCTTTTGCAGTCGAATCGCTGCATTTGAAATATATTGATTTCCTGGTGCCCGGCATACTAGCCATGATGATAATGTCCAATAATCTCAACGGCGTTGCCGGACAGATCGCTTCATGGAGAGAGCGCGGCATCCTGCGGCGTATGCAGAGCACAACCCTGCGCTCCGGCACTTTCATAGCTGCGCAGATTACAGCTCGATTAGCGTTAAATGGACTGCAGGCTTTAATTGTAGTGCTGGTTGGGATGATCTTCTTCGGCACCCAAGTGAACGGCTCATGGTTGTTGTTGTTCTTATTTGTTGTTTTAGGAACGCTAACGTTTATGTCGATCGGGTTTATTATTGCAGGTCTAGCCAAAACGCCGGAAAGCGCAGGACCGATCTCTGGATTCATCTCATTCCCGATGCTGTTTGTGGGCGGGGTATTTTTCCCAATCAAAAGCATGCCGGAATTCCTTCAACCGATCGTCAAATTACTGCCTATTTCACATCTGACCACCGCGCTAAGGCAGGTTATGAATGTAGGTGCGGGAATCACGGAGCTTGGTTCGGAAGCGTTGCTGTTAGCGGGTTGGATGATTGTTGCGTTTATTATTTCTACAATTACGTTTAAATGGGAATAATAGTCCCTGTAACCGTATTGTCATGGAATTTTAATGTGGCTCTAACGATACGCTAATGTACTCTTCATGTTCGGATCTTACAATAAGAATAAGAACTTGAAGAAAGCTTTCGATACGTTAAGGAGTGATACAGATGATCCTGTACCAAATAGCCCAATGGATGGAAGAGCGGAGACGCTTGAAACAGATCATTGACGAGTCCGAAGGCGGCAATCAGCTATTGCAATATAGAAAAGAACAAGTGGAACAACAAATGCTGCTGAAAGCTACCAAATGGATAGAGCTTGAACAGAAAAGTGAACCGCAAACGCAGCCATTCGTGAATCCCTACATGTTCGAATCTCTACCCGACTCTCAAGATATTGCAACTCACGGGTAAGAATACGCTATCAGGTCGCCGCTCATAACGAAAGCAAAGACGTTTTTGCTTGCTTCATTTTATACAGTAGACCAGTCTAAACCAGATATTGCGGTTTCGGCTGGTTTTGTTTTGTGTTACGCTTTATTTCCATGTAGAATGGGATTGCAAGACGATTGCAAGCATTCTAAATAAAGAGGGATTCCTATGAAAGTTGTTGTTTCCAGTTTAAACGCTAAATATATCCATACTTGCTTGGCCCTTCGGTACTTAAAAGCTTTTTGCGGCGACGAGTTTGCTGTCGAAATGGCTGAATATACGATCAAAGACCCTGTTATGAACATTGTTTCTGATCTTTATCAAAAAAATCCTGACGTACTGGGCTTTTCCTGCTACATTTGGAACATCGAAGAGACGATACAAGTAGTAAGGATACTGAAGAAGATCAAACCGGAGCTGACCATTGTGCTTGGTGGACCGGAAGTATCCTACGATACGGACTATTGGATGAAGCGGATTCCAGAAGTGGATTACATCGTAATGGGTGAGGGGGAAGAAACGTTTTTGCACTTGCTGCGAGAACTTAGTGGGTCGCCACGGACGAAGCCGAAGCCTCATCTTATATTCGGGATTGCTTATCGCAAAGGGGAAGAAGTATTGCTGAACCCTGGACGTCCCAAGCTGGCATTAGATGAGATTCCTTCCCCGCATCGATTCCCTGAGGATCATGACGCACTTGGCAAAAGGGTTGTTTATTTCGAGACGAGTCGAGGATGCCCGTTCAGCTGTCAATTCTGTTTATCGAGCATAGAAGTAGGTGTGCGTTATTTTGATCTGGAACGCACGAAGGCCGATCTTCTGCACTTAATAAGCTCGGGAGCGAAGCTGATCAAGTTTGTTGACCGCACGTTTAATATTAAGCGTGATTATGCTATGGAAATTTTCCAATTTCTGATTGATCATCATGGGGGCTCCTGTGTATTTCAATTTGAGATTACAGCAGATATTATGCGTCCTGAGGTGCTGGATTTCTTGGCTGAACAGGCTCCTCCTGGAATATTCCGATTCGAGATTGGCGTACAATCTACTAATGACGCTACGAACGAGCTTGTCAAGCGCAAACAGAATTTCAACAAATTAACGCGGACGGTAAGCAAAGTCAAGAGCAGCGGCAAGATTGATCAGCATCTGGATTTGATTGCAGGACTGCCTGAGGAAGATTATCAATCATTCCGCAAGACGTTCAATGATGTGTTCGCCTTACAGCCGGAAGAGCTGCAGCTGGGCTTTCTTAAGATGCTGAGGGGAACGGGATTACGGCATGATGCTGAGAAGTATGGATACGTCTATATGGACCATGCCCCTTATGAAATACTAGGAAACCGTCTGCTGCCTTTCTCGGACATTGTGCGGATCAAACGAGTAGAGGATGTGCTCGAGAAATATTGGAATGCGCATCGAATGGATCATACGGTGGGTTACCTCATACGTGAATATTTCGAAACACCTTTCGATTTCTTCCAGCAGTTCGGGGATTACTGGGATACTCAGGGGTGGCAGCGGATTGGACATCAGCTCGAGGATTTATTCATTCGGCTTCAGTCATTTCTGCAACAGCGTGAAACACCAGGAATGGACATAGTAGAAGGTCTAATGAAGCTCGATTATTTCATGAACCACAAATACAAGCCTCGCAAGACTTGGTGGACCTTCACTATGGAAAAAAGCGAGCAAATGGAATGGATGCGGCGAATTGCCGCTCAGCCTGAGCTCGTGCAAGGCGGGAACTTCTCTGATCTAGGCATGAATGAGAAAGAACTGCATAAGCATGCGGTAATTGAGACCGTTTCTTTTGATCTACAGCAATTCCTTGAAACAGGGCAGGTGGTTGAAGGTAAGCCTACTCTGCTTATTGCATACTTTGAACCTGAATCCGCTGTTGGTTCACGGGTATTCACTTTACCGATTGAACGTTCTGCATCACTTGCCAAAACATAGACTGGGAATATCAGGGCAAGGCTATTCTTCGAATATCCGAGATGCATAAAGAGGGTGAAAAGCCTCATGAGTCCATTCTACAATGTATTGCATATCAAATCCTTCAAAGGACGAATTAGGTTCTGGGTAGGAGCGATCATCATTATAATGAGTTTACTGATCATATTCTTGTTATCGATCGTAGTAAAGATTATTAAAGAAGAAGAAACCTCGGATCACTTACAAGAAACCGTGAAGCTGCAAAGCTTGTTCGTAGATAGATGGAAAGACGAGAGGTTTTCGGATATTCAATATTTGGCAGGCATTTCTAGTCAATTAGGTCCCGATCTCTCGAGAATCAAAGTAGAATTTGATCAATTTATCCGAACGCACAAGGAGTTTGTTTCCCTCTCTTTTATAGATGTTAATGGGGTTATTCAATGGAACAGCTTGGGAATAGTGGGCACAAGCGTAGCTGATCGGGAGTATTTTAAAGAAGCTATGCAGAATCGGGATAGGATCTCGGATGTCATAGTTAGCCGGGTGTCAGGCAAATATGTCATTGTATTCGTCTCTCCTGTTGTCGATTCTGCCGGTAAGGTTACAGGCGTAGTCGGGGGCGCGGTTGAGCTTAGTAAGCTGGATGTCTTAATGACTGAATTCAAGCCCGGCTTGTCGGGGGAAACCTATATATTGAACAGCATGGGTGTCCGCATAACACAATCGACGACGGACATGGATCTGCCTAGACTTAGCCGTGTATATGGAACTGCTGTTTATGAACGTGCATTGACTAATCGGCAGGTGACATCCGCTTATGAGAACGAGGAAGGAATGAGTGTGTTCGGGGCTTTTGCATGGACCCAAGATCACAATTGGATTATTGTAGCAGAGTTAGATAGCGCGGAAGTGTATAGGCCCTATTATACTTTGATCAAGTTTATTGTGATTATCACGCTTGCCATTCTCCTTGTCAGCTATTTCATTGCTATCGTGTTAACTCGCCGCACAGAGGTTCTAATTAATCATTTGGTAAAAGGCACAACCTCTATCAGGGAAGGGCAGTACGGCTTTCAGATTGCTCGGGCTGTGATCGATTCTGCTCCAGCTGAGTTCAAGGAGTTGTCCAATAATTTCAATGTAATGTCCCACAAGCTGCAATCGACTGTCCTTTTGCTAGAAGAGTCAGCTGTAATCGATCATTTGACCGAGGTGTATAATCGCCGCTTCCTGATGAATGAAGGCAACAAGATGCAGATGGCATCGCTGCGTGCGGGTGTCCCCTGCTGCGTATTACTCATCGATGTGGATTTCTTCAAGCATGTGAATGATCGTTACGGCCATTTAATCGGTGACCGGGTGTTGAAGCATATCGCCCAAGTGCTTGTGGGCTGCGTGCGGACATCTGATGTTGTCTCTAGGTATGGCGGTGAAGAATTCGTTGTACTCGCGACCAATTGTGATTTGCAGCGCGGACAGGAGCTGGCCGAAAGAATTCGTACTTGGGTCGAGAACTCGCCTTATTGCGAGCAGGATATCTCGATACAATTAAGCGTGAGTATCGGAGTTACTCAGAACAGTGAAACACGTATATTCGGGACGAATGTGCTGGAGGATATGATTGAACGGGCAGATAAGGCGCTCTACAAAGCAAAGCATAGAGGTCGCAATAATGTCGTAGCAGAGCCTGCACAGAAGGTCGATCCGGAAGAGTTGGGAGAAGACAGGGAGTAAAGGTAAGCTGCTGGTTAGGAGAGCCGCAATATGAGCATAAGCGAGAACAAGAAAGCAGCCTCACAGCATCCATTAACCGCCGTAGTTGTAGGTGCTACTGGACTGGTCGGGAAGCAATTGATCCAATTGTTACTGGAGGATCTGAATTACAACAAGGTTGTCGTATTAGCACGAAGAGACCTTGCTGTTCAGCACAATCGCAAGCTAGAGCAGCATATATTGCCTTTCGACCAGCTAACTGTTGCTTTGACGGAAGCTGAAGATGTGCTAACGAATGCCGTGGTGTTCTGTACGCTCGGAACTACCATTAAGAAAGCCGGGTCCCAATCTGCTTTTCGCCAAGTCGACTACGAATACCCTATGGAGCTTGGCCGTATGGCCAAGCTGCAAGGTGCCTCCAAATTCTTAATTGTCACGGCCATGGGTTCTGATCCGAACTCCCGCATCTTCTACAATCGAGTGAAGGGTGAGGTCGAGCAATCCTTACAAGAGCTTAACCTGCCGGAGCTGCATATATTCCGTCCCTCGCTTTTGCTTGGGGAGCGAGAAGAGGTTCGCTTGGGGGAACGGGTGGCAACGGCTGCCGCTCCACTGATGAAGCTTTTCTTTAGAGGCCCCCTCAGCAAGTATAAGCCGATCACAGGAAGAGCAGTTGCAGCGGCCATGCTGGCAGCGGCCCAGCAGCGGCCTCTCGATAAGGCTACAAGCGCGAAGGTATACGAATCAGATCGGATTGCCGAATTGGCAAAAACCTATGTGTGATGAATTGTCCGACCATAGTTAAAGGACTTAGCGATTATATTCCGCTAGGTCCATTTGGTGTGGCGATTCATCCTCCGAATGCTTCACGGAACGAGTCGGAGAGCAGCTTAGGGTCCACATTCCACAGTTCAGCAATCTCGGGGCAGACGTTCTCATCCCACCAGTCCGATAACAGCTTGCGATTGCTGCCGTTATCCACTATAAACTGCAGGTTAAATACGACTTTCTTCAGATACAAATCCTCTGCCTGGACTAGCTGCGCGGGCGGAATCCATATCTTCATCCGCTTAACGGTCCGGTACAATTCGTTGTTGCAAGCCCGCCTTAGCTTGCGGAGAGTAGGCATAGCGGCTTTATGCTTCTCATTGGTAGGCTTCATGATGAACACTTCCTCTCCCTATCACATTATGCAGGGAGAGGTCGATAGGCTACAGTTTGCTCCTGTAATTCCTTAGTCTACAACGATATAACCTATCATAGGTCCGTTATGCGCAGCGTCCGGGTGAGTAAGGCAAATGATTCGATAGGTGCCTTCCGTATCCGCTCGAAAGTTCACCACGGTTTCTTTTCCTTGCTTTACTTCCCCCTTAATGTTCAACCCTTCAATAATAAAAGGATGACTGGGCCCGCTTATCCCTCGAATCACGAGCTTTATCTTTTCACCTTTGTTAACAACAATTGTTCCTGGATCCCATCTATAGGCCTCAATTTCTTTGCCGTCCGGCAGCTTTGCTTCGAACTCTCCCGTTACCAGATGGATCACTCGTTCTCCATTCATGGGACCGGTTACGGAACGGATCTGATCTCGCTTAAGATAGATCCATGCTGAGACAGCAACAATTACGATCCCTAGTAATAGAATCAAATGTTTTCTTTGGAAAAAATAAATTTTGGTCAAGGCGCACGCCTCCTTCTGAATATTCGACTACCGGTGTTCCGGCTTGTCTCTTCTGCTACTACCCTATGCATAGGCTTGTCAGTACATGCCTGTATGATGAATGGAACGGGTGACGTTCGCAGAAGATGCAGTCGTGAACCTACATATGATAGAATGGGAGAAGATATCTGGCGGACGAGTTCGTGTGAAGCTGGGTAAGGACAAATTATAGGAAAGTAGGAACGGAATCGAATGATGGATTTTGTACACCACTTGATTGACACAGCTTTAGAATGGATTACGCATTTGGGACACTGGGGAATTATGTTAGGCCTCATGATTGAGATTATTCCAAGTGAGATTGTATTGGCTTTCGGGGGTTACCTGGTATCTACAGGAGACGTTAACTTCTGGATGGCTGTTCTTTTCGGAGTTATCGGAGGAACCATTGCCCAAATATTCGTGTATTGGATCGGCAGATACGGCGGAAGGCCTTTTTTGGATAAGTACGGGAAGTACTTGTTAATTTCCAAGCATCATATTGATCTTTCGGAGCAATGGTTCAATCGCTATGGGACGGGTGTTATATTCACGGCGAGATTTATTCCTGTCGTACGTCATGCTATATCTATTCCAGCCGGGATCGTTCGAATGCCGCTCTTGAAATTTACTGTTTTAACTACACTCGCTGTTATTCCTTGGTCTATATTTTTTGTTTATATGGGGAAGACATTAGGTGAGAATTGGGAAAACATTGACGAGAAGGCCGCTCCTTATGTAAAAGTCAGTGTCTGGGTAGTTATTGCCCTTGTTGTGCTATACATAGCCTACAAGTTCTGGAAACGCGGCAAAAAGAAAGCTTACATCAGCGGATACATTGCTGCCGATAATCATAATACAGCTCGGGAGCTGCAGGCTCTGGGTGTGGAATATCGCGTTATCAGCGGTCGTCAAGTGCAGTCTGGCAGTGCTTCCCAAGCCATTGAGCATATTGTGATAGGACCGAATGGGGTGTTTCATATTGAGACGAAGACCATGTCCGGTGATGTTGTGTTTCCTGAGCATGGCGCCGACTGGCCGATCAAGAAGGAGCTCGATGGGGCGCCGGTTGCCGGTGCCGAGACTGGTGTGAAGGAGGATCCGACTGCGCAATCATACCGTTATGAATTTGTGCTGAAGGAGCTATTCCGCGAGCATCATGTGCAAGCGGATGTTGTAGGGGTTATATGCTTTCCGCATCCGGATGTTCGGTTAGTGGGGAAAAGTTCTGTGTTCGCAGCGGTGAAGCCAGATCAGCTGGTGAGCTATATCAAGTCCTATAAGCCTAAATATCCTCTTGGTGAAGGTCAGGCTGCAGAGATTGCAGCATTGATTGAAAAGAATAGTAAATTTATTAACAAACGGTAGAATACAGGATCAGAGCTTGTAGGCGGAAAAGAATGAGTGCAGTTGGTTGGTGTTAAGTTGTTGCATTTGCTACAATAAAACTAAGGGAACTGATGGCATCATTCAATTCAATATCCTATTCGTGTCCAACGGTGACACACCATAATGGAGGGTAAACGATGAGCGCAAAAAATTTGTCTCACAAGCTGGGCAAGGGAATTTCTCCGCAGCAATTTATGGATGGAATGACTAAGAACCAAGAGAAATTCTTGGAATGGTATAACGCTTTTGTATGGGAGAATGAGGATGACCGCGAGTTCTTCGCTTCGCTTAGCAATCGCGATGATCTTCGTTGTTTGATCCTTGCTGCGGATTGGTGCGGCGATGTAGTACGCAACATCCCGGTGGTATTCCAGGCATTGAAGGATTCTGAAATCCCGACAGAAGTACTGATCATGGAAGAACACCCGGACACGATGGACCAGTTCCTCACAGGCGGAGGGCGTGCAGTTCCTATCGTAATATTCGCCGATACTGGCGGACTCGTGCTTGGACAATGGGGACCTCGTCCCAAGCATGTTCAAGCTGTGATGACCAGCTTCAAGCAAGCGAATCCAGACCGTAATGCTTCGGACTACGAAGAGAAGATCAAAGTAGCCCGCGCCGAGATGATGGTGCAATATGGCGAAGGTACTGGCTACCATCAGGTTATTGTGCGCGAGCTGCGCGATTTGCTCTCAGACTTTTAATAGGATTGGATGACATACAAATGTTGAAGATTGAGAAGTTCGAGCTTGGCCCGATCGGGACGAATGCTTATTTGCTTAGTACAGAGGATGGCAGCCGCGGTGTTATTATTGATCCAGGGATGAATCCGAAGTCGCTTGTGAGGCGCATTGAGGGGATGCAGATTGAGGCCATTCTGCTGACACATGCGCATTTCGACCACATCGGCGGTGTGGATGAGATCCGCAAGCTGAAAGGATGCCCGGTCTATCTGCATGATGCAGAGGCCGATTGGCTGACCGATCCGAAGAAGAACGGCTCCGCTCGTTGGCCGGATCTCGGCGCTTCGATTGAGAGTACGCCTGCGGAATACGCGCTCGACGGAGGAATGACGCTAGAACTGCTCAGAGAGAAGCTTCAAGTATTCTATACACCAGGCCATTCTCCTGGCAGCGTGAGCTTCTTGTATGCAGGCAAGCATCTGTTCAGCGGAGATGTGCTGTTCAAGATGTCAGTTGGCCGAACAGATCTCGCCGGCGGGAATAACCGACAGCTGCTCGATTCCATTCACGGCACTTTGTTCGATCTTGACGATGACGTACAGGTGTATCCTGGACATGGCGGAAAAACAACAATCGGGTTTGAGCGTGCCAATAACCCTTATGTTTAAAAGCGATGCGAGTCTCTAGAAGGTTAGAGACTCGTTTTTTAAAGAGAATAGAAAGTATGGGTAGTCTTGGTACGCCGCTTACATATAAGCCATATTACTACTGTCTATTTGGGCCATTTCATCACCCAGGCACTAATTAGCCAACCTGACTATCCCCTATTACCGCATTGTGAACCAATTTCCCTCAAACCCAGGCCAATAACCAATAGTAAAACTTGCTATCCCAGAAGAAGCTGTCTTTTCCGCCTTAATAACCTATACTAGGACTGGCTATCTGATCTCCACAGGACCTAAGTAGTAATGGCTGACTACCACCGATAGTCGAACAGAATAGGGCAGGAAGATGGAGCGGAAAAGCGTCAGCGGTCGCATTTGAATCTTGGGTTCAAACCGATAAAAAGTAGAATCAAAAGAACCGAAGTTCAAGAGCGATTGGAGCCCATCTTGCTGCCCTTCCATGCGCCAAACGGATATTCTACACAAAGGACCTGGCCATAGGTCAGTTTTTTCTTAAGAATGGTTAGTAAATGAACAATGACGTATAAATGAGGATGCCTTTTTACATAATACGGTGCAATCAGAAAGAAGCCTTCTCCTGTACTCTATTAACTAGAGTCTAAGTGCAACCATTCTTGGTAGACGTGAAAGGTAGGATGTAAATATGCAAAAGTCAGATGGAATGAACTATGCGCCGCAAGGTAAACCGGCACCTGTAGTGAAGGCAGGGGAGTTCGTCTTTGCTGCTATGGGTCTCGATCATGGACATATATTCGGCATGTGTAATGGTCTGATTGAAGCGGGAGCTGATCTGAAATGGGTGTACGATCCCGATCCTAATAAAGTAGCGAACTTCATAGCCAAATTCCCGCAGGTGAAAGCGGCTTCTGACGCCCAGCAAATTCTCCAGGATCCAGAGGTGCGTTTAGTGGCAGCGGCTGCAATCCCCTCGGAACGCGGACCGTTGGGTGTGAAAGTGATGGAGCATGGCAAAGATTATTTCACAGACAAAGCTCCGTTCACAACGATTGAGCAATTGAAGCTAGCCAAGGCCAAAGTGCAGGAAACGGGGTTGAAATATGCCGTGTATTACAGTGAACGATTGCATGTGGAGAGTGCTGTACATGCTGGGGCGCTTATTCAAGACGGAGCGATTGGCAGAGTGCTTCAGGTTATCGGCTTAGGTCCGCATCGCCTGAACCTGCCATCGCGTCCGGATTGGTTTTTCCAGTTGGAGAAATACGGCGGCATTCTTTGTGACATAGGCAGCCACCAGATTGAGCAATTTCTGTCCTTCTCGGGGGCCAAAGACGCGCAAGTAGTATCGAGCAAGATTGCGAATTACAACAATAAGAATTATCCGGAGTTTCAGGATTTCGGCGATGCTACATTGATTGGTGATAACGGGGCTACGAATTATTTCCGTGTAGACTGGTTCACGCCTGATGGGCTTGGCACATGGGGGGACGGACGCACCGTCATTATGGGCACGAATGGTTATATCGAGCTTCGCAAATATATCGACATCGGGCGCAGCGGCGCGTCCGACCATCTGTATCTGGTTAACAATGAAGGGGTCCAACATCTGGAGTTAGCTGGAAAAGTTGGTTACCCTTACTTTGGTCAGCTGGTGCTGGATTGCTTGAACCGTACGGAGAACGCCATGACGCAAGCACATGCTTTCAAAGCAGCAGAGCTGTGTTTGATCGCGCAGAAGCAGGCCGTTCAAGTGGAGTAGAGTAAAGTAGATTAGAGTAGACTAGAACAAATAAAGTACCATACTGAACACAATAACCAACCTCTGGAGCGATCTAAACAGTACCCTATAGAGCAGACACCAAAAAATGTCTACCTGTAGGGTACTGTTTGCTTATCCAGAGGTTTTTAATTGCAAAAAAGCAACTAAATGAATGAATGTAGGAGATTTGAAGGAGAACTAATTGAGATAATTGCTTTTTTGCAACTAATTAGTGTTTTCTGGCTCTGTTCGGGCGAATTAATTGCTTTTCTGCAACTAAATCCTCGTTGTGATAGGAGGGCCTTCCAGCCCGTTAGAACATAGTTCTTTCTATAAACCAGTACCCCCCGATTGCCGCTATCAAACCTGATACAGTGTATGCCGCCGGACGATACCACTTAATGCGGCCTGAATAAACAAGCAAGGGGAGAAGAACCGCCAACACCGCGATTTGTCCGATTTCAACTCCTAAATTGAAGGAAAAAAGAGATAGTATAAATTGTTCACCAAGAGAACCTTTCAAGACCTGCGCGAAGCCGAAGCCGTGGATCAACCCGAAGCCAAGAGCGACGGCCCACCGCCACGGAAGCCGTTTGGCCCAAATATTCTCTACCGCCACATAAACGATACTGAGTGCGATTAGCGGCTCTATCAGATCGGCAGACACTCTCACTATATCAAGTGCGGCGAGTGCGATTGTAATACTATGTCCGATCGTGAAGGCCGTTAAGATCTTCAGATAACTAGTCATTCTTTGTTTCAAGAGTACCAGAGCGACGATAAAAAGAAGATGGTCGTAACCAGTCCAAATATGCTCCATTCCCAGACGAACGTAATCGATGAAGGTGCTCACCCAGCCTGGAATCGTAATTTCAGTGGTAACCTTACTGGCAGCTAATTTAGGAACACTGTCTGAAACCATAGTGTGATTCTCCGTAAACACCGAATTCACTGCTGCAGTCCCTGCATGAATAGTAGCGAAATTTTGGTGTTTCGGATCCAAATCTTTAAAAAATAAATTGTAATTGATTTTATACGTATCGACCGGGTCGGGGAATTCGTAGTTAATGTCTACCAATAAATAGGAAGTATCGCCGCGTTTTTGGATCGAAATTTCCTTAATCTTAGGCTTAGCCGAATTATCCGAGCTTCGGACATCCAATTTTTTCTCCAACAACGGTTTCAAATCGGTTTCGGTCCATCCCGCTTTCTGCTCCGATCCTTTATTCTCAGACGGTTTTTCGATAACAAACACACGGGTGGGAGACCCAGTGTCTACCCATTGTGCGACCTCTTGGGGATCCAGATATAATTTGTAATTAATTATATTTTTCTCAATGTATATATCCGAGTAGCCGATTGTTGATAAATGAGCTTCCCCCTTGGGAACAGCCCCGGGCAGAAGGATTGGAATAAGCAATACAACAAATACAAGGCTGAAGCAACATCGTTTAATAAGCGAACGCATTATGCCTGGCTCCTCCCTATCATTACCAGCCAAGCCTGGTTTGACGAAAGAGCCATGTTCTGCTCTTTCGCCAGTCCGGCTTAACCTATTGCTATTACATTTGCTCGAGCAGTTTAGCGTTTCAACCGTTTACCTGTTGTGGCTATTCCGGTTGTTTGGATTCATCTTCATCGTTCTCATCCTGATTCCGATCCTTTTCTGTACGGAATCTCCAGACATCCGAAACTGACTTTCCACCGAAGGCGTCAGATACCGATACATACCAGCTAAAGTAATCTTTCCGCTTTAACTTGTCCCATTCCACGGTCGCCCTCGATCCGCTCTCTACATTTTTACGGCTGCCGATGGATTGTTTCGTGTACACATTGACACCGATATAATCGGTTGCAACCTGCTTTTCCACCGCTCTGACCGGATACTCGATATCAAATTCGTCTTTTCCCGGCTCATCGAAATAGTTTTCGTCGTTCAAGTAAGGGGAATAGGTGTTAACATGAATTTTTTGGTTGTCCAGATCAAACTGAAGGAACCGGATATAACCGCCGCCGCCTTCCAGACCAGACTGATAATCCGAAAGCATCTCCACAACCGTGCGGTCACCGACATGTTTGACGTTATAGGCAACCCCGTGGAAATGACCGCAAAGCACCATAAAGACGTTATGGTTCGGCTCTACGATCTCCGTCCATATTTTTTGTCCATATCCGTCGCCGCCGTAATTTCCACTCGGTGTGATGTAAGAGTGCGTAGCGATAATGGCGTAACGATTCGGGTACTTTTTCAGGACATCGTTAGCCCACTTGATCGTTTCTTCCTGAACATCCCAGCCCAGATACATAATCAAGAAATCTTGGCCGTTCTGAGAGACAAGGTCGTAATGGTCCCGGTTGTTGTTGAGGTCGCCTCCGTAGGTCGGTTGTTTCTCGAACCTGTCACGTCCGAAGTATTTGTAATATTCACTATAGTCCGAATCCGAGAAATGAACGTCATGGTTGCCAGCCACTACCCCGTAATTCATCCCGGCGTCATCGAGAAGCTTCATGCTGTCACTGGCGACCGCCCATTCGTCTGGACGATCCCAATCGTCGACAAGATCTCCGGTATGAATGGAATAAATGATCTTTTTCTCCTCTTCTTGATCGACGATATATTCCATCATCTGTTTGTAAATATGAGGATAAGAGTCCGCATAATACTGCGTATCACTTACCCAGGCGAAAGTGAAATCCACGTCGTCAGGGGAGGGGAACAAATCCTGGATGAGTACATGAAGCGTTTTGCCCCGCACCATGTCCCCTGCGTTAACCTTCGCTTTCAACTGGAAGTCTTGGTCGCCGATTCCCGACGTAGCCCGCTCCCATTTCGATGTGTTGAAATTCCAGGTGTACATGGTCACTTGGCGACCGGCAAGCGAATGGCCATCCCATACGACTTCCACTTCATCTTCTGGCGCAGGTTCTTCGGTCAATTTGAAGTCGAAGCGGTGATAAGGGAACTGACCATCCGAATCGGTTACGAAATAGCTTCCGTCCTTATCTTTTACACTCGTGACGGCTTCTGCAGTGAATTTGGTTTCTCCCGCAGGAACTAATTCCAATGGCGGTTCACGGTCAGTTGAGTTCGAATAAGCATTGATCTTGGAGTCACCGGCAAAATCGTGCTTATAGGCTTTATAGAACATGACATCCATCGGATCTCCGTTCGGATCCGTTACTTTAACGCTCAAGTTCACATCGCGTCCATCATTAGTTGCGTTCAGTGCTGGCAGGGGTTCGGACGGCTTGTCCGGATGTGCGTTATCCGTGATGAACGACACTTCGCGGATCGCTTCATTGCCTGCTTTGTCTGTCACTTTTATCTTGAACAAATGCGTCCCGGCTTCCAAGTAATGGGAGGACGAAAGAATTACCGGATCCCCATCCAACGTTGCTTCAGTTGAACCAATGCCGGAAGTCGCATCGGATACGGCTGCGTCAAGCGTAACTTGTCCTTTGTAGGACTTGCCTTCCTCTACAGAAACGCTTCCGATAACCGGCACGGTGTTGTCGATTACAGCTTTTACACTTATGTCTTCACCGTTCGAAGCAGACAAACGGAAGGTATGTTCTCCATCCGCTAACGTTGTCGTGTCGAGAGTACTGACAACTGCAGGGAACGCTTCATTTGGCAGCTGAATCGTATAGTGTATTTGCGGTAATGTGTCCTTGATCGTAATCCGTGCAGCCGGATTGGCGACGGGGGCCAACACACCTTTATCGGTTTGCGATTGTGCAGAAATGGACGGTTTTTCTCCGTTCCAGTTTACAATTTGCACGTTTTGCAGAATGTAATCGTCATTGTTTCCATCGAGGCCCTTGGGATCTTGTCCATTCCCAGAGGTCATCGTTATTTTGTTCACACCCGGTTTGAGCAGGTGCTTCGGTAAGTTTAAGATGGCAGACCTATAGCTGGTAACTCCCGGCATAATGCTCGCCAGTTCGTCGTTAACGAAGAGACCGTTCTGAAATGAAGCCTGCATATCCTGTGCTTCGAACATAATATAGGCATCCTCTGGCATTGCAACCTTAGTCTCAATAGATTGGCCGTCCAGCGACAGGCTGAGAGCATTCCCAGCGGACTGACTGCGTCCCTCCACAGCTTGGCTTCCGCGAATAAACTGGCCTTGGGCGATATTCAACAGAAGCGGTTCGGAAGGGCGGGCAAAAGTAAGGCGATAGGGTGCTCCACCGTTGTCCAGCGAGGAAGCGGTCTGGAATCCATCTGATGCTGTAAAATAATAATCGATATATTCTGCATTAAGGAGATTAACTCGGGGTATGATTTCCGAGATATACAGGTCAGCGCCAGACTCGAGCAAATTAACGCGTGTGTAGTCGGATTCCCCATTCCGTTTATAATACAGGTTGACTTGTTTGACACTATGTTTGTCGGTAACTGCCGTTTCCAGTTTCAGATTGGCAATTTCCGGGCGATCGGATACAAGAGTATGTTTGATGGCCGGTTTTAATTGGTCTTCGGCAACCCGAATCGGGTCCGCAGGAACTTGGGCATTCAGCAGTTCGCCAGGCGTAGGCGTTTGGCCGTATCCTCGCAGAAACATCCGGTTGCTGCCTTCTTTCGAGTACTCATAGACGACACTTTTCCCGTCAATGGCTTCGTCCCCGGTGACACTGAACCAGGCTTGCGAAATAATGCCGTCAGCCGCATGTGAGATCGGGTTAGCCGCGTCTGCAGCGATCAGCATACGTCCTTCCTCGGCATCGGGCAATCCGAGTCCGTTCCAATATACAGGGAGTACTGTCGATGAGTCTAGACTGACTTCATAATGCGAATTGAAATCCGTGACCGGCTTTCCTCTTGTTGTATAAGATTGAAGCCAGAGGACAGCGGTTTGCTTAGATGGTAGAACAAATTCCGTGTCGATATCGATCGCGGTGGATGCTCCTCCGCGGTTTTCATAGAGAAGCTTGTAATCTTCCAGATTGATGGCCTGATTCGTATTGTTATAAATCTCGACATACTCGTAATCATCGCCGCCTTTATTGGCCGGAACAAGCTCGGTAATCAACAATTGGGAGTCGAGAGGCTTAGCCGAACCGATAATTTGAATCTCGTATAAATTCCCTTCTGTTTCCATACTGTTATTCACATTTGTTCCATCCGTCGCTTCGAAATAGTACTGAAGCTTGGAGGTTTTGGTCATGGCCTCTTTCGGAATCACAACCATATATTGATCATTGTCGCCCACTGTCATCGTTGCAGACGTATAAGTAGCTTCTTCTGCCTTTTTGTAGAACAGGGTAACGCCGGCAACGTTCTGATCATCGGTTACATGAGCCGAAATCGTCAGATCCTGGGGCGTTGTCGAGCCAGTAGGAATCATATGTCTGATCACCGGCTTCAAGAAGTCGGCAGGAAGCACCATTCTTTTATCTGGTATCTGGTCAGGTAGGATAGCACCCGGTGTAGGCGGCTGTTTGCTGCTTCTCTTGAGCATAAGCGGGGCACCGCTCGGATCCGCCAGATAAGTCACGCTTGTGTGGTCCTTATCGTCAGATTTGTCTGTTGAACTGCCTGTGAGATTGTATTCGGCTTTGGAAACAATCGTCCCTGTATCGGTAATAAGGGTCAGGTTGCGGCCCCCGTCGTTATTAAAGCCGTATCCTGGAAGCAGCTTTATGATTTTGTCGGCCGTCACCGATTTTCCGTAATTATCGATAAAATTTTGGATTGTAGCGTTTTGATCCACCTTGTAATTCCACAGTACTGCGGTCTCACCTGGTAATACAATTTTGTCATCCGTAATATCAAATTTATTTTGCGGAGCAGCGGTCCAATTGCCGAATATTAACGAATACTCTTTCAATGGGATCGGACGATTGCTGTTGTTGTACAGCTCTACATACTCAAAAGATTCGCCATACACGCCAGCCTTCAAATCTCTGGAGTTGAACACCACTTCACTTATCAAAAGATACGGACCCGCTCCGCCATCCAGTGGCCCGATATGAAGGGTGTGTGCGCTGTCCGGTTGTTCCGGGTGACGTGACTTGTTGGTACCGTCCGATACTTCCATGAAGTACTGGACGTTTTCATTCAGGGTCATAACAGATTGAGGAATGAGTCCGGAATAATGGATAAAGCCATTTTCATTCACAGTTCCGTAGGTCATGTTTATGACTGTATAATCGGAATCGTTTTGCGCTTTGTAGTGGAGCTTGACTTCAGAAACGTTGACATTGTCGTATACCTGTGCGGTTACGCTAAGGTTTTGAGGTGTTTTTACGGATGCAACCGGTTCATGTACGATTTGAGGTTTTACTGAATCAGTGACAGAAGTCTCAGAATCGATTGCTTGTGCGAATGGTACCGGTGAATATACAGAGAACAATATGGCGAATAAGAGTGTGTAGACGACCGCTGCTCTCGTCTCTTTGCTTAAACCTGTCATTGGTTTCTACCTTCTTCCTTCCGAGATATCGTTAATCCCTTGCATGTAAAAATCTGCCATCCCCTAGGACGACCTGTCTCCTTTCCGCTTTTTTTGTAATACTTGGATAATCAAGTTCTCTTAAAAGCTACTAGAGTATGCATAGAGGGTCAAAATAAGATTTTGTAAAAATGGCCCCTGAAATCCGACTTCAACGAAAAAAAGCAGCTGTCACAAGGAGAAATTAAGTGACAACTGCTTATGTATTAGAGCCAAGATAAGGAAGCAGGGTGAAGCTTTGTTGGAACGTAATCAGGCTTAAGCAGGACTCAGTTCAACTGTTCGGTTAATGCTTGGACAAAATAGGCTGCTGCGAGAGATAACGAGTTCTCTGGTCGAGTTATAACCCCTATCGTCCTTGGGGGGATGGGACTAGCTTCAACTGTAAGCTCTGTCAGGGCGCCTGACTCCAGCTCTTGAGCTACGAAATCTTTAGTGATGAAAGAGATCCCCATCCCTTTGCGCACGAACTCCAACAGAAGATCTACACTACCAACCTCTATGTCAGGTGTTAGGATGTGACCGTAAGTTTGCAGAAAAGCGTTGAAAAAAGCACGAGTTCTACTCATCTCAGACAGCATCACGAAAGGTTGCTTGAGAAGCTCATCCAGTGACAGTGAGGTTGTGCTTTTGTTAAAGTGAGCGGCTATATAGGCAGGGGTGGCTATGAAGCAATCTTGGATCGGTTTGACTGCTCGCACAAGTACTTGGTGGTCTGCAGGCAGGTGAACGATCCCGCAGTCAATCGATCCTTGCAGCAGTCGTGATGATATATCCTCACTTCTCCCATGCGAGAGAAGAATGCGAATTCCCGGATGCTTGATACGGAATTTCTCCAGAAAAGGCAGCAAGTAGGCTTTGCACAGAGAATCGCTTGCTCCCAGCCGGACAACTCCGTCATGGAACGTTCGCATCTCTGCTACTTTTCGTTCCCCCGCTTGAATTAGCAGGTAAGACTGCTCCACATATCGATATAACGCTGCCCCTTCTTCCGTCACAATAACACCCTTGGCTTTACGTGTGAACAATCGTACACCTAGCTGCTCCTCCAATTGCTTGATCGCATAACTGGCGCTTGGTTGCGTGATGAACAGTTCCTGAGCAGCTTTAGTGATGCTTCCTTCCTTAGCGGCATAATAGAACACCTTATAATAATCCATCGCACTCATAATATAGAACCTCTCTATGTCTGGGATAGAATATACCAATTATTTTTATGTTATGCACCTCTCTATAATAAGAAATAAGCACAATTCGTGCAACTCATTGGAAGAGGGGATTCGTATGCAGGAACATACTTTGCCGGAGCAAGAGGCTCGTTCGCCGTGGGCAAGCGGTTTGAAAGAAGCTGAGGTGGAACTTCATCCTCCGATAAGCGCGCCTGATGGAGCAATTGTTGTTGTCCCAGGCAGCAAAAGCTTAACAAACCGGGCTATCATCACGGCTGCTATGGCAGATGGCAAGTCGACACTTCGGAATATTTTGCGCAGTGATGATTCCTATTGGTGTCTGGAAGCGCTGCGGGAGCTAGGCTTGAAGGTTGAGATGGATGATGCGGCGGATCCTGCAACAGTAACTATTGAGGGTTGCGGTGGGAGATGGCCGCGTACAGAGGGAAAGATATACATGGGAGCAGCAGGCACTATTGCCAGGTTTCTCCCAGGGGCATTGGCTGCTGCTGCACCTGTTGCAGGCTCTGGGAGTTCTTCAAGCGGTCGTTGGGTGCTTGAAGGGAGCAAACGCCTCTCGGAAAGACCAATTGCACCCCTAGTGGATGCTTTGAATGAGCTTAGCGGACGAGTGGAGTATATGGGGTCGGCAGGACAACTCCCTTTACGTGTGGGACTGCAAGGTCTGGAGGGAGGTACGGTTACGGTTTCAGGTGCGGTATCGAGTCAATTCATCAGCGGACTCTTGCTCGCTAGTCCTTATGCTCGCGAGAAGGTAGAGATCCGTGTATCGGATGGAGGGATCGTTCAGCACGCCTATGTGAGACTTACACTCGATCTAATGAAGCAGTTCGGCGTTAACGCGGAGGTTAATGACAGCTTTGATCATTTTGTCGTGAATCCTCAGCGATATGTGGCGGGAGACATACAGTTAGAGTCTGATGCATCGACTTGCTGCTACTTTCTAGCGTATGCAGCATTAACTGGCGGGCATGTGCGTATACGGGGAATCAGTGCTGATACGACTCAACCGGATATTGGCATGCTGGATATTCTGGATCGTATGGGCTGTCAGATAGAAAGAGGTCAAGGCGAGATTGAATTGCGGGGGCCTGCCGCAGGTGCTGGGTTGAAAGGCGGGTTCACTGTGAGCATGAGGGAGATGTCGGATCAGACTTTGACATTAGCCGTATTGGCTGTATTCGCAGACGCTCCGATTACGATCACAGATGTAGAGCATATTCGTGCTCATGAGTGCGATCGTCTCCGCGCTATGTGCGAGTCTTTGACTTTGCTCGGGATCCAGGTAGAAGAGAGAAGGGATGGCATGACGATCTTCCCAGGTAAGCCGCTGTCGACCTCTAGCGCGATGAACACCTATGATGACCATCGTATGGCGATGTCACTGGCCTTAATTGCTTCGCGGGTAGGAGGCATCCGCTTGAAGGACCCGGGATGCGTCTCCAAGACTTGTCCGGATTTCTTCCAACAGATGAGGAAGCTTGGGCTGCAGGTTCGTTAAACGTCGAAAAAACCTGTTCGGTGCACGGTGCACGAGCAGGTTTCTTGGTACCCTTCCCCGACTTGATAACCCATATGTTACCAGGTGGATGAAGTCGATAGATGTCAACTTATAGCCCATTCCCCCGTATAAACTTATCGCGGCATGCCTGACAAATACACGACTTGCCCCGATCTTCCGCTGCAATCAGCTCGAAGATTGCCTTTGGGAAGCGCGGCCCTTCCATGCACCAGCACTTGCCGTCTGCCGGCATCCCAGCTGTTATACCGCATTTGTTGCTCAATTGACATATAGGACAGGTTGTTGCTGTTACATCTATTTCTTTGACATCCATCGCCTAACCGTCAACTCCTTCATCCAACACATTCATGCAAATAGAAAACCCGCCAGTCCATATCGACCTAACGGGTGCTTGTGTGATTTAGCTCTAGTGTCGTCTAGTCGCTTCTTCGAAACGGTCCTTGATCATCTGATTGTTCCGCTTCCAGGAATCGCGTTGTTCCCGAATGACTTGGGCCGACGATTTCTTAGTAGGCGCGAACAGTAATGCGTCCTTCGGCTGCTCCCCTATGGCGAGACTTACTTTACCATCTATCGAAACATATACACTCATCGCTGCATCCCTCCTAGTACAATCTTGATCAGTTCGATCAAGTAAGGGTTTTTATTAAGTATAGCATCATTTACACTTTCTTGGTAGAGCACGTATTTCTGATTATTCCATCCTGCCGCAGTTGCAGACGGAAAGTGAAGCGTCAATATGTAGGGACCGCTAACCATCGAGCAATAGAACATCTGCTTCGACTCCTTATAGTGGACCACATCCGTTTTCAGTTTGTAAGTCAGCACTACATAAGAGCTTTGATCTTGAATATTAAAACCTGCCACCCCTGAAGCATCCCCGGCCTTGGCAACAAATTTCATGCGCTCGCCTTCCTGGATGTACAAAGTAGCACCGCAACAGGAACCGAAATGCCCAACCGTCTCCGACATAAAAGGGCCATAGTGATGTTGGATAGTGCCTCCAGACATTCTATTCATGATCGCTTTCAAAAAATACTCCGTATTCCGCAATCCGCCCAGGTGCAGCTGAGGGATCATATCCGCTAAAGCGCTAAATGCTTCATCATACTGTTCCAATCGGACATTATTCTCGATAATCGAGCTCTGGAGCGGGAGCAGCATGGAGCCTCTCCTCAACAGATCACTGAAGTAATCGTTCCAATGAATGTGCACGCCAAGGGACAAGTCATCCACGTATACATTACGAATGGTCATATCGTACAAAAGGTACCAGACGTAAGGATCGATTTCTTTTGGAACTTTGTCATTTCGCTTCAGGGCGGTCATGACCTCTTCAGGAGAAGGGTATTGCTGTGTTTCAACCAGGTAATGCTCGATCACTTCATCTATCAGCTTCTTGACGATCGAAAAGAACATTGATTTTACACGAATATCCGCAAATACCAAGATGGTCTTGCCTTTGTCAAACGCTTTAATAAATTCAAGATGGGTTACGGTTCGCTCTGCCTCTCGATAATAGGTTCCAGCGGAACTGCCAATAAATAAAAGGTACAAGTCCGATTGCTCAACCGCTTCCAGACATTTGACTACCGGATTCACATTTGCAGGCCAAGGCCCCAGATTCTCTTCCCACATTAAAGGCTCATGCCCCAGTGCCGTCAGGTCGCGAAAAGCTTGTCTTCTTAATGGCTTCAGACCGTCTTCATTTACGGAGCTGATAAATATCTTTGCTTTGGCCAAATCTGCACACTCCCATCCATACCGACCTAGCTCTCAATCTCAAATTCCATTATAACTCAAAAAAACAGCTAAAGTGGTTAAAAGGCGTCAGAAAATGATAGGAAGCTATAAGAGAGTTACCCCTAAGGGATGATTGCCAAATTGGCATCTTCTCTTTTTTATTATACGAAAGCAACAAAATGGAAAAACAGTACGTCTAACCATTATATGTAAATCGTACAGGGTGGTGGGAAGATTGAAATCGTTTAGAGTAGCGTTTGGAGCATCTGTTCTTGCAGTTATTGTTTGCTTATCCTCAATCTGGGGCGGGAATTATGCTGAAGCTGGATCAACCTTGTCGAATAGCGTAGTGATCCTCTCACCTGCGGACATCTATGATAGCCCTGATCCAGAGGCTCAGCCGATAGGTACAATCGGGGCTATACAAGCCGTTGAAGTGGACTGGGACAACTGGGATCGCGATCCGGCAACATCGCCAGATCAGGGAAATTGGATCAGGGTGAAGACATGGCTCGGGGCCAAATGGATTCAGAACAATGCTGGAGTGTATTATGGTAATTATAACGAGGACGTGCGGGAAGTAACGCTTATGAACACGGCCTCCTTATACAATACTCCGGATTTCATGTCACCTATAGGCGCGAGCCTTGGGCCGCAGAAACTTCAAGTAACGGGAGCTATTGGCACCACTCCAAAGTTCTCGAATACAGCCCGTCAATTTATGCAGGGGAGCAGTACATGGTACAGGGTGCAAACATGGATTGGGGAGAAATGGTTAATCAACCCCGCGCTGTTAGAAAATATTCGGATATTGGAACAGTCCTATGATATGAAGCTGTCCGGGGATGAGAATAGCTACGCGCAGCCTTATCAGGGTGAGGGACAAGGGGAACGGATACCCGCCGGTGTCGTGCAAGTGACCGCATTCGGTTGGGAGGGGCTTCCTTACAAGCCTCAATGGTACCAGGTCAAATGGAATGGCAGCAGTCATTGGATTGCGCCTCTTTATGAAGTTATTCGCTACTACTATGAGATAAATGCCCCTATCGAGGTGACGAAAGAGGCCAAGTGCGCTAACCGAATCCACACTTATGACGAAGGCTGCAAGCTTGCGGCTGGAACTTACAACGCCATCGAGGGATCAGGGAATTGGGTTCATCTTCAAACGGGCGAAGGCTTGAAGTGGATAGATCTGAAAACCTTAATGGTCCATCCAGAGAATATCGTGTTAACGACAGATGAAGTTACACTTGATGGCAATACAGAGAGCTACTACTTTCCTGTCTCTGGACAATTATTTCACAAGAAGGGCTATTTCAGCACGAGAACAGTACGCGCCTATGAGAAGTGGGTAGCTGATGACGGGTCCGTATGGTATAACATACAAGCCCCTAGTGACAACGAATGGGTAAAGATCAAAGCATCCAAGTAACAGTGGAACAGAGGGGAAAGTAACGGTTATATCTAAAACCTGCTATAGGGCGCTGAACCCATTTCGACAAAATATACGGCGTGGTCAGCAACTGTACAAACTATAGAAATGCAGCTTATATTATATTGAGAATTCAGCCAATACGAAGCCGACGTCCTTCACGTTCGGTTTCTTTGGTGTTTAATGGTGTTGTTATGTTAAGATTGTCCCACTTTTTTTCAGTTATTTTTCTGCTTTTAGTACAGGAGAGTTAGTTCTTTTTTACAAAAACTTTAGCAAAATCAGACATTTTTCCCTATGTACAAGAGACATAAAACATTATAAACTAAAAAACATGAAATCAATGAAATAATATTTCATAAGTAAAAAGAAAGGAGGAGTTGACCCCATACAAACAGCTAAAAGTGCAAACACAAGCAAAAATCGTGTACGATATTAGAGGAGGAAGTGTGAAATGATTTTTGGTATCGCTGCTAGGAAAAAAGTTAGCGCTTTCATTACATCCATCTTACTCGTTGGAACTTTATTAAATGGAGCGGGTTTCTCCGCCAATACGGCATTAGCAGTAGAAAACGGCGGATTCGCCGTTGTGCGCGAAGAAGGTTTTCCTGTAGCCCCCGGTGTCAGTCATAAAGGAATGACTCTGCAAGGCGGCGAACACATAGAAGCAGTTAATATGATGGAGGTCGACCCGTCCAACCCGGTCATTCAACTGGAAGTGACATCGCCCAAAGGGAAAGTGGTCGGATTGGATACGGTACGCAATCAAGCCTTGCAAATTGATCGCGATGAATACCGGGTCATCGGTGCATTTAACATGGACTTTTACAACACAGATCCCGCATTTGCTGGAGTTCCGAGCGGGATGCAGATTACGAACGGTGAGCTTGTAACCGCACCGGCCTCGTCGCGATCGGTCCTAGGAGTTATGGCGGACGGCAGCTTTGCCATCAAACAAAGCGTCGGATTCACTGGCTCCGTAAAGTTAGCAGGCAATGGACCAAGTAAAGCGCTGAACGGAGTGAACCGGGTGCGGTCAACGTCTGCAGCCAATCAAACGATCCTTTACTCCGACAAATTCAGTAATACAACAAAAACGACAGGAACTGGGGTCGAGGTTGTACTTGCTCCGGCAGCAGGCAGTCGATTGGAGCTGAATAAACCGATTCAAGCCCAAGTAGAGTCGGTTGAGGATAAGAGCGGCAGTGTGATTCCGCCTGGCAAATTCGTTCTGTCTGCAACTGGAACAGATGCAGATTGGGTTAAGACGAATCTGGCTATTGGAGCAGCGGTCGAGCTGAATCTGCAAATGGATAACGGCTTGAACGAGGCAGCTCAAGCTGTTAGCGGCGGTGCCGTACTCGTCAAGAATGGGGCCGCGACTGCGGAGGCGCTAGCCGATAATGTAGATCGTCATCCTCGGACATTCGTGGCTGAGAGAGCGGGTAAGCTTTATTTTATTACCTTCGACGGTCGGCAGCCTACATATAGCGATGGTGTTACCTTAGCCGAAGGAGCGCAATATTTGCAGAGCCTTGGTATGGAAACGGCAATCAATGTGGACGGAGGGGGATCCACCACCTATGCAGCCCGTTTGCCGGGTGATCAGTCCCTTTCCGTTCTGAATCGCCCTTCCGACGGGTATGAACGATCGAATTCCAACTCGCTCATGGTAGTCTCGAAGGCTCCAGTAACCGAGCTTAAATATCTCAAGCCTCAGCCAAAAGGACCGCTTACGGTATTAGTGGGCAGTACAATTCCTTTTACGGCCAAAGGACAGGATATCTCTTATAACGGTGTCTCAGTTGATTCTGCGACGCTTGCTTGGACTGCTGAACCCGCAATTGGAACGATCACAGCCCAAGGTGTATTCAATTCTGCATCAACTCCAGGAGTTGGGCAAATTTCAGTGGCTTCTGGCAGTGTCTCAGAACAAATACCTGTAACGGTGACCGATCAGATCGCCCGGCTTACAATAACGCCGAATCCGGCGGTTGTTAATCCCGGATCGACTCAGACTTTCACGGCTGCAGCATTCGACGCAGCAGGTAACGAGATCCAATTATCACCGCAGCGCCTTACGTGGAGCAAGGAAGGTGATATTGGAACGATTTCAAATGCCGGCGTATTAACTGCATCGTCGGAAGTCGTCTCCGGCAAAGTGACTGTCGCATATGGCGGCGTCAAGGCAGAAGCGATGGTGAGTGTAGGCAAACCGCCTGTGATGGTTGAAGATTTTGAGGATATCACGGATATCGCCGTCTCGTCCGTGAGGGCGAACTCGGCGAAGCTTGATCTGATGAGCCGCCCGAATCCGGTCCGTTATGGGACGCACGCTAGCCGGCTTACGTATGATTTCACTGGCACTGTTGGAACATCGGCTGCTTATTTGAACTTCAAAGCTCCCGATGGATCCGCAGGCCGTTCCATCGAAGGTTATCCGATTAAGCTAGGGTTATGGGTATACGGCGATGCGAAGAATCACTGGCTGCGGGGTCAAGTTCAGGATGGCAACGGCACTAAGAAGCCGATAGACTTCACCGGAACAGGCGAGTTGAATTGGTCCGGCTGGAAGTACGTGACAGCGGACATCCCTGAAGGGATGGCGCTGCCGATGAAGCTGACTCAGCTATACCTTGTCGAGACTAGCAATACGAACAAGAATAGCGGCGCCGTTGTGTTCGACCACTTACGCGCGATTTATAGCGACACAGGAGAAGACCTTGAAGGACCGGTATTCAGCGGAATGACACCGTCTGCTGGTAAGAAGGTATACTCTAACAAACCGGCCGTCGCTGCTGTGGTAACAGATGCAGGCCAAGGTGTGGATAGCGGCTCTATCACAATGAAGCTTAATAATGAGGTCGTCACTCATCAATTCGACGCTGTGAACGGGAAAGTTTCCTATGTTCCTTCTGCAGCCTTAGCAGATGGGACGTACACAGTAACCATTGATGCCATAGATAAAGCAGGTAATCCCGCAGTACCAAGGGCAGAATGGACTTTCACAATCTACACTGGACCAGATGTGGAATCGCCTGTGCTTAGTGTAATTAGCCCCATGGACGGGATTATGACCCGCACTGATCAACCGCGGCTTGCTGTCAAAGCGGCAGATGATTACAGCGGAACCGACAGCACGAAGCTTGTATTGGAGCTGGACGGAGCGGTCGTGCCGCATCAGTACGATGAAGCCAGCAGTACAGTTTACTATACGCCTGAATTAAAGCTAGCGACAGGTTCGACGCACTCAGCCAAGCTGACGGCGGCAGATAAGGCTGGCAATGTAACAAGTATCTCGTGGAGCTTCACAATCGGATCACCGCTCGGACAGCCGGCGAATTCGGAGAAATTCCAGATGAGCATCATCGGGGATGGCGGCTATTATACAGCCGGTCAAGGACAGACAGCTCCTGACATCCTGCTTCGCGAGCAAATAAGCCGCATTAATAACGAAGCTTCGGAGTTGGTAGGTTACACAGGTGACATTGTTGAGAATGACACAGCCGCCAACTTCGCAACAGGGCTGCAGAATATGAGCTTATTCAAGGCACTGTATGTGGTCACCATCGGAAACCACGAAATCTCAGGGAGCGGTTCTCGACTGAACTATCAGAGGACTTTCGGAGAAACGACATACGTATATGATTACGGCAATACTCGGATCATCGGGATCGACTCTGCAAGCGGTATTGTCTCGAATTCGGATGCTTCCCAATGGCCATGGCTCGAGCAAGTACTGGAGCAGAACGACCAGCCTAATGTTCTTGTATTCATGCACGTACCGCCGGATGAAGTCAGCGCAAGCGGAGTAGATTACAACACGGGACATGGTTTCAAGAACCCCGAGGAAGCGGCTAAGTTCTATGACCTGCTTGGCACTTACAAAAATGCTAATGCAGACAAGAATATTGTCGTGTTGAGCGGAGATCTCCACGCCTACAGTCACAAGAAGGTGCAAGGTGTGGACTACATCATCTCGGGCGGCGGCGGAAAATATACACACACCACGCCTGAGCAGGGCGGCTTCTATCATTACTTGAACTTGAAAATCGATGGAAGCAGCATAACATGGGATGTAATCCCGCTCCTTGAGCAGATTGTTTTTAAAGAGGCCCCAGACCGTCTTGCCGTAAATCAGCAGGTTCAACTAAAGGCGGACGGCAAATTCATGACGAGCACGAACGATCCGATTACTTTGCCTGTTGCGTCTCCGTTCAAGACGGAGTGGACGTCCAGCGCTCCGGAAGTCGCTGCGGTCAATGCGCAGGGCATTGTTACAGGGATCAAGCAGGGCGAAGCGACAATCACAGTCAAGTCGGGTAACCGTGAAGCCCAACTCAACCTATTAGTTGCTGGTTCGGCAATTGGCGACGAGATCGAGCTGTCAGGGCTGGCTCCGATGGAGACAGGCGAAGTCGTTCGAGCGCAGGCAAGCTTCGTTCTGATGGACGGCTCCAAGGTCCCGATTGGTTCTGGAGTTCAGTTCACCAGCAGTGAGCCGAATGTGGCGAGAATAAATTCGACGGGCTATGTGACCGCTTTAGATGCGGGCCAGACGGTGATTACAGCAACCTACGGCAGTCTGTCTGACACTTACTCGCTTCAAGTAAGCCAAGCAGCGCCTACTATTCTTCGTGAGAAGATCATGGTAAAGAACACCGCCGCTAAGACCATCGAGCTTGAGCTATCCGGTTCAAAGGCGCTGGCGGATGCCGTTATTGTGCAACAGATGATTAACGGGCAAACCATCGAACGTACGATGACCGACGTCATGGTCGGAGCCGAGAATGTGGCTGTTTACACGAACAAAGCAGGTCTCGTATATCGGTTTGTTATCGAGGGAGAGACTCCAATGAACCGTATGCGCGTAGGGATCCGTAAAGATATCAGCAACATTACGGATATGACGCAGCTCGATCATTCACAAGTGGATCTGAAATCGGTTCAAGGCATCAAATTAACGGATAAAATAGCAGGACGGTCGTTTGATGTAGCGGCTGGCTCGACGATTGCTTTTTCAATTGATGCTGGACAAATCAAAGCAATGGTGAACGGTTCAGAGCTTTATCGAACGGCTAACCGGCTTTATGCTAAATCAGCTGTGCCAGATACATTGATCCAGATCACTTCCATTACCCGTGCTCAAGGGAAACCGCAGTATAGAGGGGAACTGGAGTTGAACATGACGCCTGTCAAAGATAAGCTGCGCGTCATCAATGAGGTCGACATGGAGCAATATTTGTATCAAGTTGTACCTAGCGAGATGCCGGCATCATTCGGACTGGAAGCGCTCAAGGCCCAAGCGGTCGCCGCTCGGACTTATGCGCTGACCGACTATGTGAGCAGCAGGTTTGCCGATAAGGGCTTTCATATTGATGACAGCACACTGAGTCAGGTTTATAACAACTCAGCGGAGAATATTTTGACGAATCAGGCTGTGAACGAGACAGCCGGTACAATCATGAAGAACGGCGGTGAACTGGTCGATGCCAGATTCTACTCGACTTCAGGGGGATATGGCGCTTCCCGTCACGAAGTGTGGGCGGACTCTGTCACGAACCGATTCCCAGGAACACCGGCACCTTATTTGTTAGCACGGAGTTACACATATGATCCAGCTGACAGCAGCAAAATTCTGAATATCGATACACAGGACGAACAGCAAGTGAATGCATTCTATAAAACGCTGTCGTATGCCAGCTACGATTCCGAATCGCTGTATTTCCGCTGGAAGGTCGGGCTTACTAATACTGAACTGCAAAACACAATTAATGCCAATCTGTCTGGACGTTATAGTGCAGACCCGAACTTCATCCTGACGAAGCAGGCTGATGGTAGCTTTGCCAGCAAGCCGATCCCCGCGACCGGAATCGGCAACTTCAAGAACATGTATGTTGCGAAGCGCGGTGCAGGCGGTAACATTACTGAGCTTGTTGTAGAAGGCAGTACCGGCACATATAAAATTGTCAAAGAGTTCAATATTCGCTTCACGATCCGTCCAAGTAAAACCTATACAGGCGGAAGTGACATTCTGGCTTACCGGGCTAAAGGCGGTTCAACCGTCTACGATCCGGCAGGCACTTTGAAAAACCCTAGCATTCTATACTCCGCTTTCTTTACTTTTGATTTAAGTAAAGATGCGAACGGGGAAGTGAATGGTGTTACGTTCTACGGTGGGGGCAACGGACATGGTGTCGGTATGAGTCAGTTCGGCGCTTCGTTGCTGGGAAGCAAAGGCTGGAGCTATGATCGCATTCTGGAAGCCTATTATGGCGGGATGCAGCTGAGCGTCATCCCAGGCACGGACTTGTCTCTGACTAGTATCGAGCTTGGCGGACTTACTCCGACGATGAAAGTGGGTGAGACACGTCAAGCGCAGGTGACAGCGGCGTACTCTAATGGAAGCACCGGCCGTATTACCGCTGGCGTTACGTTTACAAGCAGCAAACCTGAGACAGCATCCATTTCGCCGGCTGGTCTTGTAACAGCGGTTGGCTATGGTCAAGCAACAATTTCAGCATCGTACGGAGGAAAGACGACACAGATTCTGGTCGAGATATCGCCTGAGATCAGCTCGATCCAACTTGCAGGTCTTACGCCAATGACAGCGGGTGAAACGAAACAAAGTGTTGTTTCCGCCACTTATGCAGACGGCACAGTTGCAAACCTAACGCAAGGAGTGACGTTCACTAGCTCTCGTTCCGAAATCGCATCCGTGAGTGCATCTGGATTGATTACGGCTCTGGCAGCAGGCGAGACAGAGATTACAGCCCTTTATCAAGGTAAGGAGAGCCGTTACGTGCTGAAGGTGAACGCTGCACTCGCGGCGATTGAGCTTAGCGGTCTTGGCCCGATGCGGGGAGGGGATTCTCTACAATCCGTGGTAACGGCGACATATTCGGATGGCACCTCGGTTCCAGTTGTTTCCGGTGTGACCTTCACAAGCAGTAATCCTAATGTGGCATCCGTAGATGAATCTGGCCTAGTAACAGCGTTAGAAGCTGGTGAAACAACGATTACAGCCGTGTATAACGGGAAATCGGTTGCATTTATCGTACAGGTAACCGCTGCGCTTACCGGTCTTGAGCTAAAGAAGATCAAGCCCATGAAGGAAGGTGAGTCCGAGCAGCTAACGGTTACTGCATCATATAGTGACGGGACGAAGCAAGATGTGACGTTCCGAAGTTCCTTTACAAGCAGCGAACAGCAGGTGGCCATGGTATCTTCCACGGGCATGCTTACAGCCCTAAGCAAAGGAAAAACGGATATTTCTGCTTCATTCGGAAGGTTGACTGATAGCGATAAGCTCGTGGTCACGCCCGGGAAAGGGCTCAATAATTGAATCTTTCAATATAAAAACAAAAAAAATCCAACCTCAATGGTTGGATTTTTTTGTTGTTTGGCACCATTACTGCGGAGAAATTATCTGGCATTCGGAAATATTCTTTGTATGATCTCTTTAAACTGCTCAACAAAACCGGCAACAGGTCTTCCTTGTTGAATATCAGCTACATAAGAATTGAAGCGATCGACTAATTCCGGACTAGTCGAAACGTACACATTGTGAATATTCGGATCCGTTGCTTTGACTTGATTCGCGATTTGGTGTTCAATCTCGGTTGTTAATTGCCCGTTGCTAACTAAAACAGCCGCAACATAGGCATTTCTTTGGGTTACCAATACATTAGCCCGCTGTACGCCGTTAATTTCTGCAACTTTAGCAGCTGCTTCATGAGCCACTTGAACCCGGTTATCCACATTACGCGGCTCCTGAGCCTGTTGCTGCTGCCACGGCTGCTGTTGCTGCTGCATATGGGTGCCCTGCTGTCTCATGTTGTTTCTTTGGTTTGCTGTACACCCGGTCATTAAGATCGACATGGTTACTACCGTTATAACCATCACTTTTTTGGCAGATGGATTTTTTCTCATCAATTGAACCCCCATTACTTTTTTTTTGTAGTATGCCTACCTTTCCAAATTCCATTCGGAAGAATAACTTAGATGTTCCTGGGAAATAATGAACGTGGTTTTCAAAAACGAATAAAAGAAAGAGGATTGACAATGGGTAAACTATTAATCCCAACGGAACCTATCAAGAAAAAACAACCTGTGAAGTGTCGGGGTTGCATCTGGGGAAATTGGGATGGGCTTATACAGTACTGTTCAAAACTAAGGTGTATAAGAGACTAAAGCATTTAAAGGCCGCTTTGCGAATTTGAAGTATTCGCAGGTGGCTTTTCTAATCGTAATTACTAGGAGAACCTATGACACTGAATTTAGAGAAGCTTCGCCAAAGAGCTCATGAACTAGCATTGACAGATGATTCCCGAGTAAGCCTGCGACCGTCAAACCATTTCTTGCGGGAATTTCATAACGAGACGGACAAAATTGAACGTTTCATATTTTCTCTGCAGAGCTGCGGTGCTCTATGCTCCCAACCAGCAGAAGAATGGCTGCTGGATCACGCAGGGTTCATTCTGGAGCAATCCCTGGTTGTGCGGGACCAACTTGGCAAACATTTGTTGAACAAATTGCCGCAGCTGATCAAAAATCGAGTACCCCGTCTGCTGCCTCTCTGTATCGAATATTTGACGCAGACAGAAGGAGAACTCGACGAAGATTCGTTTGTTGCTTATATACGGAGTTATCAGGAGATCTCGGTGCTGACCATTGCGGAGGTATGGGCTCTTCCGATATTTTTGCGTATTGCCCTGTTGAGCCGGCTTGCCCAAATAGCAGACCATGTTCGCGAACGACGTGATGTCTGCATGTTCGTGGAACAATTAATGTCGACTATCAAACCATTCCAGTCGGACCCTGCAGCGTTGAACGCGGCTCTTGAACGTGCAGGATTGGAAGTGCCGCTGTCTGGACCTCTGATTGTTCATCTGGTCAGCCATCTGCGTGAATGGGAGGACGATTCTGCCATTGTGCGTGAATGGCTGAAGTGCAAATTGGAGAACGGAATGGATAGTCTTGACCGAATCCAGTCCTACGAATATCAAATGCAGGCCGCTTATCAAGTGCAAACAGGTAACTTGATCGGAAGTCTGCGCAAAATCGAACGGTTGAACTGGCATGAAGCTTTCGCGAGATTCAGTCTGGTCGAGCATGTGTTGCTTGAGGAACGCTCAGGCATCTACCCGCAGTTGGATGCCACAAGCCGCGATCTGCTGCGTAAGCGAGTGGAGAAATTGGCCCGCCGCTTCGGTGTTCCGGAGAGCAGAGTTGCTGAACAGGCCGTAGAGCTGGCGGATAACGAATACGAGCACGTATTTGAGCAGGCATGTGAGATAACTCAGTCATCAGTCAACAGCACTTCGGATGAACTGCCGCGTCGTGGAATCGCCGCCTATTACCTGCTTGAAGCGGATGGGATAAAGCGGCTGCGGCAAGCGCTTGCGATGTGCGGCACATCAAGGCGCAATCTGTCAGTTGGTTGGGGAAAGCAGGGAGCTGAGTCTTACTTTACTCTGCTAATCTTCTGCTTCGTGCTGGCATTGATCGGCTTCGCTTGGTGGATAGGGAGCGGCATGGCCAATGAGCTGTCAGAGTGGATCATCGTGCTGGGCGCATTATTGCTGCCTGCAAGCGAATGGGGCGTTACGGCCGTTCATTGGCTGATCGAGTGCCGCAGCAAGCCGTCCCCTTTACTGCGATACGAATTTTCCAACGGCATTCCAGAGGATGCGGCTGCGATGATCATCGTTCCTGTCATTTGGTCGACTCCGGAAGAAGTAAAGGAATTGACGGATCGGCTGGAGCTGCATTATTTGGCGAGCCGCGATCCGAATATTTACTTCGCATTGCTGGGAGATTTCGGCGACGCCAAGGAAGAGCGTCTTCCAGAGGATTCGCTTGTTGTGGAAGCTGCACAGGAGAAGATCAAAGCACTGAACGCTAAGTACACTAGCTCCGGTGACAGCAAATTTTATCTTTTTCAGCGACGCAGATTGTGGAATCCGTCCCAAGAGGTATGGATGGGATGGGAGCGCAAGCGAGGCAAATTGGTGGAGTTTGTGGAATTACTGCGCGGACGCATGGACACTACTTACGATGTAATAACAGGAGACAAAACTTGGTTTAAGAAGATTCGTTATCTAATCACGCTCGACGCCGACACGCAGCTTCCGTTAGGCAGCGCGCAACGAATGATCGCTGCCCTCCATTTGCCATATAACCGGCCGCGGTTGAATGAAAAGCGTACCCGAGTAATCGAGGGATACGGGGTGCTCCAGCCTCGCATCGCTACCAGTTACGCTGGAGCCATGCAATCTCGCCTTACTTCACTATGGTCGGGTGCGCCGGGAATCGATCCATACGCCTTTGCCGTATCCGATCCCTACCAGGACGGACTGGGGGAAGGTATTTTCACAGGAAAAGGAATATTCGATGTAGATGTATTTGCACAGCTGCTGTGTGACCGGATTCCGGAGAATCGCGTCCTCAGTCACGATTTGTTGGAAGGCGGCTTTCTGCGTGCTGGCTTGCTCTCTGACATGGAGTTATTAGATGATCAGCCTGCTGCCTTCGACACCTATCAGAAAAGATTGCACCGCTGGGTACGGGGTGACTGGCAATTGCTCTGCTGGCTGCTCCCCCGTTTATGCGATCGTAGGGGAACGTCTTTACCAGTAGATTTGTCTTCCCTAACCCGATGGCAAATTATTGACAACATGCGTAGAAGCCTAATGCCGCCGGCATTATTTGCGATTCTGTGTCTAGGGTTGACGATACTCCCCGGGAATGCCGGGCGGTGGCTGATCGTGGTGCTTGCCACTTTGTTTTTGCCCGCCATCCGCCATTGCATGGCCATTCGGCATCTATTTGCTAACCTTCGCGGTCTAGGGATTATTGCCGGACAGGTCGCGGTTCAGCTTGCGGTATTGCCATTTCAAACCGTTCTGATGCTGGATGCGATCGGCAAAACCTTATATCGTTTATTCGTATCCAAACGCAATCTGCTGGAATGGGTCAGCTCTGCAGAAGTACAGCGCCGAAGTCGGAGTGTACGGCAACCGATAATGCTTGGGATGAAGGGTGGATACGTACTAGTTTTACTCAGTGCGCTCGCTGCAGCAACTCAACAGGCTGCGGGACCCAGAGTGGCTGGGCTTGTCCTGGCAGTTATTTGGGCGTTGGCTCCAATCCTGATACTTTGGCTGAACAAACCCCAACCACTACCTGAGGAGACGCTTACCGAGATCGAGCAGGATGGGTTGAGGAAGCTGGCAGAACAGATTTGGCGATTTTTTGAGGACAGTGTAACGGAGCAAGATCATTGGCTTCCCCCAGACAACGTGCAAATCGACCCGCCGAATGGAACCGCACACCGTACATCGCCTACCAATATCGGATTATATATGGCCTCTGCCCTAGCTGCCCGGGATTTTGGGTTTATTCATACGTCCGAACTCGTTATGCGCTTGGAGCGCACGATCGAAACCGTGGAACGACTGGAAACATGGAATGGGCATTTATTCAACTGGATCGATACGACCACGCTCGAAACGCTGCAACCGAAGTATGTATCCAGTGTGGATTCCGGTAACTTTATTTGCTGTTTGATTGCAGTCAAAGAAGGACTGGCGCAATGGCTTGAATTTGAAGGGAAGCATAAGGAATCTGTTCGGACCGTAACGGATGCCGAGGTGGAAACAGAAGAAAGTGATTGGTTGACGCGGGGAAAATGGTTGATTGGGCGTATAGAGACTTTGGTTGAAAAGACGGAATTCGCTCCGCTGTTCGATCCCAAAACGATGCTGTTTTCATTAGGCTACGATGCATCGCTCAACCGGTTGGACCCTGTTCTCTATGATCTTATGGCATCGGAATCAAGACAGACCAGCTTTATAGCAATTGCCCTGGGACATGTTCCAGTAGCCCACTGGTTCAGATTAGGGCGAACTATGACCAGTTACGGACGGCGAATAGCGCTGCTCTCGTGGTCGGGAACGATGTTCGAGTATTTGATGCCCAGTCTGTTCATGCGCACATATCGGCGAACGGTCTGGAGTGATACCTATCAGGCCGTCGTGAAACGGCAAATCGAATATGCGCGGCAGCGGGATGTGCCGTTTGGTATTTCGGAATCCGGTTATTATGCGTATGACCACCAGTTGAACTACCAGTATCGGGCTTTCGGTGTTCCCGGGCTCGGATTTCAGCGTGGGCTCGAGAAAGATCTGGTGATAGCCCCTTATGCATCGATCTTGGCTCTGCCTTTTGCCAAACGGTCCGGGATCGAGAACCTGCGCAAGCTCGATACGCTCGACGCCCGAGGGGTGTACGGTTACTTTGAGGCCATTGATTATACGACCGAGCGATTGCCGAAGGAAGAATCTTTTAGAGTCATTCGCAGCTTTATGGCCCACCATCAAGGCATGAGTCTCCTTTCCCTTGCCAACCTGCTGCTGCCGCAGAGCATGACGGACCGCTTTCACGCCGACAAGCGCGTTCAAGCTGCGGAGCTGCTGCTTCAGGAACGCATACCAGCGCGACCCAAAATGATCAAACATCCAGCCATGAACCGGACGTACTCGGAAGGCAAGGATCTGACACAGAATGGTGCCCCCATGCGGGAGAGCCATCTCCCCGAAGGTCCGGCGCCTGTACCCGAGATTGGTATCCTTTCCAATGGAAGCATCACGACGATGGTAACGGACAGCGGCAGCGGATTCATCCGCTTTGGGGAATTGGCTCTGACACGGTGGAGCGAAGATATAGTGAAAGAGGACTGGGGGAGCTTTGTCTACATTCGCGATGTGACTCAGGACAAGATGTGGTCACCCGGGTTTCAACCGTGCCGCGTTCCCTCTGCGGAACAACGCGTTCAGTTTGCGCTTGATCGCGTCACATTTCAGCGTGAAGACGGCGATATTCGGACAAGCCTGGAAATTGGCGTGTCCCCGGAACGGAATGCAGATGTGAGGAGACTGACTCTTACGAACACCGGCGCCGAAACGAGGATCATGGAGGTAACGACATATACGGAAATCGTGATGGCCACTCCGAGAGTGGACGATGCGCATCCGGCCTTCAGTAAATTGTTCGTGGAGACGGCCTACAATCAGGCAGCAGGGTGCTTGTTGGCTCGACGGAGGCCGCGCCATGACGAGGAGAAGCCGCTTTGGGCGGCGCATGCGCTCGTACCCGGAGGCGCAACTCTGGGTCCGGCAGAAATAGAAACGGACCGAGCCAAATTTATAGGCCGCGGGTTTAGTCGATCCCGTCCTAAGGGAATCGATTCCCGTTTGCTCGGGACAGTTGGTGCCGTGACGGATCCGGTGTTTGTCATGCGGCAGCGCTTGGCCATAGAGCCGGGGCAACAGATGCAACTGTTCGCCATTACGTGTATCGGTTATTCGAAAGAAGAAGTGATGGAGATTGTTGATCGTTGTTCAGCGAATTCGTCGATCGAGCGAACGTTTCAGCTTGCTTGGACTAGAAATCAGATCGAGTTGCGGCATCTGCATCTTACTGCCTCGGAAGCAGCGGATTTCCACCGTTTGGCCGGCCGGCTGTTGTATCGCTCGCCGCTTGGGAAAGAGCAGCAGGAAAGCATCGCACGTAACCGTAAAAGCCAATCCGCTCTTTGGTCGTATGGGATATCGGGTGACCGTCCAATTCTTCTTGTTCGAATCGCCAATCGGGAGCATTTACCGTTTGTTGTGAAGCTGCTTGCAGGATACGAATATTTGCGCCGAATGGGAATCTTCTTTGACCTGGTGCTGTTGAATGAATCTCCGGGAGGATACCAGCAGGATTTGCAGGATGCGCTGCAACGGGCAGCGCAGGAAGGCGTGCAACAACGCGGCCAATTGGGAGGCGTATTCGTTATAAGCGGCAATACCCTGCCGGAGGAAGACCTGACACTGCTGATTTCGGTTGCGCATTTGATGATGATAGCGAACGGCCGAAGCCTGAAAGCACAGCTCCGATGGCCCGCAGATCACAACGTTCTGCCTGAGCCCCTTGTTTCCCATAAACGGCTGATCCGATACGATCCTACTTTAAGCGATAACAGGAACGCTTTGCTGTTTTTTAATGGGTGGGGGGGATTTACTCCTGATGGACGCGAATATCGAATATTGCTCCAAAACAATCATCCTCTGCCTGCGCCATGGATAAATGTACTGGCCAATCCGCGATTTGGCTGTCTTGTTTCTGAGCAAGGGACAGGCTACTCCTGGTGGCGAAACAGCAGGGAATGCAAGCTTACGCCATGGTCCAACGATCCTGTGCTTGATCCTCCCGGGGAAATGGGCTATTGGCGCGATGAGGAGAGCGGAGAAGTATGGACTATATTCCCATCGGGTGCTCCAGTGGATCAAGCTTATGAGGTTACCCATGCGCGCGGATATACAAGGTTCCGTCATGAGAGAATCGGCGTGCTGCACGAGGCGACAGTGTTTGTCCCGCAAGAAGATCCGGTCAAGGTTATAGAAATCAGGGTGAGAAACCGAACTTCGATCCCGCGGCGCTTGTCCTTTACGTATTACGCGGAATGGGTGTTGGGGGTCCGGCGCGAAGCGAATGCCTCCTTTATCGTTACGGAATGGGACGACCATACCCGTACTTTACAGGCGCACAACACGTATCAGGAGCATTTCAGAGGTGCCACCGCCTTTTTGGGTGTCTATCCGCAACTGGATCCAACTGCCGATTCCGAAGGTTCGGTCTCTAACGAATATTCATGGACTGGAGACCGCTGGGAGTTTATCGGCCGCAATGGCACGCATAAGCAACCCGCTGCACTGAATCGGGAGAGGCTTTCCGGTAGAACGGGTATCTCCTCTGAATCTTGCAGTGCGATACAAATCCAGTTAACGCTTGAACCCGATGCAGAGAAAGTTATCTATGTGGTGCTCGGCTGTGAGGATTCGCGTGAAGCGGCCGTTAGCCTTGCGGAAACATACAGTGATACCCGTATATGCCAAGAGGCTTTCGTACAAGCAACCCGATTCTGGGAAGAGGTTACGGAGCAGATCGTGGTGTCAAGTCCTTCCAAAGAGATGGATCTTCTACTGAACGGTTGGTTGCTTTATCAGACACTCTGCTGCAGAATGTGGGCTCGGGCGGCATTTTATCAGGCAGGAGGAGCTTACGGGTTTCGGGATCAACTTCAGGATTCGCTCGCGCTTCTTCATACACGTCCAGATCTTACCCGAGCACAGATAGTGCTGCATGCCGCGCACCAATATGAGGAAGGCGATGTGCAGCATTGGTGGCATGAGGAAACAGGCCGCGGGATTCGTACTCGATTCTCCGACGATTACCTGTGGTTGCCTTATGCTGTCTCAAGATATATCGAGCATACGCAGGACGACCGGATTCTTGAGGAACAGGTCCATTTTCTATACAGCGATCCTCTGGGTGCAGATGAGCACGAACGCTACGAGATTACACAGATATCTCAGCAGAGCGCCGATGTGTATGAACATAGTCTACGCGCAATCGAGCGGGCTTTGCTGAGATTAGGGGAGCATGGGCTTCCGCTGATCGGAATTGGTGATTGGAATGACGGCATGAGCCGTATCGGAGCAGAAGGACGAGGAGAAAGCGTGTGGCTAGCCTGGTTTTTATGCGATGTTCTTGAGCGGTTCTCGGAATATTGTCGTCTTCGCGGTGATCTGGAGCGGGCAGAACGATACCTGGAGAGCAAAAAGCAGCTGTCTGCGGCTGCAGACAAATACGCTTGGGATGGACAATGGTACCGGAGAGCGTTCACCGATAGTGCGGAATGGATAGGTTCGATCCGTAACCAGGAATGCCGTATCGACGCGATCGCCCAATCGTGGTCGGTTCTCTCGGGAGCGGCGCCAGCAGAGAAAGCCGCACAAGCGATGCAGGCGTTCGACCGTGAGCTGGTAGATCGTAACCTGTCGGTAGCCCGCTTGCTCGACCCGCCGTTTGACCGGAGTTCTCCAAGTCCCGGTTACATTCAAGGTTATCCTCCGGGTATTCGCGAGAATGGAGGGCAGTATACACATGGCGTGATCTGGAGCATAATCGCATGGTGTCAGCTAGGTCATGGAGGAAAAGCTTTCGAGCTGTTTCATATTATGAACCCGGTGGCGCATACGAAAACGTCGAAAGAGGTACTCCGTTATATCGGGGAGCCCTACGCAATGGCCGCAGATGTGTACACGGCGTCGCCGCATGAAGGGCGTGCCGGTTGGACCTGGTATACGGGTGCAGCAGGATGGATGTATCAGGCTGGCATCGAATGGATTCTCGGCCTTCGCCGCGAAGGGGAGAGACTATATATCCGGCCTTGCATTCCGGCGGAATGGCCTGAATATTCCGTCCGCTACCGGTACGGAAAAACATATTTTGCTATTACCGTCAAAAACGGCAAAGGCAGCAGCGGTGAACATTTGCAGCAAACGGATGTACAAGCTTCTGTATTCGTGAAGCATGAGGAAGATGGCGCCTATATCGACTTGTTCGATGACGGGCAGGTCCATGAGCTTGAATTCACAATCCAGTAGTGCGGCGATCTCTTCCCGATTTATATAAAGGGAGAGGTCGCTGTTATTCTTCTGACGATCGATCAGGACTAACAAAAAAAAGACAAACCCTTTACTAGGAGTTTGTCTTCCGTTTCACGATAAGCGAACGTTTCAATTAATATTCTTTACGCTTTGACCTGCGCACTATACGAACGACAACAATAATTAAGATGAGCCACAAAGCGAAGCTAAGCAGCGAAAGAAAAGGAGCACCGAGTGAAAAACCGGCAAATGGATTGAACAGCGATCCCAGGATCGTTCCCAATGCCAATCCCCCGAACAACCCGCCAAAAAATCCGCCAAAACCCGTTCGTGGTGCAGGCGTCATTCTAGTTGGATTGCGAACCGCATTATCTGGTCTTGTTGGGGTTGTACGGCCGGGATTTCCTACACCAGGGTTATAGCTTCGAGATGGAGAACGATATCCGCCGCGTCTAAAAGGTTCAATAGTGCCCGACTGGTCGGTTTCCCCTTGTATTTGAAACGACTCAGCGTAACGCTCAGCATCAGCAGTAGTAGAAATTCCAAAAAACAAAGGAAATAACAAAAGCAGTATCAACACTTTTTTTATTTGCATTTTCCCACCTCCATCCGTATCGTTCCCTAACCAAAAAAGATCATTCAGCCCGTTCATGCATAAATCACTCCTATAACACTTATATTATTGAAGTTACCTCACACAAACATTAAAGGAGATATCGAGATGCAGCAGCAAACACAATACAGCAACCAGACACAAGGCACGCAGCAAATGAATCATGGGGGTCATGAGCTTTTTGATATGCACGAGGTGTTAGGCTGCAGTATTCATGTGTTGGATCAATTCATGATTTACAGACAGTTTGTACAAGATCAAGAACTGCTGGACATTCTGGATCGTCAATATAATTTCATGCTCTCCCAGTACAACCTGACTGCAGAATGTTTTACGACGGGGCAGAAACCGAGCCAGGAAACGTCAACGTATATGATAAAAGAAATGATGCAGCCGATTTATGGTATGAAACAAATGCAGCCGAAAAAGCCGAATCAATCATTGGCTGAAGTGAACGATGCAGGTATAAGCGGGTTTATGATCGGCTTGGTTAAAACCCATGCGTCGCTTCTGACGATGAGTGCCACTGAAGTAACGAATCCTGTCGTACGTCGTGTACTAGCTTCTCAAGTACAGAATTTTATCGAAATGGCATATGAAATTTTCTTGTACCAAAACAAAAATGCTTACTACCAAGTACCGCAAATGGAAGCTTCCGATATGACAACAATGCTGAACACGTTCGTTCCAGCCTCTGGAAGTCCGCAAATGCCGGCCAACAACAAAGCAACAGCGACAACTACTGTTCACTAATAACAGCAAAAACCCAGCATCGGTCTCAATAGCCCATGCTGGGTTTTCTTTCTCCTAATCTATAAGCCCTTGTGGCCAAAATCTCAACGCTCTTTCCTAACGAGCCAATTGCCCTCGCGCGCGGACCTAGCCAACGGCCGGGTTATTCTAACTCAATTACGTCCGATTAACTCCACCATACCTTCCTTAATAATCTGCTCAATGGACGGATGATACGGGGATGGCTTCCCGGTTCAAGCTCGGCTTACGGAACAACATATCGGCGATGTAGAAGGAGTTTGTAAACTCAATCTTGAAAGCGTTTTCTATATCATGAACCAAGTAAACGGGATATAAGTTTTTCCTGCTTTCACTCATGTTCAGAATCTCCTCAGTAGGTTTAGGAAACCTTTCCAGATCGCAAGTCTTTTATCTTGATCGTACTGATGAAAATACGGTTTGAATACGTACTTTTTTACAGCAACATGTTCGTTTATAACCTGAAATGATTAAGGATTGTCGGAATCTATCGAAAGTACTACAATCAGATGAGACATACGACATTAGTCCTAGACTGCAGAAGTTTATTTCCGAAGAGAGGCGACCAACATGAAGCCGCAATCCAATCGAAGAACATTGAAGAAACGGATCAGCCGTACGATCTATTTGGCTTCCGTCATTAGTATTTTGTTATTCAGCACAGCTGTCCTCATAGGGGTTTCCTTTCTATTGAAGCCGGTTTCCAGCTTTGTATCCAACTTCACAAGCGCCTCGGTCGCTCGAGAGATGAATTCGGAGGCCTTTTTGAAGCAATACGAGTTGGCTAGTCTGGAGCAGTTTGATTCTGCGCAGCCCTATGGGGAAGAGTGGGTTCGCAGTATGGATCATTTAACGAAGCTTGAAACGTACATACCTGTTGCCGATAAAAAAGCATTTGCAGAAAAACAGCCGGAGTCCGAGTCTGAGATCAATAAAATCATTTTATTTGCAGAAGACTTCACTTTTATCGAGATGCATATTGAGCTGAACGGCAAGAAGCAGTACTCCAACGAAAGTCAGTTGATGAGCATGGAGTCTTCCGGTCTCGTACGCCATCTGATCAGCTTTTATACGATCGAGACATCGGTTCCTTTGATCAATTCAAGCGGTACCGAAATCGGACAAGTCAGGGCTATGGTCGCTCCCCAATTTACAGTGGCTCTATTTGTGATGTTTGCTGTAGGTTTTATCGTTCTTGTGCTTGTCTCTTTACTAATTTCAAGATTCATAGGAAAGCTGATTTCCATACCGGTATTGAATCCGCTTGATCAGCTCATCACAAGAATGGGAGAGATTTCCCGTGAATCTACGGCGATGGATAGCAAGATTGAATTGCACAAGCCGCTAAGGGAAATACAGGATCTAGCAGCAGCTACTAATATGATTATGGATAAAATGAAAGATTACAGCGAAATTCTGCAGCAGCAAAAAGATGTCCTGGAAGATCAGAATGAAGAGTTGGAAGCGCAAAATGAAGAATTAACGACCTCCAAACAGCTGCTGCAGGAGGCGCAGGTCCAGTTGATCCGAACCGGCAAGTCGATTCGAAACCTGCTGGATAATGCAGGACAAGGCTTTCTGACCTTCGGCAGCAGTCTTCTCGTTGATCCGGAGTATAGTCTAGAATGCTCCTCCATCTTCGACCGCGAAATAGCGGGTGTGGGATTTCCTGAGCTGTTGGTGAATGAAGATGAAGAGCAGCGCCGATTTTTGGACAATTTGTTGAACAAGCTGTTCTCCGAGACGGATCCGCACAAAAGGGCCATTTATTTTCCTCTGTTAACCGATGAAATTGTTATTAACCAACGCAGTATTCATTTGGACTATAAAATGATACAAGGTACGGAAGGCGAAGCCGCAGAATCGATTATGGTTATCCTTACCGATATTACCGAGAAGCGTGAGCTGCAAAGTCAAATGGAGCACGAACGGAATATCCTCAAGATGGTCGTGAAGGTGATTGTCAATTATGGCGACTTCAACGATTGCGTACGAGACTTCCGTTTGTTCTACGAGTTCGAGCTTCCTGAGCTGCTTCGCGGGGAAGATTCCATGAAGTCGAAGCTGCTTATGTTGTACCGGGACATCCATACATATAAGGGCAATTTCTCGCAATTTGGGCTTATTCATGTCGTGAACATCCTGCATGAAGCGGAGTCTGAGCTTAGTCTGTTGATACGCAGAGCGGATGAGCTGACTGAAGAAGAGATGGGACTGTGTCTCAGAGAGCTTCGTATTGGGGAATGGTTGAAGGAGGATTTGGCTGTACTTCAGTCGGTACTAGGAGAATCGTTCTTCAATCAAGAGGATCTGCTCATGATCGACAAGAACAAGATTATGGAGATCGAGCGTAAGATGCTTACGATTCTGTCACCCAATGAATGCAAGCTGCTCTTGCCGGATCTCCGTAAGCTCAGATACAAGTCATTCCATGAGCTGATGAAAGCTTATCCGGAATATGTGAATGGACTCTCAGAAAGAATGGAGAAGCTCATTCATCCTATCACTATCAGCGGTGGAGACTTTCCTGCCGAGACAGAAATTTACTATGATTTCAGCCGCAGTTTGATTCATGTGTTCCGCAACATGATCGATCATGCTATAGAACCTATTGACGAGCGGCTTGAAGCCGGCAAGGATGAAGTCGCTACGATTGGTTGCCGTATTGAGCTTAAGGATAAAGGAATCGTCATGGAGCTGAGTGACGACGGTTCAGGCATTGATGCTGGCAGGATTCGCCAACGCGCTGTGGACAAAGGAATATGCACCCAGGAGGCAGCTGATCAGCTTACCGATCAAGCGGCAATCGAACTTATATTTCACGATGAATTCTCGACAAAAGAGCATGTTAGTGATATTTCCGGCCGGGGGATCGGTCTATCATCCGTCAAAGCAGAGGTTGAGAAGCTCAAAGGCACGATTGAGGTGTTGACTGAGGTTGGCAGGGGAACTACATTCCGGCTCCATCTGCCCTATGAGGAGTTGAACGCTGAGCAGCTAATCCATTATCCAGACACCTTGAACCCGATGATCGGCCATGCTAAGCAGTATTTGGAGCAATTCGCCGGATTGTCGCTTCGAGCGGATGAGTGTTTCCAATCTAACGCAGCAGACAAATTAACGCTTAAGAACGTGACCGCCTTTGTAGGCATTAAAGGGGCAGTAGAAGGCTTCTTCGTCATGAGCGTTGATGAGCGGCTGTCCCGAGAGATGGTTCAAGGAATAGTGCTCGATGCGCTTGCGCTTAGTCCGGAGGAAGAAGAGCAGTTGGTGGAGGATACGCTTGCCGAGACAGCGAATATATTATTAGGCAACTCTCTAAAAATATTTGGGGCCTTCTCCGAATATATCATTATGGAGTCACCGATAACGATCTACACCGGAGGAGCATCCGTGAAATACGCAGACTCCCAAATATGGACATGTACGCTCGAAGGCAGTCACGGCTCCATGCAGATCAGTTTTGTAATCATGAAAAGAGGATGAGAGAATGGCCAATATATTAGTTGTAGACGATTCGATTCTAATGCGCCGGAACCTGAAGGTTCTGCTTGCTGAAGCGGGGCATACCGTTGTTGCGGAAGCAGTGAACGGTATTGAGGCCTATCGCGAATATGCGAAGCACCTGCCGGACCTCGTCACCATGGATATCACAATGCCAGTTATGAACGGGATCGAGGCGTTGAAGAAAATAATCGCGACCTATCCCCATGCCAAAATCATCATGATCAGCTCCCTGGATCAGAAGAATATGGTGTTTGAAGCGATCCAGAATGGAGCCATGCATTATATTCTCAAGCCGGTCACCCTGGAGAAGGTTCTGTCGACGATTAATGACGTGCTGGATTTACCGAGTTCGGATCAGCGGGGCTCGGAAGGTTATGCGGGTAGGGCTTTGGAGGTTCCTGGCGGAGCACCGCAAGAAGTTCCATTTACTATAGATAATAAGAATGGAATCTTCATTGTTTCCGTTTTTCCCAAAATGGACGAATCCGCTTTGCAATCCATTCAAATGGCGCTCCAAGGCTTCGTCTATGTGAAACCGCTCAAGGTAGTGTTCAATTTTGAACTGGAAAAGCTGTCAGACGAAGAGATGGAGAAATTTATGGGCTTTATTCAAGCGGTTCATGAAGCAGATGGCTCTACCTGCATCGTTAGCCGCAACTTACGCTTGATCCGCCAGTTAAAAGCAGCAGACGAAGTGATGTTTGCCAAGATATATACGGATTTGACGGAGATAGTGATTTAACTATACGAGTAACACTATTAAATAGCCCTTAGGAGGGGCTATTTGTAGGGTACTCATCATTTTTTTATCAGGTCGGAGCTCGTTCAACTTAATATTGAGATGTTGGAGGTTTTCTCTTGAAAATTTGCATAGTAGGTTCTGTAGGTCACACAGGATATGTGTTGAAAGGTTTGCGTGGACAACAAGATGCGGAACTGGTCGGTATCGCTCCAGGATCTCATGGTGAAGACGTTGAAGGGCTATACCGTACGGCCATTGATTATGGATATTCGCCTCGAAAATTTGAAAGCGTTATTGATATGCTCGATCAACTGATGCCCGACATTGTGGCAGTTGCCTGTCATTTTAACGATCATGCTTCTGTCACAGTTGAGGCGCTTAACAGAGGCATGCATGTCTTTGTTGAAAAACCGATAGCGACCACTTTGGAGGATCTCGAAATAGTAAAGGCTGCCTATAAGAAATCCGATGCACACTTGGCGGCCATGTTCGGCATTCGTTATACCCCTTGGTTCTTAACGGCTAACAAACTTTTGCAAGAAGGAAGTATCGGCGAAATAAGGTTAATGAATGCGCAAAAATCATACCGATTAGGCGAGCGCAGTGAGTTGTATCGGAAACGCGAAACCTATGGTGGTACGATACCATGGGTTGGAAGCCATGCGATTGATTGGATGTACGCGTTGAGCGGTGAACAGTTTCTTTCGGTCTTTGCCTCTCATTCGACAAGATCTAATAACGGCCATGGTGAGTTAGAGGCTACCGGTCTTTGCCATTTTACATTCACCAATGAAGTTTTTGGTTCGGTTAACATTGATTACCTGAGGCCGAAGCAGGCGCCTAATCATGCTGATGACAGAATCAGAGTCGCAGGAACGAAAGGAATTCTGGAAGTGCTTGATAATAAAGTGTATTTGATAAGTGAACAAGTAGCTGGCATTCAAGAAGTACCTTTACTAGCGGAACAGGAAAGCTTCGTCGATTTCCTGCAGCAGGTTCGGGGTGCCGGGAAGTGTATGGTTAGCGCTGAACAATCCTTTATGGTAACGGAGGCTTGTCTGAAAGCGAGATTGTCAGCCGATGAGGGACGCGTAGTTTATTTTTGATGGCAAGAGCGGGTAAAGAAATCCATTTTCCAACATCCTGAATACAATTTGTAAGAAATACAACTGTGAATAGCGCACCTCCTGAATAGCCCTTAGAGGGGCTATTTTTATTTGTTTTTCTGCTTCCCAGGCATAAATTGGCTGCTTCCCGCATAAATCCTGATGATTAGGGGTCTTTTGCATTTTATGCAACAGTCCATGCATGGGGAGGGAGAACGATGCCGATTAGACCGCCGATCCTGCGATCGGGCGATACCGTAGGAATTGTGACGTTAGGCAGTCCATTGGATCCTTCTATCATCAATGCAAGAATACAGACACTCGAGGCTATGGGATTTAAGGTTGTGATAGGGAAGTACGTTTACAATTGGAACGGCTTTTTGGCAGCTACTGACCAAGAGCGTGCAGCAGATTTAATGAGTATGTTCCTCAACAAGGAGGTTAGGCTGATCCTGCCCTCGAGGGGAGGGGTTGGAGTTGCTGGGATATTACCTTACCTGAACTATTCCGAAATTGCACGCAATCCGAAATGGATCAGCGGATACAGTGATATCACGGTGCTCTTGAACGTCTTGTATAATTACATCGATCTGATCACATTACACAGCTTGCTGCTGATCGATTTCAAAGCGAGCACACCGGATTACAACTTCAATCAGTTTTTTGCCATGACCTCAGTCTATGCTGCCCGCAGAATCATTGAAAACCCGCCTGGGAGGCCTCTTATCAGTCTTGTGCGAGGCAATGTAACTGGAATACTAGTCGGTGGAAATCTCACTTCATTGGTCGGTATTTTGGGAACCAGGTATGATATCGACATGCGGGGCAAAATATTGTTCCTTGAAGAAACCCATGAACCGATCAACACCGTATATCGCTATTTGCTTCATCTTAAACTGGCAGGGAAGCTCGATGCTTGCGCAGGTATTATAATGGGACAATGCACTAGCTGTCCGGTTGCTTATAATGTAGATTACGAGAACTTGATCCGAACCTTCCTCGTTCCGCTAGGAAAACCGTTAATGACGAATTTAGCTACCGGACATGGTGAATACAAAGCAGCTTTACCCATCGGGGCTACGGTCAATCTGAACACAATCAATAACACGCTTACCGTCGTCGAGCCTGTAATCTCGCTATAAATGGGATTGTCCAGTGGAAATTATTAGCGCTTTCATTTCGTCCGTCATGCAGGGTATGATACAGATACCTCATGAAAAAGGGAGATGACAGCATGAAGAAAACGATCAAGATGTCTCTAGCAGGAACTGTACTAGGCATGACCTTATTTGCCAGCCCATCATTGGCAGCCAGCTACATGGTGAAGCCGGGGGACTCATTATGGAAGATCGCAACGGCAAACGGAACAACAGTAACAGAGCTTAAGTCTTGGAACGGTCTTAGTTCGGATTTCATCTATCCGAATCAGAAGCTGCACATACCGGTCAAATCATTTGATTACATAACACAATCGAATGATACCATGTGGATCATCAGCAACAAGTTTGGCATACCGCTCTCAGCGTTAATTAACGCCAATCCGCAGATTTGGAACCCGAACAATATCTGGGGAGGACTGAATATACATATTCCAATTCTGAATAACACTCCCCCTAAGCTGACCACCGCTAGTACAAACCTATCGGATGGGAGATTCCCGCTTGGAAAAGGGACCTACCAGCCTTACACCAACAGCTTCGCGATAGCAAGGACTTGGTCGCCTGATGCCCCAACGGTACGAAGCCATGAGGGCGTTGATATCAATGCGGCAAAAGGAACTCCCGTATACAGCGCCACGGTCGGGAAAGTTATTCGACTCGGTTGGAATACTTATGGAGGCTGGCGGGTTACGATTCAAGCAGATGACTCCACGGTTCTCTATTACGCCCATCTCTCCAAATATGCCGAAGGCTTGAAATTGGGCGATTCGATTACCAAAGGGCAGCTGCTCGGATACGTAGGCAATACCGGCTACGGACCTGAAGGGACTGAAGGACAATTCGAGTCACATTTGCATTTTGGGATGTATAAAACAGATACCGGTTCCTGGGTAGCTACAGATCCCTATCCATATTTGCAAGCATGGGAAAAGAAATTATAGTGTCAGGTTGTGCAGAGTGTAGATTGATAGAATAGCAGATAGATAGGTCCCTCTTTGAGGGGCTTATTTGGGTTAGGAATATATGTGCAGATCGTATAAGCAGTTATTCTATTCTGATAATAAGGGACCTCACATTTCGTATTTAAATTATAGTAGTTTTGCTGGCAAGAATAGGGGAACTGACTTCCCTAATAATCTGGAATGTTTAAGATATTAGGTCATTTCACAGACTAAGGGACAATAGCTCCCCTATTATCACAAGACTAATCTGTTTGTACGAAATAGAGGAATGCAGTTCCCTTATTCGTGGATAAAGAGATTAAGTATTTGTGATGGGAACATGGTGTCGTCAATGTATGCAATAGCATGCAAAAGCCTATATACAATAGGAGGAAATTGTATTACGATGTAAGTAATACGATATTGTGATTTAATTCACAAGCAAGCCCACGAGCACACGAACGAATAAACTATACCTTATTTTTTTAAAGTAGTACGTGCATTTTTTCACAATCTATTTCATAAATCAGAAACAGAACTTATGGGGGGAATCTCTATGAACAAAGTACCTGAAATCCTAATCCTTGGGGCAGGTTATGGGGGACTAGTCACCGCAATAAGGCTTCAGAAGAAGCTGAACAATAAGAAAGCCAGAGTTACATTGGTTAATAAGCATGATTATCATTTCCTCACTACACATTTGCACATGCCAGCTGCAGGCACAGATCATCCTGAGAATGCTCGTGTGCCCATTACGAAGCTAATCCATAAGAAAAAAGTGCATTTCATCAAATCCACCGTTCTTGCAATCAAACCTGAAGAGAAGAAAGTAATCCTGGAGGATCAGACTCTGTCTTATGATTATCTCGTGATAGGTCTAGGCAGTGATCCAGAAACCTTCGGCATTCCTGGGCTGGAGGAACACGCATTCCCGATAAGGAGCATTAACAGTGTTCGGCTCATCCGTCAGCATATTGAATACATGTTTGCGAAGTATAAGACGCAGCCGTCTCGCATGGAATATTTGACTATCGTTGTTGGGGGAGCAGGGTTCACAGGTACAGAGTTTGTTGGCGAGCTTGCTGATCGGGTCCCGTTTCTATGCAAAGAATATGACGTTAACCCGGCTGATGTGAGAATCTACAATATTGAAGCATCTCCCTCTGCATTACCCCCAGGCTTGCCTGCCGATTTAGTTGAAAATGGGATGGAGGTACTGCGCAGCAAAGGGGTTATATATAAGCTGGGCACACCGATAAAAGAATGTTCACCTGACGGGGTTCTGTTAGGAGATGGAGAATTCATCCGATCCAAAACGGTCATATGGACAGGCGGGGTACGCGGTAATCGTCTTTTGGAGGCGGCAGGCTTTGAAGCATTTAGAGGTCGTGTAAAAGTGGATGAGTATATGCAATCCTATCCGTATCCAGAGGTGTTTATTATCGGTGATTGTTCATTGGTAACAGATCCAGAGGGAAGACCCTACCCTGCCAATGCGCAAATTGCTGTCCAACAGGCTTTTAACGTTGCGCATAATTTAACTCGTAAAATTCGTCGTCAGCCTATGCACCCCTTCGTCTTTGATAACAAAGGAGTGGTGGCATCATTAGGCAAAAGAAAAGCGGTAGGCCTATTGAAACAAAGGAAGATCAAAGGGCATTTCGCCGCTATGATGAAAAGGCTGATTGATGCGAGGTATCTATACTTGATAGGAGGGCTGTCACTCGTTGTTCGCAAAGTTCTTCTCCCTCGAAGAATCGCCAATTAACGGGGATGGATCAACATCCGCAGTCTACAGGCGTGTGAAAGCTTCCTCTTCCATATACACTTCAAGTTCTTCATACGTTTCAAAAGCGGACTCCAGAATGACACCTGAATACACGTACCACAATTCATCTGAAAATGTAACAACGAGAATATGATCATCCGGTCCAATCCAACGTTCCTGCTGCTTGCTTTCACTCCTAACAGGAGCCGTTTTCTCTATGCCAGTTCCCGCGAGGGAGCGGATCGATTGCTCAATTAGATTGAGAAGCTCTTCAGCCGAATAATCCCGAATGTTAACGAAGCCTTTGTCGTCCGTCGAATAACCTGCAAGGTGGCCGGCATATATATAGCCGTTGCCGTTCGGATGCATGTGATAGGCTACGATTTTTTTATCATAGGCACTGTCATCAAAGTGATAATTAACACGTTTAAGTGACACGTCTTTGCGTTGTAATTCTGGAAAGGAATCCAGTATAGCCAGCTTTTCTTCGAATGTGAGCATTTGTGCCTCCGAGTCAAGGTAAATTTGTTTTGTGACTCTAACATACACTTTTGTGCCTTGCTGTTCAACTTGGGGCGTAGAAGCTTGACCTACATGAGAAACGACTAACTTAGATCGTTAACAAGGGAGAGGGGACAGTCCCTCTCCTTGTTGTATTCTTCGAATCCCCGCTTCGCACACACCAGATGATGGCCGCGCAGACGAAGCTCCATGTTCAGTCACTCTCCCCCAATAATAGTAGACAACATATTTCAGTCACGATTCTTTTTACGATACACCCTCTCGGGGCGCCCAACGACGCCATAGGTCAAATCGGCGAAAACTTCGCCCGAGCTGACCAAATACTCCAAATAGCGGCGTCCCGTCGAACGACTGACGCCAATTTCTTTGGCGATTTGATCCGCTGTCATCCCCCTTGCCGCGGCCGAAATCGCCTGAACGATTTTCACAAGCGTTAATTTGTCGATGCCCTTGGGGAGGAAGGAAATCTCGGAGCGGGAATCCTTTTTACCCGAACCGGACAATAGGCGATCGACATCGCTTTGATTGATTGTTAGGGTGTTATTCAAACGATTCAGCTCGCGGTGAAAATCCAGATAACGCAGAAGCGTTTCCTGCAGCCGATTAAAAATGAGCGGTTTCATGATATAGTCGAACGCTCCGCTGCGGACAGCTTCCCGTATGGCCTCGACCTCTTTGGCCGCTGTGATCATAATGACGTCCGTATCCCGGTAATGTTGACGGATATAAGACAGCATTTCCAATCCGTTTGCGCCAGGAAAATAAACATCCAGAAGAACTAGATTTGGCCGTAATATGTCTAGCTGTTCTTTGGCCTGAACATCGTCTGTGGCAATTCCGACAACGTGAAAGCTGTCTACTTTTTCAATAAACCTTCGGTTAATTTCGGCGATTTTCACATCGTCTTCAATAATTAGAACTTCAATTGTTGGTTGTTGGTGTTCCAGGTTCATGGCGGGGACTCCTTTCTGTAGAAATTGGATGTTTCGGTATGGCGACGGTGAAAATGGTGCCTCTTTCTGAATTTTTATGGAAAGTTACGTATCCGTTCAGCTTGCGTACGGCATGCTGGACTAAGGCTAGACCGATGCCTCGATGCTCGCCTGCTTTGGTGGAGAAGCCTTTCTCAAACACCGCATTAGCCACTTCGTCTGGAATGCCGATGCCGCAGTCCTCGCATTCGATAATCAAATCTTCGCCGAGATCGGTTAAAAATAGTTTGACATAAGGCGCTGTCTGTTCCCCGCTTGATAGAACTGCTTCCATGGCATTATCAATCAAGTTTCCGATAATCGTGACCAGCAAATTTCGATCGATCTCCTCAGGGATATCCGCAAACGAGCTTTCACGGTCAATTTCAAATGTTAGTTTCAGTTCCTGCGCATGATTGAATTTGCCAATTAACAGTCCCCCGATCATCGGATCAGGGATTTCGTGCATGATGAACTGCACCCAATTCTGGTGCACATCCGATTCCTTGGAGATGAGATCGACAGCTTCTTGATACGATTCCAGCTGGATGAGCCCGGATATGACATACAGTTTGTTTGAGAACTCATGCGTCTGAGCACGCAGTGCTTCTGCGAAGCGTTTCACCTGAGAGAGCTCTTCGGCCAGACGATAAAGCTCAGATTTGCTTCGGAAGCTCGAAACTGCGCCGGTAACACCGTGTTTCCGGCTGACGATCGGTACACGGTTGACGATGACGTCATGATCTCCGATAAGCATTTCACGGTCGAACTCGGCTTCTCCCGTGCGTACCACCTCATTCAGTCGGGTGTTCGGGATAATATCTTCAATGTGTCTGCCAGTGATTTCGGTACTGAGTGGCAGCTGTAGAAGCTGCAAGGCATAGCGGTTCGCCATCGTGATGATGCCATCTCGATTTACGGCGATAATACCCTCGCGGATGGTTTGCAGGATAGCTTGTTTTTCGGTATACAGCTCCCCGATTTCCTTAGGCTCAAGTCCATGAATAGAGCTTCGGACGTTACGGGCGATAAGCACGGAACCGATGAGACCAACGGCAAGGACGATTAGCGAAATCTGTTCGATACGCGTTTGATAAGCGGCTGTTAGGGTATCGATATCCTTCGTAAGAAATCCGACTGATACAATGCCGATGACATCGCCGTGATCATCAAAAACAGGAGTTTTGCCGCGAAGTGAAGGTCCAAGAGAACCTACGGCTCTGGAAATAATCGACTGCCCTTCCAAGACAGGACCGTTGTCGCCGCCGACCATTGTTTGGCCAATTCGTTCAGGCAGCGGATGTGAGTACCGAATGCCTTCGCGGTTCCCGACAACGATGTACTCGGCATCGGTTTTTTCGCGGATACTTTCGGCGATAGGCTGGATGATCTTGGACGGGTCGGAAGTTTGAAAAGCATGACGAATGTCGGGCATATTAGCAAAGGTTTCAGCGACAGTTAAGGCACGCGTTCCAATTTGATCTTCAAGTGTCGTGGTCATAATGTAATAAAATATACTTCCTAAACTGATGATCACCATGGAAAGGAACGAACAAATAATTAAGATAAGCTTGGTTTGCAGCTTCATTTGCCATGCAGACCCCCGTTTCGTTTGTATTGTAACATAAAGCGTTATCATTTAGACCCTAATAGGGTTACCCGCTTCCGTGAACAATATGAACAAAATGTTCAAAACGGCGTTATTGCAACTAATCTCCATAAACTTCCCAACACACGCTAACAGATGGTATTCTGAAAACGCTTTAAAGAAAGCGCATACAAAAAATAGGGAATCATTATGGAGGGGTATCATTTGATAAAACAACTTTTTACAGCTTCCTGGAAAGTAACAGCCGTCAGTATTTTTGCAGTAAGCTTAGTGGCTTGCGGCAGCAACACAGCTAATCCCGCAGGAACGAGTGCACCGGCGGATAAAGCCAAGGAGACAACGGCTCCGGCAGTCGCTAAGTCCAACTATCCTGAAAAAGCACTCAGCATCATTGCTCCTTCCGGCGCAGGCGGCGGATGGGACATGACAGCACGTACGATTGCTAAAGTATTAACGGAAACCAAAGTAATCGACAAGCCGGTTTCCGTTGAGAACAAACCAGGCGGCGGCGGTACTGTATTTATGGCGGAGTACGCGACCAAAGATGTCAAAGATAACTACAAGCTGTTCGTCAGTTCGCCTCCAATTCTGATTAACCACTTGAAAAAAGAAGGCAACACGCCATATGGTTTCAATGATACGACGCCGCTAGCCCAATTGACGAAAGATTACGGAGCTATCGCTGTAGCGGCAAATTCGAAATATAAAGATCTGAAATCTTTGCTCGAAGATATGAAGGCTGATCCTACGAAGCTTACGGTTGCAGGCGGATCGGCGCCTGGCTCGATGGACCACCTCGTTTCGATTCTTCCGGCGTTCAAATACGGCATTGACCCGAAAAAGGTCAAATATGTGTCCTACGATGGAGGCGGTGAAGCTGTAACTGCCTTGCTTGGCGGAAATGCCGACGTGCTTGGTACAGATGCTTCGTCCTTGGATCAATACGTGAAAGCGGGAAAAATCCGCATACTTGCTGTTGCGGCACCATCCCGTCTTGGTGGCAGTCTGAAGGATACTCCGACGATGAAAGAACAAGGCGTTGATGCAGAGTTCCTGATCTGGCGCGGTTTCTTTGGACCGAAGAACATGAGTGCGGATGCAAGGAGTTATTGGGAAGATACGATTAAGAAAATGGTAGAATCCGATGCTTGGAAAAAAGAAATGCAAGCAAACAGCTGGCAAACAGATTATAAGAAAGCGGATGATTTCAAAGCTTTCTTAGGACAACAAGAGACCCAACTGAAAGACATGCTGACAGCGCTTGGCATGCAGAAATAAATACCTAAAGAGACAAGGGAGAAGAGATTCTTTTCTCCCTTGCCCTTAGGGTAGGAGGCAGAGGAATGAATACTACGTTTGACCGTTATGCAGGCATCGCCTTTTTCGCAATTGGCCTTGCGTTTGTCATAGGTTCCTTAGGTATTTCGACAAGCGCTTACGGGAGTAATGTGGGTGCTAATATTTTTCCGATGATTCTGGGATCGTTCTTGTCTTTAATGAGTATTCGCCTTATATACGAAACTATCCGTAAGCAGCGTGAGGAAAAGCGCAAAGAAAATTTGGACTACAAAAGATTTGGCATTATTTTCATATCTGCTGTCTTATATGCCTATTTCCTTGAAGATATCGGGTTCGTAATCTCTACCTTCCTGTTTCTGATGATCGGATTCCAAACGATGCAAAAGGGTAGAGTATGGGTTTCCCTGCTTATTGCCGCTTGCTTCTCTTATGGCGTTTATTATTTGTATGTGCATGTGCTGGATGGTTCGCTTCCCGGATTTCCAACATGGTTAGGGGGGGCATAAGATGAGCACGATTGATTATGTGCTTCACGGTTTAGGCACTGCGATGCAGTGGCACAATGTTGTATTTGTATTCCTTGGGGTATTGATCGGTACGGTGGTCGGCGTGCTTCCTGGGATAGGTCCGATGAGCGGTGTAGCCCTCCTGATTCCGATCACGGCAACGATGACAGCCGGCTTAGGTCCTGAGGAAGCGGCAACGAGTTCAATCATATTGCTGGCAGGGGTGTATTACGGCGCGATGTACGGAGGTTCGACGACTTCGATCCTCCTGAATACACCGGGGGAATCTTCTTCTGTCGTCACAACGCTGGACGGTTACCAAATGGCCAAACAGGGCAGAGCGGGGGCGGCGCTTGCGATATCGGCGATCGGTTCCTTCGCTGCCGGGATTATTTCGCTGATTGGTTTGATCTTCTTGGCTCGTCCTTTATCTGCAGTCGCCATCAAGTTCGGGCCAGCCGAATATTTTTCTCTCATGGTGCTCGGTTTACTCGCGATCAGCGGACTTGCCGGTAAATCGATGGTGAAGGCGCTGATGATGACCGCTTTCGGGTTATTGCTGGCGACGATCGGCATCGATAACGTGTCAGGTGTGGAACGGTTCACGTTCGGCTTTCCTGAGCTGTATCAGGGCTTGGAGTTCCTGACCGTTGCTGTCGGTACTTTTGCTGTCGGGGAAGTGTTTAAAACGATTCTTCAGCGTGAAGGAAACGATGGCGAACTTGCCAAAATCAATCGGATACTGCCGACGAAACAGGATTTGAAAGATAGCGCGGCACCGATTGCACGAGGCTCAGTGCTTGGCTTTTTCATCGGTTTACTGCCTGGTGCAGGCGCCATTCTCGCTTCTTTCTTCGCTTATATCATGGAGAAAAAGATTAGTAAAAATCCCGAGAAGTTCGGAAAGGGCGCCATTGAGGGCGTAGCCTCGCCGGAAGCTGCGAATAATGCTGCATCAGGCGGTGCGATGATTCCGCTCTTGACACTAGGGATCCCGTCCTCCGGCACGACCGCCATTCTGATGGGTGCTTTCATTATGTACAATGTTCAGCCAGGTCCTTTGTTATTCCAAGATCACCCACAGCTTGCATGGGGTGTCATTGCGAGTATGTTTGTCGGCAATCTCATGCTGCTGATTCTCAATATGCCGCTGGTTAAAGTGTTTGCCAAGGTTATTGAAACACCAACGAAATATTTGATACCGCTGATTATCGTCTTTTCGGTATTCGGGGTGTATGCGGTTCAGTATTCGACGTTTGATTTGCTGCTTATTATGGGCTGTGGTCTTGTAGGTTACTTCCTGGCTAAGAACGATTATCCTTTAGCGCCATTAGTGCTGGGTCTTATTCTTGGGCCGATGATGGAAAACAATATGCGAAGAGCGCTTACGATTTCAAATGGCGATTTCATGATATTCCTGCAAAAGCCTGTCTCGCTTGTATTTCTTATTATTGGACTTATATGGATCACCATTCCGCTGATCTTGAAACTAAGAGGAAAAAATGTACTTGTGAACGAGGAAGGATAAAAGCTATCGTTAAACCCCTGTTAGGATGGGTAGAGCCCTGGTCATGATCGGCTGCTTTCCAACCATCAGGGGTTTCATTAATGGAGAGTAGCGGAATCTTTAACTCACGGAATATGGAGGCTGCAATGAAAAATACAATGGGTGGTAAAAGTATTATTCTACGATTGGAGCTGCGGACGGAGCAGATCCACTTCGGACAATTAATTACTGTCATTACGGAAAACGGTGGGGATGTTATCGCTATTGATGTCATCCAAACGGGTGCGAATTGGACAGTTCGAGACATTACGGTAACGGCTTCAGAACAAACCCAGCTGGACAAAATTACGGCAAGGATTCAAGAGCTCGCTGGTGTAAGACTCGTTCATGTCTCGGATCGCACATTTTTGCTTCATCTCGGCGGCAAAATCGAGATGAAACCGAAATCGCCTATTCAGAACAGGGATGATCTGTCCCGTGTGTACACGCCGGATGTTGCCAGAGTTTGTATGGCCATACATGAAAATGTTGACAAAGTCTACAAGCTTACTATTAAACGCAATACAGTCGCAGTCGTTTCCGACGGCAGTGCCGTCCTCGGGCTCGGTAACATCGGGCCGTATGCTGCGATGCCAGTCATGGAAGGCAAGGCGATGCTGTTCAAGCAGTTTGCTGATGTCGATGCTTTTCCTATTTGCTTGAACACACAGAGCACCGATGAAATCGTCGCGACCATAAAGCATTTGGCACCAGGCTTTGGCGGTATTAATCTGGAGGATATATCCTCGCCGCGATGCTTTGAGATTGAGGAACGGCTGCGCGAGGAACTGGACATTCCCGTGTTCCATGATGACCAGCACGGCACAGCAGTCGTATTGTACGCAGGGCTTATCAATGCGTTGAAAGTAGTCGGCAAGCGGATAAATGAGGCCAAAGTTGTCGTATGCGGAATAGGTGCAGCGGGCATTGCCTGCTCGAACATTTTGCTCGCTGCAGGTGTGAAGGAGTTGATCGGGGTCGACCGGGAAGGCGCGTTGGTACGCACGAAGGAGTACGCAAACCCGATGTGGAATGGGTACGCCCAACAGACGAACCCTAACCTGAGAACAGGTTCTCTTCATGAAATAATCGACGGGGCAGACGTGTTTATCGGCTTGTCCACAGGTGGCGTGCTGAAGCGGGCGGATGTCGAGCGGATGGCGGTACGGCCCATCGTTTTTGTGATGGCGAATCCGACACCTGAAATTCATCCAGACGAAATTGAAGATATTGCATATGTCATTGCAACGGGCCGCTCGGATTTTCCAAATCAGATTAACAACGTACTTTGCTTTCCAGGCATTTTCCGTGCCGCATTGGACTGCCAGGCTGCTACGATCAACGAAGAGATGAAGCTGGCTGCTTCCGCAGCGATTGCCTCCGTTGTTTCGCAGCAGGAGTTGAACAAGCTATATATCATTCCTAGTGTATTTAATCAGGAAGTTGTCAGACGTATTCGGGAAGCCGTCATTCATGCCGCGATTCAAACGGGAATGGCACGTAGAATTCCGCGCGAGTTTCGTCAGATGGAATAATCGTCTAAGGCTAAACTATCGTAAACAAATTGGAGGGATCGGTATGGGTGCTTTGGAAACGAGAGCCATTGTAGAAATCAATCAGGCAGCGAATCGATTTAATTCAAGCATCGTCATTCAGGTAGGCACGAAGTTTATCGATGTGAAAAGTATTCTAGGTCTGAGCGTCACTCTCTTCAATAATCATACGTACCGGCTTGACATTCAAGGTCCAGATGAAGGAAAGGCCAGAGAAGTAATGACAGAAATTTTTGCAAAGCATGGTCTATCGTTAAGTGGGGAATAAGGGGTAGAATGAATGCAAGAGTCAATCAGCAGAAGAAGCACGAAACGGAGGCAGCCAGAGTTTGGGCTGTCTCTATTACTTCCATAGGGACATCATTAGTCTTGTCGTTAGTTTCCTAAAGACTAGGAGCATAGCTTGACCTACATGAGAAACGACTAACCTGGAACGTTATATAGGGAGAGGGGACAGCCCTTCTCCTTGTTGTATTCTTCGAATGCCCGCTTCGCACACACCCAATGATCGCCAACTGCACGTGTAGCACAGAGCCTGGATATCTTCCGGCACAAGATGAGCCCTAACCCTGTCCATCACTGTAGACCACTGAACCTGGGTACCGATCTGCAGACCAAGTCGGCGGATAACTTGTTCATCTCGCTGTATGACCGATTGATTGAGGCAATGATAGTCTTCTGCTTCAGGAGGATAGCATGCGCACAGATCGTCTGGGCCTTCTATCAAGGTTACTAAGGTTTCGGGCTGCTCCTGCAAGTTTTGGTATACCCTGGTCATATTAGCTGTAAAATCCGCAGAGTACCCCATTCCCTGATACCCTAACAGACATAACAGATGATGGCCGCGCAGACGAAGCTCCATGTTCAGTCACTCTCTCCCAATTATAGTAGACAACATTTTACGGATAATAGAATAATAACCCATTGACCATAAAGGTACAAACTACTACATAATAACCTGTTGTGTCCCAGTCCCGTTATTTCTTCAGAGCCAACATTTGAAACACTTGCCGATTGTCACCTGCTAGGCGAGCCTGTCTGCTTTTCAACTGGGAAGAGCCATCGCCATCTAGGAATATGCCGTCTACGATGCCCTGATGACCCAGCTTTTCAATAATGGCGGTACGAAACTGCTCCACTGTGCATAGCGTCGGTGAAACGATCATGTATATATTTTGCCGATTGTCGTATACAAGTCCTGACCGCATGCGCGCTTCCTCATAAGCAGGCATTTGCTCGGAGATCATATTTTGCTCCCATGTCAGGTCTTGGTTAAGTCCCATGCTCACACCGCCTTGAGCCCAATAATGCTGCTTGTCGGTTACCGAGAGCTCCCCCGCTTCCGTGACGACTTGGACTGAGAATTGTCTCGCTATCTCGTCCCATACGAGTGTCCCGCGCTTCAAGTTCGCATCGACCCCCGTGTTGTACCAGCCGGATCCGTAATCGCCGGGCTGATCCCTCAAAGGCTTGTCGTTCACGACCGCTATGCTGAGCAGGTAGCCTTCCCAGAAAAAGCCGCCGTTGATCCCGTAAAAAGGGGTGGCCGTCACATTCTTATCGATCCGCTGGAGCTGGACATTATCCGGATTCGTCTCGAGGGTGTACAGGACCGTACCGTTAGAAGCCTGCAGCTTCCGGTATTCATATTGTTTAGGGTACCCCGGATCCTTGTGCCAAGGGAATAAAAACGCAGCCAGAATCAAGCCGACTAAGAAGCCGGCCAAGATCAAGGCGGGAAAAAGCTTGAAGTTGCCCGGTAACTGCCGGGACAGGGATGCCCATGATTGGGACGAGAGGGATGGTTTCATACTAGAAATTATACAGTATTTTCCTTCACTTACAAAAGGCCTTATTCAACATTATTCAAAATCATGACCCTTGTTTTTCCATTCTGTTTTAACCTCTGCGGACAACTAGATTTTACTTCCCTAGTGTATTCGTACAAGCGCCATGTGAATCCGGACATACAGTATTATGACCGTTAACCGATAAGGAGAGGATCAAGTGGACAAAAAGCGAAGCGCAGCAATTCCAAAAAAAGTCGTTCGCCTACCAAGAAGCGCAGGCATGCCCAAGAACAAAATAATGGCACTTTACTCGAGTCATATTAAGAAGCTTCACGCCAATCAAAAGCCTATATTCATCAGCCAGCGGACCGTATCGATCGGCACCGACAACTCGTGGTTTAATGCCCAAGTCATTCCACGTGATCCTGCGTGGGTTAATGTAGTAAACGCGAACTATGTATGGTACTCGGGCAATCTGAGCAGTCCGAATGCCATTATTTCCAGAAGATTTACGCTGTCCACCCGAAGAAGAATATTATCCGCTTCGTTGTTTCTGTCCGTAGACAATTTCGCAGTCGTCATTATTAACGGCGTACCGCTGCTCTTTGACGGGCCGACTAACGCGGTTTCCAACTTCAATCCAGGCCGTACGTTCAATATTCGCGGCTTTGTGCGGAGAGGCCGCAACGATATCGTCATCATCGCATTCAACTTCGGAGGAGATAGAAGTGCGCAAAATCCGGCCGGTGTAGCAGCACGGATTGATATCCAGCAGTCCAGCCTTCAATAATCGCTTGCAAAAACATTAAGTCCCGATAAGCAATCACTCGCTCGCTCGAGATCGCTTATCGGGACTGTTTTGCTTAGAATGAACGAGAGAAGTCGCCTTCAAGGACTACAACTTAGCGGACGGCATTCTTCACAGCCCTTGGTCGGGCTTGGACAACTTCCGGCTTCTGTTCAACAGTCCGATGATGCTTACCATTATCAAAAACACGTTTTTCATAAGCGTGCTGACCATCGTGGTCTCGTTTCCCTTTCCGATTATTTTGGCGATCCTGTTGAACGAAATCAGGCGCATGTTCTATAAGCGTGTCATCCAGACACTCGTTTATTTGCCGCATTTTTTGAACTGGGTCATCGTTGGAGGGAGGATCGGTTACCGAATCCGTGTATGGAGAGCTTAACGGCAAGGGGAAGGTGCCGATCCTAAAAGCGGCGGATCTGGTCGTTTCGACTACGATTGCCGAGATCCGGGCCAATCTCAGTCTCGACCCAGAGTTTCTCTATTTTGTACGGGATGAAGGAAAAGAGGGTCATTTTCGTGTCGATCTTGCCGACACCACGTCCGCCGACAATACGAACGTTTATAGAATAAACAACGGTGGAGGCCCCAGTGGTTTTTCTTATGATGGCGCAACACTATAGTTTTAATGGCACAAACGTCTACTGTTGCAAATATTGCGTATATGGTATCTTCACATTGTGTCGTATATTTAAAGTAAAGGGTGAGGTTAGTGATTCGAGTTGGAATGATCAGTTATTGGCATGTGCATGCGGAAGATTATACGCGCCAGGTGCTCGCCAATCCGGACACCGAAATCGCGGCAATTTGGGACGAAGAACCCGCACGTGGTAGGGAAAAGGCGGCGAAGTACGGCGTTTCTTATTATGAATCGTTAGACGACATGCTGGAGAATAGCGGAATCGATGGGGTTGTAGTGGATGCCCCTACGAATATTCACCGTGAGGTTATGATCAAGGCGGCGCAAGCCGGCAAACACATATTCACGGAAAAAGTGGTGGCTGCGACGTACCAAGAAGTACTAGACATTCTCGCAGTCGTCAATGATGCCGGCGTCAAGCTCACGGTATCGCTGCCGCGGCTCTACCATGGGTATACACAGGCGATTGAGACTGTGCTGGAGCAAGAGTTGCTTGGCCGTCTGACCCTTGTCCGCGCTCGGTTGTCGCATGGCGGCGCCATCGCAAATTGGCTCCCTGCACATTTCTATTCGCTGGAGCAATGTCGCGGCGGCGCGCTGATCGACCTCGGCTGCCATCCGATGTACTTGGTCCGCCGTTTCCTCGGCGCTCCCGAATCCGTCAGTGCTTCCTTCGGATATGTAACCGGCAAGGAAGTAGAAGACAATGCCGTAGCGACGCTTCAATACGCGAATGGTGCGGTGGGGATCGTCGAGGCCGGTTTCGTCAATCCACATTCTCCATTCTCGATTGAAATTCATGGCACAGAAGGTTCTTTGTTGTTCGGCTTCCCGGACAACCGGTTGCAGATTCGCAACAACAAGGACAGCGGAGCCTGGGAAGACCTTCCGCTACCGGATAACGGAACGATGGCTTTCGATCAGTGGGTCGGGCATGTGCTGAACGGAACCGATGCAACAGACAATATAGAGATGGCCGTCGAATTGACAAGAATGATGGAAGCAGCGAATCGTTCCGTAGCGGAAGGTCGTCCTGTAAAGCTAATCGAATTGGCTAATTAAGCATTTACAATGTATATGGAGGGAGGATGAGACATGCGCAGTGGGAAGGGGACCAAGCAAGAAGACAAGCCGCGCTTCGAACGGAAGGCGGCATCGCTGCCATTCCCGTTCGCCCGGATGCTGCCCAACCCTCATGCGCTTGATCGATTGGACATCCGCTTCAGGTGGGGCGACTTCGGCATTCGAGTGCTTCGTTGCCACCTTGCGATATTCGGCAAAGGTCATTTCATCCCTACTCATAAACATTCGGAGTTCGAATTCCACTTTATAGCTAGAGGTAAGGGCAATGTAACCATCGTGGATCAGACCTATGATTTGCACGAAGGACAGTTCTACATAACGGGTCCAGACGTCATTCACTCCCAACAATCCGACTCCGAGGATCCGATGCATGAGCTGTGCTTGCATATCGAATTCATTCCCCTGAACCCGATAGATGGCGGTGCGGATGGAGTTTGGGGGACAAAGCTGGAGCGCAGCGAGGCCGAGACGTGTATCAGCATGCTGAACAGCGTTCCCTTAACAACCGTCTGGGACACGTACAACGCGATGGGCGGATTTCTCGATGCCTACCGGGCCTGGGAGGAGCAGCCCCCGGGCTTCTACACGCTTCTTAAGCAGGCCATCATCCAGATTCTTCTTCGCTCGACCCGCGTATTCGGTGCAGCCGGGACGGAGCCCGGCATCCCGGAGAGGGACATGAATGGCCATCGTTACGAGCTTGCGACCCAATACATTCAGGACAATAAGAGCCGGCCGATCTCGCTGGAGGAAGTGGCCGAGCGTGTCAACGTCAGCTCCCGCCAGCTGCAACGCATCTTTCATAGCGAAGGCCGGACGACGTTCCGCGACTATTTGGTGCATGTACGTCTCTCGGCTGTGTGCGCCGATCTGCTCAACACGTGCCGCTCCATCGAGGAGATTGCCTTAGCCCGAGGTTACGCGACGCCGACCTACTTGTTTCCCGTATTCAAACAGAAGTATGGCATGACACCCGCAGCTTACCGACGCATGCAAGATGGAGGCGCAGCGCCCGATACCCTCTAATGGAAGGAAGCGTACCCATGAGCAAAAGATTGAAGATTGGCATTATCGGCAGCGGAGGCATTGCCAGATCGCACGTCGCCGGCTATCGGAAGCTCCCGTTCGTCGATATCGTCGCAGTGGCTGATGTTGTTCCAGGACGAGCGCAGCGGTTCGTCGAAGCGCAAGGCTTGACCGAAGCGGCCGCGTTCGATAGCCATCTAGAGTTGCTTCAGCAGGAGCTGGATGGCGTCAGCATCTGCACGCCGAACGTCTCGCATCATAGTACTGCGGTCGACTCATTACGCGCAGGCAAGCAGGTGCTGTTGGAAAAGCCGATGTCCGTGACGCTGCAAGAGGCGTTGGAGATGGTGGAGACCGCCAGCGAGACGGGCAATATGCTAACAATCGGCTTCCAGCCGCGATATGACCCGAACATGAAGCGGCTGCAGGAGATCGTGCAATCCGGCCGCCTCGGCAACGTATATTACGTGGAGACAGGCGGCGGCCGCCGACGGGGCATGCCGGGCGGCACGTTCATCAACAAGGCGCTGGCAGGCGCTGGGGCGATGGCGGACATCGGCTGTTATTCGCTCGACATGGCGCTGAATACACTCGGGTATCCGCGTCCGCTGACAGTATCGGCGTACACAACGAGCCATTTCGGCCGAAACCCGTTGCACCACAAAGAAGCGGATCGCTTCGAAGTCGAAGACTTCGGCGTCGCGCTTGTCCGGTTCGAGAACGATCTCGTGCTGCACTTCAAGATCTCCTGGGCGATGCACATGGATACGCTTGGGGCGACGATGTTCCTCGGAAGCGAAGCTGGGCTGAAGGTGATCCCGTTCGGAACCGGGCCTTGGTCAGGGGTGTGGGATGGTAAAATCGGCTCGATGACGTTGTTCCACGACGAATTCGGCGGCCATACGCAGACTGAGATTCCGCTGGTTGAGCACTCGCTGAACTTGTTCGACGAGAAGGTGCGGGACTTCGCAGAAGCGGTCCGCGACAGCCGTCCCGCTCCGATACCGGGCGAACAAATACTGATCCAGCAAGCGATCATCGACGGCGTGCTGCGCTCGGCAGAGTCCCGACGCGAGGTGTCCGTGGAGCTGCCGCATACGGTTACGGTGTAAGAAGGTTCGATTGAAAGAGCTGTTCCTAAGGGTCCCAAAACCTTTTGGAACAGCCTTTTATTTACATATAAGAATTTATAGGGCTTTTTTTTGTGGATAACCGCCGTTTTTCACGATTGATCCGGTCGACAAACAACATTGTTGTATGCCGGATTTTTGTTTGTATATCGGCTCGAATGACTCCTTGCTATACTCAGGGCATTCGAAGGGGGGCCACCAACGAGTGCCGGCAATGCGAAGGCCAGCCGGCTTGGCAACAGGACAGGGAGGCACATTCAATGAAAATGCGCGACTGGGATCGATCAAGAAGTAGGGGAGGGAATACCGGTTGGAAAACATTTTGCCTGTCCGCAGCCGACTATTGCTGCAGGAAATCTCTCGCATGCTGGCCGAATGGAAAATCGGTCAACCGCAGTATGCCGACGTTCGTTCGATCGGCCGAAGCGGGGGGCACGACATTTGGCTGGCCGTTGACGGACCGCAGCATCGATGCGGAGCACAAAGACGTGGTGCTTATTACGGCCATGCATACCGGGATGGAAATCTCCGGAGGAAACGCGATGTTGATGCTTGGCAAATGGCTGCTTTCGGGTGATCCCCGCGCCTTGGAGATTTTGCGCCGGCAAATCGTTGTGCTGATTCCTTGACCGAATCCGTTCTCGTACGACAAGGCTGACATCAACTATCAATTCCGCAACGAAAAAGCCGGCGATCCTTATCAAGCGCCATGGTCGTTCGAAGGGGTCAGCGATCCTGAGCTTTATCCGGAAGCAGAAGCCGTGAGGCAAGCGATAGACCGCTACCAGCCGGACGTGCTGTTCGACAGCCACGGCGTCTGGAGCGCTGGGCAGATCATGGTCGAAACGATCGGCGTGTCGGCCTTCGGGCTGTACAAAAGCTACAACCGGCGCATCGTGGACGAAATCCGCGCGGCGGCGGAAGAGGCCGGCTATCTGCAGGACAGCGAGGACGACCGGCAGCGGTTGCTTCCGACAGACACCGTTAGCCGGGATGCCAAATGGCGGCATCATTTTCAGAACGTCAAGGAAGGGTGTAACCAGGGCATTTACGCGTATAACAAGTACCATTCGATCGTCATGTCCATTGATGTTGCTTTCGAGGAAAGCGGGTTTCTGCGGATGCGCAGGCTGCTCGAAATCGGCAACGAACGTGCGCGGCTCGAATACTATCCGGGATTCCCCAATAGGGGCATGAACGGAGGGCTGTTTCATTCGGTGACGGCGTGGGGCGTTACGCCCGGGCAGCGCAGAAGAAGCCGGGTGGAGCTGTGGGACAAGATCGGCGGCTTCACGACGGGCCTGATGCATCCGGAATTGCCAGGCCGATTGATGTACGTGTGCAGCACGTCAAAAGGGTTTGCCGCTCGGTCCATCGGAAGGGCAAATCAGGCCGCTGAGAGGAAATATCGTATCGCAGCAAAGGAGAATGGCGGCATATGAAAACGGCGGTATCGATCGGAACACGGGTCGAAATGTTCGTCGACGACTGGCTGATCGATGGCATATCGGCGATTCGTCTGTGAGCGCAAGGAAATCACGTTTGTTCCGGACCGCCCTTGGGAAGGACCGACGAGCGGGTATTTTTCCGTTGTTCAGGACAAGGACAGGATCCGGCTTTATTATCGCGGCTATTGCTCGGGCGAAGACAGCCATGCCGATCAAGTAACATGTTACGAGGAAAGCGAAGACGGCATTCGCTTCGTAGGTCCCGAACTGGGCTTGTACCCGTTCGACGGGAACGACCGCACCAACATTATTTTGCGCGGGATTGCGGCGCATAATTTCTCCCCGTTTCTCGACCGATCGCCTGAAGCCGGCGAGGAGCAGCGGTACAAGGCGGTCGGAGGCGTGGGCATCGGGCCGGCCCGGCTGAATCGCGGCGAGCTGTTCGCGCTGGCATCCGCCGACGGAATTCATTGGCGATATGTGCAGGAGGAGCCGATCATGACGGGGGCGGCTTCGACTCGCATAATATTGCCTTCTGGGACGACAATTACAAGCTATACCGATGCGCTACAACCGCTATTTCCACGACGGCCGCCTGCGCGCGATCCAAAGCGCCGCATCGGCGGATTTTATCGCATGGGGCCCGCAGCAGCGGAACGAATATGCGGCTGACGCGTCTGAGGAGCAGTTCTATACGAATTCGACGATGCAATGTCCGGGAGTCGAACACATTTACTTGTCGCTTCCTATGCGTTTCGTGCCGGAGCGCCATTTGATCGCCGAACACGCGCATCCTGGCGTCAGCGATACGAAGTTCATGACGAGCCGCGACGGGGTCTGGTGGGACCGCCTCTTCATGGAGGCGTGGCTGCGCCCGGGAGACGACAGGCGCAACTGGACCGACCGCAGCGGGATGGTGGCGAGCGAGCGATGGAGCTGGCGGCCGAACCCGGCCGATTATCGTTCTACGTGACGGAGCATTACCGTTGGGACGATATGCAACTGCGGCGTGTCACCGTCCGCAAGCACGGCTTCGCCTCGGTTCACGCCGGATACAGTGGCGGCGAATTCGTCACGCGCCCGTTGACATTTGGCGGTAACCGGCTGATGCTTAATTTCTCGACTTCCGCCGCTGACTCCATCCACGTGGAGCTGCTGGACGAATACGGGGAACCAATCGAAGGCTACCGCCTATCCGATATGGAACCGATGTACGGCGATACGCGCAATGGGGCCGTTCATTGGCGTGATGGCGCCTATCTGGAGCGCTGGATCGGCCGCACGGTCCGGTCCGCTTCGAGTGAAAGACGCCGACCTGTTTGCGATTCGGACGATGCGGACAATCGGGTGATATGCTCTAATTAGCGGTAAACGGACGGCATAAGCAAGCATGTTGTATTTCCGCATCAGGTTTGTATAGAGAGCTGGTATTGATTTTGTTATCGTTATAATCAAAATTCGCGCTTAGCCTTGATGCGCTTTCACATTAAAAGAGGGGAAGAGATCGCATGAAAGTAACCAAAATGGCGGCGCCTGCCGTAGCAATAGGTTTGCTCGCAGCCGTCGTGATCGGTTGTTCAGCCCAACAAGAAACCAAGCCCGAATCGTCCGCTCCGGCGGCAACGAATGCCGCGACCAATACGCCGGCCAAAACCGAGGAGAAAAAAGAGTTCGGCACACCCGTTTTTATCACCGCCCCGACCTTCGAAAAGCCAGGGATCAAAAAAGTGTCCGACTTTATCAAAGAAAAGACGGGCGCCGGCATCGAACTGAAATTCGCCGAAAACGCGGCGCAAACGTTCAACCTGATGATCGCGTCGGGGGAAAAAGTCGATTCCGTCGGCTTGTCCGCCAGCGATTTCAACAGCGCCCGGTCGAAAGGGCTGCTCATGCCGCTTGACGACCTGATCGCCAAATACGGCGCCAATCTGAAGAAAAACATCCGTCCCGATCTGTGGGACTGGACGAAAGGCGATGACGGCAAAATATACGCAATCCCGAACGAAGCGTTCATGTTTCCGAACGTACCGTACATTCGCGCCGACTGGCTCTCCGCGGTCAATATGCCCGTACCGCAGACTATCGACGAATTCGAAAAGGCGATGCGCGCGATCAAGCTGCTGAATCCAAGCAACGCAACGAAAAAAGGCGAGCTGTATCCGATCTTCATCGAAGCGACGCGTGCCGATCAGGCCTTGCTGGGCGGCTTTCTGAAGAACGGCGCATCGTGGTGGAAAAGCGCCGACGGCACATATTTGCCGCCCGAGATGGATCCGGATTACAAAACGTATCTGCAAACGCTTCAAAACTGGTATAAGGAAAAGCTCGTCCATCCCGAAACGTATGCGATTACGGCAGACGGAGGCGCAACCAAGCTAAAGGAGTTCATCGGGCAGGATTGGGTAGGCGCCACGATCGGATCGTACGGCCGGGATAACGGTCAGTACGACAACCTGATCAAGCTCGCACCCAAATATTCCTACGCGCCGACGGTGTTGTCGCAGAAATACGCGAACGGCGTAGCTGCCATTCGCCAGCCGGGCAGCTTCAAGGTCATCAGCGCAAAGTCCAAAAATGCGGAAGGAGCGATCCGAATTTACGACTGGATCGCCGCTAGCATCGAAAACACTACGATTTCACGCAGAGGCTTGCCGGGAGTCATGTACGACTACACGGACAAGGCCAAAAACAAAATCAAAGTGCTGGACAAATTCGATCCCGCGCAGGAATTCGCCGCAGGCACCTTCGAGTTTCTCGACATCGATAATTTCGTGGAAGAGACGGAAGGCCCGTACTGGGACTATTACTACGAGAACCTGCGGAAGATGAGAAAGCTGACCAACTACACGCCGCTCGATCAGGCACTGAATTTGAACGAGCTCATCCTCACGTCGGTGCAAAAAAACAAGGCGACACTCGACGCCGCCAAGCTGGAAACGTTCATTCGCATCGCAGCGGGCGAGCTGCCGGTATCCGCCTGGGACGAATTTTTGGCCAAGTGGCGCAAAATGGGCATGGACGACATCATCAAAGAGAAAAATGAGATCTACAAAAAAGCGGGAAAATAGCAGGTCCGGCCGAGCATGGAGACGCGGGTCTTTATGCTCGGCGCACCGCGATAGGGGAGAAGTTCCATGGTAAAAGGCATACTTCGGCTCGGAAAGCATCGGGCCTTCTACTTGATGGCGATTCCTGGACTCGTCTACTATTTACTTTTTCATTACGTTCCGATGGTCGGCATCGTTATTTCCTTCAAGGATTATTCCCCGATCGACGGGCTGGCCGGCATTTTTACGTCGCCATGGGTCGGCTTGGAGCATTTCGAACGTTTTTTCGGCTCCTACTTTTTTGTCCGCGTATTTACGAATACGATGATCATCAGCCTGCTCAAGCTGGCGTTCGGGTTTCCGGCGCCGATCGTGCTGGCGCTCCTGATCAACGAAGTGAAAAATCGCGTGTTCCGCAAAATCGTGCAGACAGTGTCCTACTTGCCGCATTTTATATCGTGGGTGATCGTGTCGAGCATGATTTATTTGCTGGCGTCACCGTCTTTCGGGATTGCCAGCGGGATTCTAGAATGGTTTGGCTACCGCGAAGGGTTTTACATGCTCAGCTCCAACGAATTTTTTCGCGGCATTCTCGTTTCCAGCTCCATCTGGAAAGAAATCGGCTGGTCCAGCATCATCTATTTGGCAGCCATCAGCGGCATCAATCCGGAGATATACGAATCGGCGATGATGGACGGCGCAACGCGGTGGAAGCAAACGATGCACGTCACGCTTCCTTCGATAACGAACGTCATCAGCGTCCTGTTCATTTTGAACGTGGGCGGGCTGCTTGACGCCGGGTTCGAGCAAATTTTCCTGCTTTATTCGCCCTCGGTGTACTCGACGGCGGACATAATCGATACCTACGTGTACCGGGAAGGGCTGGTCACGTCCAACTACAGCTTCGCTACTGCCGTGGGCATGTTCAAATCGGCCATCGCAATGGTGCTGATTGTTTCCGCGAACGCGCTGGCCAGGCGTCTGGAGGCGGAAAACTTATGGTAGCGACATTCAGCAAGCTGGCCATCCACGTCGTCCTGTCGCTGCTCGTCGCCTCGATTGCGGCCCCATTTTTGTATTTGCTGGCTGTTTCCCTCACGAACGAGACGATCGTTTACAACATGTCGCTGTCTAAAGTGTCATTCGGTGCGTATGAGTTTATTTTCAGCTCGAGCGATAAAATCGTAGCGTCGTTTCGGATGTCGGTAATGCGAACGGCGCTTGGCACGGTCTGCAACATGCTCGTGTCGATCCCGCTCGCGTACAGCTTGTCCAAGAAGCATTTGCCAGGCCGTAAAGCGATGATGGTTTACATCGTCGTCACGATGGTGTTTCACGGCGGGCTGATACCGACCTACATCACAGTTACGTCGCTTGGGCTGATCAACTCCATCTGGGCGATGATTTTGCCATCGCTGGTCAGCGCGTACAACGTCATTTTGCTGCGGAATTTTTTCATGGCGATTCCCCCTTCGCTGGAAGAATCGGCCCGCATCGACGGGGCGAGCGATTACGCCGTTCTCCTGAAAGTGGTGCTGCCGCTGTCGACTCCGGTGCTGGCTACGATTTCGCTATTCTACGCCGTGTATCATTGGAACGAATGGTTCAACGTGCTGCTGTACATCCGTCAAAGCGACATGTGGACAATGCAGGTGCTGCTGCGCAACATCGTCATGGAAGCATCGGCCGTGAATGAGCTGATGAGCATGGACACCGCTGGCAAAATGACACCGGAATCGATCAAGGTTGCCACGTTGATCGTGACCATTTTACCTATTGTGCTGCTCTACCCGTTTGTGCAAAGATACTTTATACAGGGAGTTATGCTGGGCGCAGTCAAGGAATAAGGGGGGTCACGGTCGATGAAAAGATGGTCCGTGCAAGGGAACGTTTTTGTCTTGCTGTTCGTGGCAATTACGCTTTGCATCGTTGTGTCCTCCTTCATGATTTACAAGAAGAGCGTGGTGGACAAAATGGACGGCAAGCTGCGCGACCAGTCCATCATTTTGCAGCAATACCAGAAAAACATCGATCTCGTTTACGAGCAGATCTACAACAACGCCAAAAAATTCGGCCTGGACAGTGTGTTCGACAAGTACGACCATGACGTCACGATCGCACAGGCGGACAAAGTGGACATCATCAACAATTTGAAGCTGATGAAGCAGACGAACCGCTTTATCCGCAACGTGTACTATATCCGGAACGTCAAGGAGAACAATCGGGAATATATCGATTCGGATCTGGAATACGCGAATACGCCGTTTCACGGCGACTGGATGCCGCTCTTCGGCCAAACCGACACCACGCTCGAAAGCACCTTTGCGGAAACCATCCCAGTGCCGATCGCCGGTGACAAAGTCGTCGCTTCGATCGTGCTAAGGCTACCGTTCAACTCTGCCTATAAGACGAGCATGCTGCTGGTGCAAGTCGATATCGGGGAGTTAATTCACGATATTGTTGGAGACTTGAACGGGCAGCGCATTGTGATTGCCGACAAGAAGGGCAACGTGCTGCCAGTCGGCGCGCCGCCGCCCGAGATCGATCTCGCCTGGAGCGGGCATACGCCCGAAGGGCAAAGCGGTATCGATTATTTGCGTTCTGAAGCAATGGAAATGATCCGCATGCATGCTCAAGTAAATGCGATAGGCATCTATCTGATCAAGCTGGACCAAAAGAGCCGCCTGCTGGCGGCCGAGCTTGCCTTGCGCAACAGCATCGCGGCCGTCGGCATCGTGCTTGTCGCATTCGGCGCGTTCTTCTCGTATGTGTTGTCCGTCATCACGATGGCGCCGATTCGCCGCATGTTCGAGGCGATCAAGGAAATGCTTCCCAAGGGCGAGCCCGCCGAAGCCAAAATGAAAATCACCGATGAAATCCGCTACATCAACCGAAATATCGTGCAACTGCTGCACGAGAACAGCGATCTGAAGCTGGCCTACAACCAAATGCTGCCGCAAATGAAGGACCGTTTTTATTACAACCTGCTGATGGGACATTATTTGTCCGAAGAAGAAATCGAACGCCAGGCGGCGTTTTTGCAAATCGACATCGGCCGGCGTCATTACGGCGTCATTGTGCTGGAGCTGGACGCGGCGGGAGGCGGCCTGGGGGGCCGGTACGACGAATACCGCATCTCGCTGATCGGCTTTTTTAAAGAAGCGCTGCAAGCGCACCGCCGACCGGTTGTCGTCGAAATCGGCAACGATTGCTGGGCGCTGCTGCTTGAAGTCGAGCAGGATGGCGAAGAAAAGGAATTTAACCGGCAGGCGTTCGCTATCTGCGAAAGCATCCAGAAGCATGTGGAAAGCGGTTTCTCGCTTTCCGTATCGTGCGGCATCGGCCTTTGCGGAGGCGGACCGCAGGAGCTGCACGGCTGTTTCAAACAAGTGCGCGGCCTGCTCACTTACAAAATCAATCTGGGCGATGGAATCATCGTCAATCGGCTGGAAAAGACGCGCGAGGAGCAGGTCAACCGGGAGACGACGATTCTCGAAGATACGGACAAGCTGGCGAATATTTTGCAAACCCGGAACGAGACGCACGCCGAATTGTTCGTCTCCCAATACATCAAGCAGCTTTTCGATCAGCATCATGTGGTTTACCGGCAGGAGAAACTGATCGATTTGCTGCAGGTGGCGCTCAAAGCAGCGGACGCGATGGCCGTCGGGCGCAGCGAATTGTTTGGCGACAACCGGAACGTATACGCGGAGCTTCTACAGCTGCAGGACCCGACCGTCATTACGGCTTGGTTCGCGCACATCATCCGGGACATCGTCGATTGCTCCAATCGCCAGATCCGCCTGGAAGAAAGCCTGCTGACGCGATCGGTCAGCGAGTTCGTCGACCAGAATTACCATAATCCCAATTTGACGATCCGCATGATATCCGAAGCGTTTAACATGAATCCTGTTTATCTCGGCCGCATATTCAAAAACGGCAAAGGTCTGTTCGTGATGGAGTACGTCAACCTGGTTCGTATCGACAAGGCCAAAGACATGCTCAGCCTGTCGGATACGAAAATTTACGATATTTCAACCGCGGTCGGGTTCCAGACGACCCACTACTTCATCAAGCTGTTCAAGGAGAAATTCGGCGTCACGCCCGGACAATATCGCAAATACGTGCTGTCCGTAAGCGATGAGGCATAGCGGGACTACCTTGATTGCCCAGTCCGCTCGACGAGGAGAAGTCTGCCAACCGCAGTTGCTCCTTGTTTTTCGTCTGTTTGTAATTCCGTGTTATATTTCTAGTTATTTATAACCTACACCACTGTAAGATCGTTCCGATACCGCTCAAAGTCTGCTGTTCGACACTCCAGCTTCATCCTCGTTCCATCTTTCTCATAGCCCGTGGACTGAACATTACATTAGCATGTTCATTGAAGTAAGCGACTAATCGCCCCTGACTGAACGGAATGCTTTGACCAGGTGATGGGGGAGCTGGCTGACTAAATTCTCGAATAATAGAGCGTGCTTCCTCAGGTAAACTCAAATCATTTCCTTTATCGTCTTGTCCGTAATATCCTTGATCCCACACGTATCGTTCCACATATTCTCCAGGATATAGTTCACATACGATAGCACGGCGATGGAATCCATCCTTCGCTTATTTTAGTTTCGGTACAAGTCGCTGAACGGGCAGTTTATCGTAACTCCAAGTAATTCAAGGGGGAAATTTTTGGGCAAAGAAACAGCTTTCTACATAACAAATAAAGGAAAATCTATTCTGTTGGCGTATCGTATATTATAAAGTGATCATGGGTGAATGATGACTCTAAATGACATCATGAAGTTGCCGCAGAGGAAAATTCGGCTCATATATATATATTCAAACATAAGGAGATAACGGCTTTGAGCAATGTCCTACAATAGTGAGGATGTACCCGTTGGATATTATGAATATACGGTTTTTCCACTTGAGGGCGAATGGGACTTGCTTGATCGGTCAAAACCCGCGACAGACAAAAGAGCGATTTTTGGAACAGACGAAAAGGAAAAACAAAATCCGTTCCTTGAGAAAGTTCGGTTCGAGCATGTGGAAGATGGATTGAGCTGTCAAATGATGCATATTGGAAGCTTTGACGATGAGCCGGAAAGCTTTTCGCGAATGGAAGCATTTTGTACTGAACATGGATTTATCCGTTCAAGCAAAATTCATCGGGAAATTTATTTGTCGGATCCCCGTAAGACTGAACCGTCAAAGTTGAAAACGGTGTTAAGATTCCCTGTAAACAAACCCTAATATTCGGATATTAGAATTCGACTAAGGTTCCGCTAAAACGGGGCACGATAGCATAACACAATCCCCAGCGAAGCGGCTGGCGTATACCGGTTGCCTTTTCCACGCTAAACGGGCAAAATAGTTCCAATCGCTCATCTAAACGACAGCTGCGAACCGGAAGGCGCGCCATATGCACCAACTGAACGCTTTCGCCAAAGGACCTGATCGGTAAACTTACGATCAGGTTATTCTTATGCCCTCATGCCTCGGTTTATCACGATTGTATCGTCCAAAAACAACGCTGTTGTATGCCAAATTTTTGTTTGTATATCGGCCGGAACCTCCTCTTGCTATACTCAGGGCATCGAAGGGGGGATGCCGCCGAAGGGAGCTGGCCAAGTGAGAGCCAGCCAGTTTGGAAACAGGACAGCGAAGCTTATTCACTTGAAAACGCGAGTCGGTGATCAAGCAAGAAGAAGGGGAGGGAGTACCGGTTGGAAAACATTTTGCCTATCCGCAGCCGTCTATCGCTGCAAGAAATCGCTCGTTTGCTGGCCGATTGGAAAACCAATCAACCGCGATATGCCGACGTTCGTTCGATCGGCCGAAGCGGTGGACACGACATTTGGCTGGCGGAACTAACGGACCGCAGCATCGATGCGGAGCACAAGGACGTGGTGCTCATTACGGCCATGCATACCGGAATGGAAATCTCCGGGGGGAACTCGGTGTTAATGCTTGGCAAATGGCTGCTATCGGGCGATCCGGGGGCGTTGGACATTTTGCGCCGGCAAATCGTGGTGTTGATTCCTTGTCCGAATCCGTTCTCGTACGACAAGGCGGACATCAACTATCAATTCCGCAACGAAAAAGCCGGCGATCCTTATCAGGCGCCCTGGTCTTTCGAAGGGGTCCGTGATCCGGAGCTGTATCCGGAAGCGGAAGCCGTGAGAGAAGCGATCGACCACTACCAGCCGGACGTGCTCTTCGACAGCCACGGCGTCTGGAGCGCCGGGCAAATCATGGTCGAAACGATCGGCGTGTCGGCCTTCGGGCTGTACAAAAGCTACAACCGGCGCATCGTGGACGAAATACGCGCGGCGGCGGAAGCGGCAGGTTATCCGCAGGACAGCGAGGACGACCGGGAGCGGCTGCTTCCGACGGATGCCGTTTGCAAGGAGCCCAAATGGCGGCATCATTTTCAGAACGTCAAGGAAGGGTGCAACCAGGGCATTTACGCGTACAACAAGTACCATTCGATCGTCATGTCAATCGAGGTCGCTTTCGAGGAAAGCGGGTTTCTGCGGATGCGCCGGTTGCTAGAAATCGGCAACGAACGAGCTCGGCTCGAATACTATCCGGGTTTTCCCAACCGGGGCATGAACGGGGGGCTGTTTCATTCGGTGACGGCATGGGGCGTTACGCCCGGGCAACGCCGAAGAAGCCGAGTAGAGCTGTGGGATAAGATCGGCGGCTTCACGACCGGCCTGATGCATCCCGAACTGCCGGGCCGACTGATGTACGTTTGCAGCACGTCGAGGGAAACGGACCAATCCGTATTCGAGCGAGCGTTTGGCCAGCCGATCCAGCTCTTCATCGACAGGCTGGAAGGACGCGCCAGCTTTGACGCGGGGCGGCTGCGCTCGTTCATGGAGCCGGACCCGGGGCTTTATTTGGCGCTTGATTTGCGGAAGGAGGAAGCGCTAACCGATGCCTCGCGTGTCATCCCCCATCCGGAAGATACGGGGGCGGGCGGCGCCGGCCAGCTTCAACACGGCATCGCCTTCAAGCTGCGAATTCCATATCCACGCGCGATCCTGCACGATGTATCGCTGAACGGCAACCGCTTGCCCGAATCCGAAACGGACGGCTACATCACGTGGAAAGACGGCTGCTGGACGATGGTCCAAGTGAATGTGCCGCCAGGCGCCGACAACGAGCTGGCTGTGGTGACGGTAGCGTATGACCCTGTCGACATCCGGCTAGAAGGCGTATTCGATCCCGGCCTAGGCTCGGACGCGGAGCGTGTGCCCCTCGGCGCATCGGTAGGGCAAATCAGGCCGCTGCAAGGGGCGGGCGCCGCGAAGGAGAATGGCGGCTTATGAAAACGGTGGTATCGATAGGAACGCGCGTCGAGATGTTCGTCGACGACTGGCTGATCGACGGCATGTCCGGGCTTCGTCTGAAGCTGCACGCGCCAGAGCGCAAGGAAATCGCGTTTGTTCCGGACCGCCCTTGGGAAGGTCCTACAAGCGGGTATTTCTCGGTACTTCAGGATGAGGACCGGATCCGGCTTTATTATCGCGGCTATTGCCAGGGCGAAGACAGCGATGCCAATCAGGTGACGTGTTATGCCGAAAGTGAAGATGGCCTTCGCTTCGAGCGTCCCGAACTGGGCTTGTACCCGTTCGGCGGGCATGCCAGCACCAACATCATCTTGCGGGGCGTTGCGGCGCATAACTTTTCCCCGTTCCTCGACCGGTCGCCCGAAGCCGGCAGGGAGCAGCGGTACATGGCGGTCGGGGGCGTGGGAACCGGGCCGGCGCGGTTGAATCGCAGCGAGCTGTTCGCTCTGGCTTCCGCCGATGGGCTTCATTGGCGGTATGTGAAGGAGGAGCCGATCATGACGGACGGCGGCTTCGATTCGCATAATATTGCCTTCTGGGACAGCAATAGCAAGCAATACCGCTGCTACAACCGCTATTTCCACGACGGCCGCCTGCGCGCGATCCAAAGCGCCGTATCGGAGGATTTTATCCTCTGGGGCCCGCAGCAGCGGAACGAATATGCGGCTGACGCGCCCGAAGAGCAATTTTATACCAACTCGACGCTGTTATGTCCGGGAGCCGAACACATTTACTTGTCGTTACCGATGCGTTTCGTGCCGGAGCGCCGGTTGATCGCCGAACACGCGCATCCGGGGGTCAGCGATACGTTGTTCATGACGAGCCGCGACGGCGTCCGGTGGGACCGCACGTTCAGGGAAGCGTGGCTGCGTCCCGGCTACGACAGGCGCAACTGGACCGACCGCAGCGGCATGGTGGCGAGCGGCGCCGTCGAGCTGGCGGCCGAACCCGACCTGGTGTCGTTCTACGTGACGGAGCATTACCGCTGGGACGACATGCGGCTGCGGCGCGTCACAGTCCGCAAGCACGGGTTCGCCTCGGTTCACGCCGGATACGACGGCGGCGAATTCATCACGCGTCCGTTGACGTTTGAGGGCAACCGGCTGCTGATGAATTTCTCGACTTCCGCCGCCGGTTCGATCCGAGTGGAGATGCAGGACGAGTACGGGCAGCCGATCAACGGATTCCGCCTTTCCGATATGGAGCCGATGTATGGCGATACGCTCGAGGGGACCGTTCATTGGCGCGATTGCGCCGATCTGGGGCATTGGATCGGCCGCATCGTCCGGTTCCGCTTCGAGCTGAAGGACGCCGACCTGTTCGCGATAAGGACGGAGCGGTCAGTCGGGTCCATGCTTGGATAAGCCGCAAAAGGACGCCATAAGCAAGCGTGTTGTATTTCCGCATCAGGTTTGTATAGTGCGCGGGTTTCGATTTTGTTATCGTTATAATCGAAAATCGCGCTAAACCTTGATTGCGCTCAACTTTCGCTTAATTACTCGACCTCGGCTGCAGGTTCTGTACGGGTTCAGGTGCAGGATGAAGCCGGTTATGCAATCGAGGGCTTTGCTTTTGAAGATATGGAAGCGCTTTATGGTGATCATCTCGGGGAGTCTGTAAAATGGCGTGACGGTTCTGATCTATGTGCGCTGTTCGGCCAAACGGTACGGTTTCGGTTTATGTTGCAGGATGCTGATCTCTACGCTGTCCAGATTGTGAATGAATCCAAATAGGGGAGAGGATCGTATGAACAGTCTTTTTGAATCATTGAAGCGCTATACCGTTGCTATTTCATTGTTAGTCTTACTGGCAGCTTGCAGTTCCGTTCCATCCGGCAAATCCGAAGGGACGCCTGCTCCCCAAGTCAAAGAACCTGAGAAACAGATAGAGATTACGATTTATACGATGGCAGCCGACTCGGAAGAATACTTTAATCAGCGGTTTGGCAACGCGCTTCGTAAAAGGTTCTCGAACTATACAATCAAGTATATCACCGATACGGTCGGCACCAATGCTGAGAAGATGACTAGACTTGTGGCGAATAATACGTATATGGACTTGATTTTCACGACGAATGGTTGGCATGAGAAGCAGCTATTTCAGTACGGCTACGCAACTGACATGAGTGAGTTGATCAAAACCCACAAGCTGGACTTGAACCAGTTCAACCCGTCGTATAGTGAAATGTTTAAAGCATACGGAGGCAAAGTGTATTTCCTGCCTGTGCAAGCCGATATTCCGCTTCTGTACTACAACAAAACCCTATTCGACAAGTTTGGGGTCCCCTATCCAAAAGACGGTATGACTTGGGAGGAAATGTATGATATCTCAAAACGGATGACTCGAAATGATGGAGGGGTTAAATATTCCGGTTATATCCCTTCCATGGTATACATGTTTGCAGGGAATCCACTCTCCATCCCTTATTTGAAATCGGGAACGACTACGCCAACGATCAATTCGGATGAGCGGTGGAAAACATTTTTCCAAAAATACATTGCAGATGCAGCGAGCACAGCGGATAAAGGATATTTCAAAGGGCTCAATGATTACAATGAGTTCAAGGACGGCAAAAGCGCGATGGCTACGCTGGTAACCGCCAATATGATTTCATCGAAGGCGTTGCTGGAAACGATGAATTTTGATTTTGTGTCGATGCCGGTGTTGAAGGATGCGTTGAAAATCGGGCCCCAGGCATTGTCCGTAAACATGTCCATTAGTAAGATATCCAAAAATAAAGATGCAGCGATGGAAGTATTGAAATATATCGTTTCTGATGAAGTTCAGAGCGGCTTAGCCAAGATCGGTATTGTTCCGGTCGTGAAAAACGTCGAGGTGCAAAAACTGCTGGGAACAGAAAGTGCATTCAAGGAGAAAAACTGGAAAACCGTGTTCCAAAATCAGTGGGCAAACAACACCTATTATGGGTCCATGTTGATCGATCTGAGAGGGATTTATATCAAGTATGGCAATGAGGTGCTATACGGAAACATGGATATCAATACAGCGCTTCGAATGGCTGAAGAAGAGGCGACTAAGAAAGCAAACGATCTAAAAGGAATAATGGTGGTAGACAACATATTTTAAAATTGTCCATCTGCTGAAACAATCAAGTCCGCGAAAATTGCGGGCTTTTTTATTTATTGGATCCGGCGGCGAGCAAATGGCAAGAATGTTGTATGCCGCTCGTTTTAAGACCTAAGCATTAGAAAAGCGGAGAGATCCGCTTTTTTTTGTCTAGTAAGAGCATTTAAGGTTCTGCCTCATTAAACTAATAGAAATCGTATCGTGATCAAAGAGGAATTATTGCTGTATTCTTGCAAATTTCTGAGAGTCTGCGACTTGAATCTATTAATACGTGTTAATCATAATGCAAGGGTATTTCCTTTATATTCCATCTATCTGCATTAAGGGGTGATTGTATTGAGAGTAATGATTTCAAATTTGCGACTGTTTTAACAGTTGAGGACGGAAAAATCCAAAACAATTTGGCATTACACAGCGATTACCATTAAATTGATAAAAATATGTTCAGCACAATGGCGACCATTTCTGAATCTGAGCCCAACGATGCTTATAATGCGTGGGGGGTTCTAACAACCAGCAGTGGGGATTCACTTAATGGCTCTTTGTCATCGAATGGAGACGCCGAGGACTGGTGGAAGTTTACAGTCAATTATAAGTTTTGGATAAACTTGTGGTTGGAAGTTCCAACGGGAAGTGACTATGATATTTTTGTATACAACTCCAAAAATTTGAGGCCGGGTTGGATAATAAGCTTCCTCGGTATGATTTGATTTTCTCACGCATGCTCGCTTATTCGCAGGATTTCATCCTCTTGGTTAGTGTTGATATTATTCGAACTTTAGGAATCGGAATTGTGCGCGAGCAAAAATCAATAACACAATCTTCGAAATACTTAGATTTTTACACTATGCACGGATTTGATAATGAAACTTTTATGCATTTTGTTAATTTCAGCATTCAGGGACAAAGGGACTTCATCAATAAAGTTCGCATGTCGTCTTACTACTTTGGAAATAAGCCACGCGATCAATTTAGTAAATATCTAAATTATTGCAAAGAGTATTTACACTACAACTTCCATAGTACTCTTCACCAACTTTTAAGTCGATGCCCATACCACGACGAAAGAATAAGAAGTACCTGTATACAATGCAATCAAAGGATTCTTTATTCATTTAAGTATAAATGTCATTTTCAATGCTCGTGTGGTAACATACTGACAAAGGATAGTAGATGTGAAAATTGGAACATAAAGTTCGAAATAAAAAATGATCTTTTTCTCCGTGAATATTTAACCAACCTAGAAACTAAATAAATCATAAATAAAGGGTTAATCTACAACGAATTGTAGATTAACCCTTTTAGTTATGAGTGCTTTTTTGTTCGTAATAATGGATATGTACCGTTTGAAGAATAGACTTTATGTAATTTCGGGACTTTCTTGTCGTAAAAAATATGCAGTGTAAACTTAAAAGGGATTTTCTTGTCGCTAAAGAGGGGACTTTCTCGTCGTTGTACTTTAATTTTTTATTTGTAATGTCATCTGAAGAGAATTGACTGATTGAGATCTTTTTGATAAATTATTAAACAAACGTTTGATTTAAACGATCGTTTTAATTATAGAAGGAGATGAAACCGAAGATGCTTCAAGCATTGAGAGCTTTTCTTAAGAGACCTACCACAATAGTAGGGATCGCAACTGCTTTGATGTTTCAATTGATTTTTAGTTTAGTATGGATGACGGGGTATGATGGGATTACGGATAATGCGTCCCATTTGAAGATTAGCATAGTGAACGAGGATTCGACTGTAGGGAAACAAATCAGCGCCAACCTGCAACAAACTCTGCCATTCCAACTGCAAGCTGTGACGTCACTTGAAGATGCCAAGCAGCAATTGGATAAACGTGAAGTACAAATGGTGTTGTACATACCGTCTGAGTTCACTAAACAACTGCAGACCTCTGGTCAGAAGGGGCAATTGCAGTACTGGATTAACGAATCCAATCCCGCTATGATCAAGAGCATGATGCAAAGTGTAGCTGCTGCGGTTACAGCTAATGTGAACAAGGAAGCTATCGGTGCAGGTGCAGAAGCAATATTGGTCCAGATGAACACACCCGCTGCTCAGGCGAAAGGAATTGCACAGGGTTTAGCGGAGAAGGTAACGGCCGATATGCATTATATCAACCCGGTCTCCAATATGTCGAATCAGATGATTCCCATGATGATGGTTCTGGCTTCTTATGTAGGGTCGATGATTATGGCCATGAACATTCAGCAGTCCTCTCTGCAGATCGGCACCACCTTCACACGTATGCAGAAGTTCACCGCTCGTGCTATCATTAACGTAGTGTCCGCTGTCGGAATTGCACTGATTGGCTCTTCCCTTGTTCTGCTGTTGGGCGGGCATGCGGTCAAAGGCTTCCTCGTTATGTGGGGATTCCAGACGCTTTTCTTGATGTGCTTCATGTTCTTCGCGCAAATTTTCCTGCTTCTATTCGGTAACGCAGGAATGTTATTCAATATCGTTGTCTTGTCCGCTCAGCTCGTATCTTCCGGTGCCATGGTGCCAAGAGAGCTGCTTTCCGACTTTTATCATGGACTCAGCTTGTATTTGCCGGCCACGTATGCAGTTCAAGGAAATATGAACTTACTCTTCGGTGGACCCTCGGTAGCTGGACCTTCATGGGGACTGCTAATGATTATGCTGGCTTCTGTAGCTGTGGGGGTCGTGATCACGGCGTTGAAGAAGGAAAGAAGTCACGCTCGAGCAACCTAGCAGCATTCAGAATAGGAGATGGTCAACCATATGCCTCCCGCTGATCGTGATATGAAAATCAAAATATTGATGTCTGCCAAACATTTATTTGCTCGACAAGGATTTGATAATACGTCTGTTCGACAAATTTGCGAGGATGCAGGTGCGAATGTATCGCTAGTCTCTTATTATTTTGGCGGTAAGGACAACTTGTTCTATGAGCTGTTTAATACATTTTTTCCGGGAAAAGCGCAGCTGGATGAGTACTCTCATTTATGGTCTGAGCCGTTCGCCGGGTTGAAGACGCTGATCCAAGAGGTCATTCGTTACCGGATGAGTGAGCCGGAGATGATTTTATTGCTGCAGCAGGAAATATTCAAAAATTCGCATCGCATCGAGCACATTCGCAAGTTTTCTTTTCCGGTGTGGCAGGTGTTAAGAGAATTGTTGGAGCGGGGTAAAGAACAAGGCGTCTTCCGTTACAGATCCTTGGACAATACAATGTTCTTCATAATGGGGACGATCCTTTTTCACAAGCATACGGAATACTTCAAGCCATTGCTGGCAGAAGAGCCTCCTTCTCTGGATGAGCTTGTCCAGGATACGCTGCATTTCGTCATGCAAGGTCTCGGTGCTGTGGCGGAGGAATAGTTCGTTCAGCATTTAATAGGTAATACTGTAACGTTTGGAGTTGTCTCTTTTGGTGAAATAACCTGGGATTCAGCTCTTTTTTTGTCCAAAAAAAAGAATTCATAATTTCCATGGGAAATATTTACACGCGAACAAGTGTGCGGTATAGTAGGATAGAGAGAGGAGGGGACCGTTGTCATGAGCACAGCAATTAACGCAGCCTATAAGGAAGCCCTGCAAGCCTTCGTGGATAAAGTAAAGCAGGATGATCAGATCATCGCGGCGATCCTGCTCGGCAGCCTGTCATACGATCAGGTATGGGAGAAGTCGGATATTGATATGAAGCTGATTGTGCATGATCAGAAGCTTGTCAAGAACAACATGTGTTTTGTGGAGAATGGAATCCCCATTAACGCAAGTATCCAGACTCGTGATGAGTTCAAGCGATGGGTTGAGAAGTCGGTATCGACCTCCTTCAGCCATTCCTACTTGCTTCGGGGGACTTTGCTCTTCACCAAGGACAAGTCACTCGAGGATTACTTTGCGAATATCCACTATATAGGGGAGCGGGATCGGCAGTTTCAACTGCTGCAGCTTGGCTGTATTCTGCTTACCTCAGTGGCTAAGGCTGAGAAATGGTTTCAGGTCAAACGTGACTTTACATACAGCGCCTTCTGGATCATCAAGATGATTGACATCTTGGCGCAGATCGAAGTGATTCGTCATAAGGAGGTTCCAATTCGGGAATCCGTCCAGCAGGCGATGAAGTACAACCCGGAATTTTTCCGAGCCATCTATGAGGATTTGGTCAGTGGCCCTGTGGACCAATTGAAGGTTCAGTCGGCGTTAGCTTTGGTCAAGGAGTTTGTCCAGAAGAGGGAGATGGAGCTGTTCCGGCCGATTCTGGATTATTTGAGGCAAGAACAGGATGTGCGGTCGATCTCCGAGATGACCGAGAGACTGAGCACCATAGTCAGGATCGAAGCGGGATTGCTGGAGATGGCTTGCAGCTGGCTCGTTGAGCGTGAGCACATCATACAGGTACCCGTCCATGTGAAGCCTACGCCGAAGAGCAGATTATTCCTGGATGAACCTGGATATTTGCTTCAGGATGAGGAAGATTTTATATAACCAAAGGAGTGTAGGCAACGAGTGAAAACAAGTATTGAGGTCCGGGGTGCCAGGCAGAACAATTTGAAGAATATAGATGTGAATATTCCGAGGGATCGATTGACGGTTATTACGGGTGTCAGCGGTTCAGGGAAATCATCGCTTGCGTTCGAGGTTATTTATGGTGAAGGACAGCGCCGCTTTCTGGAGTCACTGTCGACATTCGCCAAGAGCCGAATGAATCAGCTGAAGAAGCCGGATGTAGACTTTGTATTCGGACTTTCGCCTGTTATTGCAATTGAGCAGAAGAAGGGCAACCAGAATCCGCGATCTACGGTAGGGACGATGACGGATTTATATGATTTTTTGCGGTTGTTGTATGCTTCCTCTGGTGAAGCATGCTGTCCGTTCTGTCAGCATCCGATCAATACCAAGACGGTCAATCAGATGATCGATCATTTGCAAGCGCTGCCAGAGGGGACGCAGTTAGAGGTGCTCGCCCCGATATTCAAGCTGTACGATGAAGATTATCAGACTCTGTTCGATGAGATTCGCGGGAAAGGCTTCCGTACGGTTATGATCGATGGGAAGAACCATAACCTGAGCGATCCGATAGAGCTTGATGACGAGGAAGACTATCAGATGGAGGTCGTGGTAGACAAGGTTGTCGTTACACCTACTCTGTTCAAATCGCTGTCCAAAACGATAGAGAATAGCTTAAATTTGATCGGAGAAGGCTTCATCCGTTTCGAGATTGTACATTCCGAGGGAAATAAGCCCGTTGATATGCATGCGTTCTACAAGGATTTCGGCTGTCCGACCCACCATCTGGTTCTAGGTGAGCTTCATCCTTCCTATTTCTCTTTCAATGATCCAGGAAGCGCATGCCGAACTTGCGGCGGGATCGGCACTTATTTGCGGACTGAGAAACGGTTTTTGATTAAGAATGCTGAGAAAAGCGTGAATAAGGGCGCTCTGGACCCTTCTCTATTTGGGCCAAGCGCGAAGAAATCCTACAAGGGGATGTTCCTTCACAGCTTATTCGTACACTATGGATACAGCCTGGATACGCCTTTCAATGAATTATCCGAGGACTTTGTCGATATCTTCTTCCATGGGACAAGAGGCGAGCAGTTTCCCATTCTGCAGACCAATGCGGATTCCCGTCACGCCATGAGAGAGGTTGGCCAGATGAGGAGATATCATGGAATGGTCGCCCAGGTGAACCGTTGGTACAAATGGTTTGTGAAGAAGAGGGCTGGAATTGGCGGGGATAGTGAATTTTTCAAGCGAGTGATGGTAGAGAATACTTGTCCGGACTGTGAAGGGAGAAAGCTGAAACCCCAACGATTCTGCGTACAAATTGGGGGGAAGGATATCCATGAGCTCTGCAGCGTTCCATTAAAAGAGCTGAAGCTGTTCCTGGATGACGTTACATTCTCAGCTGAGAAGCAGCAGGTCGGAGCTCAGATTGTAAGTGAAATTGCCACAAGGCTGAACTTATTGATCGATATTGGACTGGAGTATCTCAATCTCGGCCGCAGATCAGACACGATATCGGGTGGAGAGGCACAGCGTATCCGGTTGTCCACGCAGATCAGTTCAGGACTGATGGGAATGCTTTATGTGCTGGATGAGCCTAGTATTGGACTTCATGCAAGAGATTCCTTGAAGATTGTGCAGACGCTTAAGAAGCTGAGAGATATCGGCAACACGATAATCGTAGTGGAGCATGATATAGATACGATCCGCAGCGCTGATCACATTATCGAGATTGGCCCTGGTCCCGGTGAACGAGGGGGTCAAGTCATTGCCCAAGGCACGGCTGACAAATTGCGCAAGTCGAAGGGATCGCTGACAGGTGCCTTCCTGTCCGGGAACAGGAGAATCGAAGTTCCTTCTCAAAGGAGAGTGCCGGCTGGGTTGTTCCTCAGCATTAGAGGGGCTAGAGCCAATAACCTGCGCAGTGTTAATGTTGATATTCCACTAGGTATTCTTACTTGTGTTACGGGTGTTTCTGGTTCAGGGAAGAGCACGTTGATCAATGAGGTGTTGTACAAGCAGCTATATGGCGTATTTCAGGATCAACGCATTGTTCCAGGGGAGCATGATACGATCGAAGGCGCCGAGCATTTGTCGGGTATCATTAACATCGACCAATCCCCTATCGGGAGAAGTACGCGTTCTAATCCTGCCACTTATGTCGGTTTCTTCGACCGAATCCGGGAGTTATATGCGGATACCGATGAAGCCAAGGATAGGGGACTCGGTAAGAACGAATTCAGCTTCAATCAGAAGAACGGCCGCTGCGAGCATTGTCAGGGAGAAGGGATTGTGACGACACAGCTTCAGTTCATGGCTGACATCGAATCCGTTTGCCCTTCTTGTAAAGGAGCCCGATTCAATAACGAGGTGCTCGAGGTCAAGCTGAATGGGAAGAGCATTTCTGAAGTGCTCGAGCTGAGCATTGAAGAGGCGGTTACGTTCTTCGCCGATCAGACGTACATTCTGCATAAGCTCAATGTATTGAATCAATTGGGTCTAGGGTATCTCAAGCTGGGGCAATCCTCTACAACGCTCTCAGGAGGAGAGGCACAGAGAATCAAGCTCGCGACTGAGATTGGCAAGCTGAAGCGCGGCTCGCATAATCTGTATATTCTCGACGAGCCTACAACGGGCTTACATCTGCATGATATTCAGAAGCTCATTGATTGCTTGAATCAACTCGTGGAGAACGGTCACACGGTTCTAGTTATTGAGCATCATCTGGATGTAATCAAAGTGGCTGATTACCTGATCGATATGGGACCTGAAGGCGGCAAGGACGGTGGATCCGTAGTGGCTCAAGGCACGCCAGAGCAAGTAGCTGCTGTAGAAGAGTCACATACCGGCCGATTCCTTAAGACTGTTCTGTCAACGGACAATCGATATTGGAATGAGAAAGTTCTTCAGACGACGAATGCTTAAGTGAATAAATATAAGAAGAAGCCCGCTACCTACAAGCGGGCTTCTTCCTTGTGGTATGAAACTGAATAAGCTCTTTACGAAAACATAACATTTTCCTCATTTCCCGAAGATCGTCCTGTTTCTTTTTCAGCTCACCCGGGCCACAATTAAAACAGTCTATTATTATTCGAAGGGGTGTCCTAGATATGGAACAATGGACGGACGAAGTTCTGCAGCAAGCTGCGGATCTCGGAGACGGGGTACCCATCCCGTTGACGCAGGGTGCCGTATTCCAATACAGGGATGGCCGCAATGAATTGTATCTATTTGTAAACGGTTCACCGGGAACGTTTTATGCGTTTGAGGCTGAGACAGGCCGGCGCATCCATGCGGAGAAAGTACCGGGGGTGGATTCTGTCACTTCCCTGTTAGCTGCATCCGACCAGAGAGTGTATTTTTCGGGACCGCAAACATTGTTCCGATATAATCCAGAGCAATGCAGGGTAGAGAGCCTTGGTGACAATCCATGTAATAGCAAGACGGTTTGGGCGCTCGAAGAAGCCGAAGCTGGAATGATATTCGGAGCGTGTTATCCGGAAAGCAAAATGTTCTCATATAGCATGGAGAATGGAATATTTGAAGATCTGGGTTCCATGAAAGAAGGCGAGCAGTATGCCAGAGGGATCACGGCGGCGGAAGACCATCGTCTTCTGGTAGGAATCGGCACCACGGGAGGCGTGGTAGAATATTGCCGAATTACGAAAGCAAAGACGGAGCTCCCGCTTTCTAACGCAGCTGGTTTGGAAACGGTATACAAGGCATACGTGATTGGATCACGGTTGTTTATCAGCACCGGAATTGAAGTCAGAGTCTACGATCGGGACAGCCTCTCCTTAATCCGGGTGCTGGCGGCTGATTATCTTATAAGCGGTCCTGACCCGAATGCGCCGGATAAGGTGTATTTCAAAAGCAATACCAGGTTGTACGCCTACAATTGGACTTCTGATATTGTGACGGCCATAGACGGCTTGCCTCCACTTCCTGAAACCGGCATCAAGGCGTTTCGTTGGCTCAAGTTGACGGAGGGGGATGACGCGGGCAGAACCGTGTTGGCTGGGATCGCTGCTTATACGGAAACGATATTGTTCGATCCCACTGATGGTTGGTGTCGCATTATATCCCCTGAGGTTGATGCTGAAGGGGTTGAGATTCAGTCACTGGAATGCTCCCCGGATGGCCTTCTTTTCCTTGGAGGATATCAGAGGGGAATGAGTGTGTTCGATCCGGATACCGACCGATTGAAGCGTGTGTTACCAGCGTTTCATCAGCCTGAAGGAATTACGTTCTGGGACGGAGTTCCCGTGTTCGGCACTTACCGTCACGCTCGTATGTACGCTGGGGACTGGGAACAGACGGAAGGTCCCGAATTCGTACTGGAAATCGGAGAACGTCAAGACCGTCCCTTCGCTCTTCTGCCTCATGGCGATCAGCTGTATGTGGGCACGATCCCGACTTACGGGGAGCAAGGGGGAACGGTCGCGATATGCTCCAAGACTGAATCCGGAGAATGGACTGCTGAAGTGCATCGCGGCATTGTAGAGAACCAGAGCATAACCGGCTTGGCTGTCCTCAATGGCAAGCTGTTCGGAGGAACTTCGACGATGGGCGGACTCGGAATTGCACCCAAGGCTGATTCGGCTGTTCTGTTCCTATGGGACTTGGAGCAACGCACTAAGATAAAGGAATGGGTGCCTCATATTCCTGGACTGATCCGAGCTCCTCAATTAATAGGCTCGCTAACATTCGGGCCCGATGGACTTCTTTGGGGGGCTATGGATGCAGATGCAGCAATATTTGCTCTTCACCCCGACACATTGGAAGTAGTGAAGACGAAACGGCTTTATCCCGAAGCTAATCCAGGCAGCCGTTGGAGACCCTATTACATGCGTTGGGGGAAGGACGGTTTACTCTACACGTCAGCGGGAAGACGGATATCCGTTGTAGATCCGGATTCTATGGAACATCAATTGTTAGCCGAGCGATCGGATCTATTCTGCCTTACTTCCGAGGGAGCGTTGTACTATACCAGAGGCAGCCGTCTATATAAATTGAAGCCATAATCCTATTGCCCACAATCTTTTAATGGAAAGGAAGACACTTACATGGATACAGTAACCCCGTCATCGAAACCGGCGGCCAAAGTCCATAATCCCAAGCCGAGCAAGATAAAGGCTGTTCGTAAAGATTGGGACTTGTACTTAATGCTCGTGCCCGGGCTTGCTTTTATTCTTTTATTTAAATACACCCCTATGTACGGTTTGCTTATCGCTTTTCAGGACTTCAGTATTTTCAGGGGAATATCGGATAGTCCATGGGTCGGATTGAAGCATTTCGAAAAACTTATGGTTAACGACCAGTTTCTAAGCGTAGTAAGCAATACGATTATCATTAGCGTGCTGAAGTTGTTATTCTTATTCCCGGCTCCGATTATCGTGGCTATGCTGCTTAATGAGCTTCGTGTCATGATGTTCAAACGAGTAATCCAGTCCGTTATGTATTTGCCTCATTTTATTTCTTGGGTTATCGTGAGCGGGTTGTTCATCAACATGCTTTCGCTTAACGGGGGGATTGTCAATGCCGTGATCGTAAAGTTGGGCGGGAGTCCTATCCCTTTCTTTATGGATCAGGATCTGTTCCGTCCATTGCTTGTCGTGACAGAAGGCTGGAAGGAAATAGGCTGGGGAACGATTATTTATTTGGCTGCTATTGCAGGTATCGATCCGCAGCAGTATGAGGCCGCCAAGATGGACGGTGCGAACAAGTTTCGTCAAATGTGGCATATTACCCTTCCAGGGATCGCCTCTACAGTCGTTCTGATGCTCATTCTCCGATTAGGCAATATGCTTGAGGCAGGTACGGAGCAAATTCTAGTCATGTATAACCCTGTTGTCTACAATGTTGCGGATGTTATTGGAACGTATGTATATCGGGTCGGGTTAGGCGCATCCGACTATAGCTTCTCCACAGCAGTTGGACTTTTCGAATCCGTTGTAGGCTTCATTCTTGTTATTACCGGCAACTATTTGAGTAAAAAATATATGCAAAGGAGCATCTGGTAATGGCGAATACCCACTCTTCTGCTAGAAAAAGCGGGAACCTAATCAAAGAGTCGTTCGGCGAACGCGTGTTCATTGTGCTGAACTATGCTTTTTTTATCCTGCTTGGGATGACCACCTTGTTTCCTTTCCTGAACGTTATTGCCAAGTCTCTGAGCGGTGAGGCTGCTGTTGTGTCCGGGATCGTCACAATCTTTCCGATCGACTTCCAGCTTGGCACTTACAAATTAGTAATGGGCAATAAAATGTTCCTTAACTCGTTCAAAATCACCATTTTCATCACAGTAGTAGGCACGTTTGCAGCTTTGTTCATGACCGCACTTGCCGCCTATCCATTGTCGAAGCCAGGTTTGCAGTGGAGAAAGCCGATATTGCTTCTTTACGTGTTCACGATGCTGTTCAATGGAGGCTTGATTCCTTCCTATCTGCTTATGCAAAACCTGAATCTGGTCAATACGATCGGGGTCTTGATTCTGCCGGGCATGATCAGTGTCTTCTATATGCTAATTGTCAAAAACTTCTTCGAGGCGCTGCCTGAGAGCTTGGAGGAATCGGCCAAACTTGACGGAGCCAGCAATATAAGAATACTATTAAGTATTGTACTCCCCTTGTCCAAGCCGGTGCTGGCTACGGTTGGCTTGTTCTACGCCGTCGGACAATGGAACAGCTACTTCGCCGCAATGGTGTATATCACCGACCCGGAGTTGAAGCCGCTACAGCTTTACTTGAAGGAGCTCATCGCTTCTACCAATGAAGTGTTGAAGATGTCAGGTGAGATCGACGTCAGCGCAGAACTGAACAAAACGCCCGAAGCGGTGCAGGCCGCCTCGATTATTACAGCAACGGTACCGATTCTACTGGTGTATCCTTTCCTGCAAAAGCATTTCGTTAAAGGCGTTATGGTAGGTTCCGTCAAAGGTTAACAACGATCAGATTAACTAGAATAGTCCGTGTGAGGCTATCCCAATTTATGGGTTTAGCCTTGCCTGGGCTTGTTTTCATTTTATAATCCCTATCCAGGAAGGAGCGATTTCAACATATGCTGAAGGTCATGCTGGTAGACGATGAATTTATGACAAGAGAAGGCCTTAGGGAATTTGTATCGTGGAATCAACTCGGACTGGAGGTGGCGGGAGAAGCGGAAGACGGAATAGAAGCATTGGAGCGAATCGAATCGATTAGGCCGGATATCGTTCTTTGCGATGTACGCATGCCAAGAATGGATGGAATTGAACTGGCTTCCCGGATCAAAACATTGCTTCCTGACTGTAAGCTGATCTTCCTTAGCGGTTATTCGGATACGGAATATTTGAAATCGGCGATCAAGCTTAATGTGGTGGATTATCTGGAAAAACCCGTACAAATAACGGAGCTGGAGACGCTTTTGACCCAAGTAGCCCAGCAAATTGTGGAATCCAGACAGCAGCAAGACCTGTATGTTCTGATTGCGGAAGAGCTCGATCGCAGCAAGCCGCAGCTAACGGCTCATCTATTGAGGAAGCTCGTTGACATTTCTTCTCCTGAAGAAGTCGATGGAGAGGCCGTACAGATGGAGCTTAAACGGATCGATGAGCACTTTCCGGTTGAAGGCAAAGTCATTTGCTGTGTGTTTAGAATGAAGTCGGCCGGTCAGTGGGAGGATTGGCATGAAACTGTCCATGAAACTGCGAAGGCGGAGGGATTGCATGTACTGGCTGCTGAATGGGACGGAACAGGTGTTATATGTGCAGCAGTAGAATCCGTTCGTCATATGGACGGTCTGGCGCTGTGGCTGAATAAGTTGACTGGAAAAGCAAAGGGTGAGCATGATCGGGGAGTAGCTGCGGCAGTCGGTGAGGCCGTTCCTAACCTCTCCCTTCTTGGCATATCGTATAGGCAAGCGGTTCAAGCCCTTCAATATAAGTTTTATAGAGGCTGGAACATGTCTTTCTGGTATCGGGAGCTCGCTCAGCCTGGAAGAAATAAGCTCTTGCTGTTCGATAAGCAGCAGTTCATTCGATATGAGGAAGCGCTGATGCAGCAAAAAATGAATGAAGCGATCGAGGTGTTGGATCAAACGGTTAATGATCTGCTTCTGTTCCCGACCTTGGAAGTAGCTGCGGTGCGCAAAAAGCTGTTTCGTTGGTATGCCGCCATGACCAAGCATTACCCGGAGGCAATGTGGGAATTCGAGGCGGATGAGCTTTGGTCGGAAGTATTCGTTACAGGGGAGCTGTATACCATCCGGAATTTCATGATGAGACGACTGGAGATTATTCAGGAATCACTGGAGCCGCACAAGCAAGGCACGGAGAAGTCGGTCATTCGGGAGATCATCCGGTACGTCCATGATAATTACAGCAATGACGTCTCCATCTCCGCTATTGCAGGGCATGTATATTTGGCTCCTACTTATTTGTGCATCTTGTTCAAGAAGGAAACGGGTATTTCCATGAACGACTATATTACACAGTTCCGGGTCGAACAAGCCAAACGGCTTCTCGGAGACCGTAAATATAAGCTCTATGAGATCGCTAATAAGATCGGGTATCAAGATCCGAACTATTTTGCCAAAGTGTTCCGGAAGCAGACCGGTGTTAATCCTTCGGAATACCGGGAAATGATGGAGAGACGGACCATATGAAACCCATACTTCCAATAAGAAGTTTTTTCAATAATCTCAAAATCAAATATAAGCTGTTGCTGTCGTATGTCCTGCTTATCTTGCTTGCTGTCCTGACCCTTACTAGTCTGGCCTATTACAAAACGTCAGGTATGATCGAGGAGAGGGTAGTTGAATCTACCAAGAAGTCTTTCGAACAAGCGAACACGTTCATTACCTATAAGCTGAACAGTATCAAAGATGTCTCCAGCATCCTGTTCCTGAACAGGGAGTTGAACCAGACACTGGCCAAAGAAGGTCCGGATTATAAGTTAGCGGAACAAATCGACGATTATCATAAGCTGCTGGAGATCATACGCTCGGTGCAAACCAGCAGCAGGGAAATATTCAGTATCCGGGTCTATGCACAGAACGAAGCTATCTATACACGGGAAAACAGAACGATCATGAATATGTCCGAAATCGTGCAGTCCGATTGGTATAGCTCCATGCTCTCCAATACTGACGGCATTTATTGCAGGCCCACTTATGAGCACGACTATGGGGACGAGAGGAAAATAGCCAACATTATTTCGTGTGTAAGGCCTCTTCAGAATGGGGGAGTAAGCGGCAAAGTCCTTGGTGTTGTAGTGTTGGACATCGATGAGCAAATGATCAGCCAAATCATCGAGAGGACGGACATTACAAACAGCGGATCGGTATATCTGATTGATAACAATGGTTCTGTAATCTCGGCATTGGACAAAACCAAGCTCGGAAAGCCTCTGGATTCCATGAATACGATGCCGGCCAGGTTATGGGAGCAAAACGAAGGAACAGAGAACATAAGAATTGCAGGCCAATCTCACATTGTCACTCAAAAACACGTCGAGGGGACGGCGTGGCGTCTTGTTGCGATTATTCCGAACGAGGAAATATTAGCGCAGACGAGTGAGTTGGCCCGATCTTTGCTTATCGTCCTTGGAATTGTCGTCCTGCTGGCTATCCCAACGGCCTTGTGGATCTCTAACGGGATGACGCGGCGTATTCGCGACCTGCTTGTGCAGATCCGCAAGATTGAGGATGAGAAGTGGGAACAGAATCCGCCTCCGAGCAGCTCCGATGAGATCGGGGTGCTGCAGAATCATTTGAATCGAATGAGCGACAATATCCAGAGCTTGATACGAGAGAAATATCAGGAGCAGGTCCTGAAGAAGAGTGCTGAGTTAAAGGCGCTGCAGGCACAGATCAATCCGCATTTTTTATACAATACACTCGATATGATCCATTGGCAGGCGATGAAGCACAATGCGCCGGACATAAGTGAAGTCGTCGCCCAATTGGCCAAGTTTTTCCGGTTAAGTCTAAGTATGGGCAAGGATGTTATCACTATACGGGATGAGCTGGAGCATGTCCGGATCTACCTGGACATTCAATCCAGACGCTTCGGCGGAAAGATTGATTACCGGATTGAGACGGACCCGTATGCGGAGTCATGCGCAACCGTTAAGCTGATTCTTCAGCCGCTGGTGGAGAACGCCATCCTTCATGGCATCCAGGAGCGGCCTGATAAGACGGGGATAATCATAATCAAAGTCGAGATGCTCCCCGATCTTCAAACCATTCTGCTGACTGTTAGTGATGACGGTGTAGGTATGGAGGCCGAGCAGATAGATAAATTAACACTAAGGCCTCATACAAAAGGATACGGTGTTTGGAATGTGGTTGAGAAAATCAAGCTGTACTTCGGGGAACAATACGGGCTGACATTCGACAGCCGGCTTGGCCATGGCACGACAGTTAGAATTGTCATTCCCGCTGTCTTGTATGATAGCCTTAATAAAGAACTGGAATAGGTCCATGCAGACTTAGGACAACAAACGGAGTGACTTGGAACAAATACTTTTCGATTACTACATGTTACATTTACATTCGATTAACAATTAAGCATTAGAATAAAGGGGAGATGACTTAAATGAAGAAGGTTGGTATCATCAGTTTGGTGTTAGCGTTTTCACTCCTTGCTGGTTGCGGAGGCGGCGGAAGCGGTACGGAATCGGGCAGTAACGGCGGCGGCACATCTACACCAGCGGTCAAACCCGAGCTCAGACAACTTGGCTTCCAAAGAAATTTTGATCCGAATTTGGATCCGGTTGCTAAGTTCCTGGAAGAGAAAACAGGTTATAAAGTAAAGTATGAAACTTTGCCTTTAGAAAACTTCGATGACAAATTGAATCTTTTGATGGCTAATAAAGAGCCTTATGATATCTTGAAGCTATCCGGTTCCCAGTACAACCGTCTGGCTGCACAAGGTGCACTCGAGCCGTTGGACGATCTTCTAGCAAAGCATGGCCAGGCGCTAGTTAAGGCTAACCCAGAAGCTGCTATAGAGAACGCTAAGGTGGATGGCAAGATCTACGGAATACCTGAAATGCATCCTCGTGCTTTCAACGGCAGTTCTCTTGCAATCCGTCAAGGCTTGCTTGATGAGCTGGGAATGAAATCCCCGACAACGATTGATGAGTTCTACCTATTGTTGAAAGCAATCAAAGAAAAGAAGAACATTATTCCTTTCACAGGTTATGAAAGTATCGTAACTGAGATTGCAGGCGCATTCGGAGTCGTTACGACTTGGAAAGACAGCAACGGCAAACTGATTCACCGTCTTGACGATCCGGGCATGAAGGAATACCTTGCTTTCATGAACAAGCTGTATACTGAAGGTCTGATTGATCAGGAGTGGCCTGTTAATAAAGCTGCTACCGTGCAGCAAAAGTTCTCAACCGGTAAAGCGGGAGTTATGGTTTATGGTTGGGGCGTAGCGGTGGCCGTTACAGACGCACTGGAGAAAAACCTTCCAGGCTCCAAAATTACGATTATCCCTGCATTGAAGGGTAAAGACGGCAAAGCTGCCAACTGGATTCAAGGCGGAGGTGTAAGCTGGTATATCGCCATTCCGAAGTCGTCGAAGCATAAAGAAGAAGCCATGAAGTACTTGAACATGAAAGTTGAACCGACTCTATTCAAAGAACTGGCTATTGGTATTGAAAATGAACATTACAAGAAAGACGCATCTGGTAAACTGTTCCCGATCCTGCCTAAATTTAATGATGATCGCGGACAAGCAGACTGGTTTATCACTAGTACAGATTCAAAAGCGTTCGAAGAGCAATGGCTGGTACGTGTGAGAAAAGACAACACTATGTACGCAGCGTTCGAAGAAATCAACAAGCAGAATTCGATATCTGTAAAAGACCCGACACTTCTTGCACCTCCGCTTCCTGTTGTTGGTAACAATATGCAGAAGCTGGGCAAGCTTGAGAATGACTATATCATCAAGGTTATTGCCGGCGCTGAGAAGTTGGACGGTTATGACAACTTCGTTAAGCAATGGAAGTCCCAGGGTGGTACGGAAGTTCACACCGCTTTGAGCGACTGGTACACCAAATCCAAGAAATAAGATCAGCCCCTTAAGGCAGCTAAGACTGGAACATCGTTAGGATGAACCTTCTTGCTCCCATAAGGGGATTTTTATTTCCATAGTATTTTTCACAAAACCTTAATATTTTCCCTGTTTTCTTAACTTCATGGGCTTACGTTTCATGCTGCTCCCGAGGGACAATAAAGATGAATAAACGCGTTAAGAACGGGGGACGAAAGCCATGCCAATCTGTGTCAGCTCTTCTGAGAACGTTGGACTTATTTACGATAGATCGTACTTGGAGAAGCCTATGTCATTAGGTAGATATGTGCTGGAACAAGTCCGGGATTGCAGCTTTACATCAGAATTGCTGCCTTCTCAAGGTGCGGCACCTTACTGCGGCCTCCATTACGCGGTTACGGGCAGCGGGAAGCTTACTCTTAACAAGTCAGCGGCTTTGTTTCAAGAAGGGCAATATTTTGCAAGCCATCCCAAGGACAACTGGGATATCAGCAGCTCCGGGCAGGAGCCGTTTCGTTTGCTGTCCCTGCGCTTTCGATACTCGGAGGCTGCAGCTTCTATGCTGATCCCTGCTTCGTTAGAGAAACTACCTCTGGACCAAAGAATTCGGAGCGATAAGGGTAAGATGGAAGGTCTCCTGCTGGAGCTGGCTGATGAGCTGGGAGACGCCAGGAACAGTCATGCACTCCTGATGGCGGAAAGCCTGGTAAGCCAGATCACCGTAATCGTTCATCGCTCCTACAGCACTCAAGAGGAGAAGATATTCAAACGACCCGACCGTTCGGATAACCCCAAGGAGCTGGCCTTCGAAACGGTACGGTATATAGATAAACGTTTGCTGGAAATGAAAGAACTTAGCGAAATTGCGGCTGCGTTCGGTTACAGTCACTCCCGGTTATCCCATGTTTTCAGAACGGAAATGGGCGTATCACTGCAGCACTATTGGGGTCGAAGGCGCATTCTCAAGGCCATGAACCTGCTGCAGTCCGGACAAAAGGTCACCCGGGTTGCGGAGCTGCTGCACTATCAATCCATCCATTCTTTCAGTAAAGCCTTCAAGAAAAATGCAGGCCTTACGCCTACAGAATATCAAGAATTATATAGTTAAATCACAAGGTTTGTTGAGTTAGAGATGATTTGAGATCATGTTGATCCATAACCTGGGTCAGCAGCTGGAACATCGTATCGATTTCCTTCTCCGACACAATCAGCGCCGGCATCAATCGGATCGACCGGGGATTCGGCGAGTTAATCAGCAGTCCTGCCTTCAGACACTCTGCCACAATTTCATGGCCATTCTCGTCGGGAAGATCGAATGCCAGCAGCAATCCTTTACCGCGTATCCGACTCAAACCGTATTGTGCCGCTATCTGGTGAAGATGAGCAAGGATGTATTTGCCTTGCTGCTCTGCCTGTGCGGACAGCTCCTTAGCAACAATCTCATTCACAACTGCTAGCCCAACCGCCATAGCGAGCGGTTGCCCCGAATAAGTCCCTCCTTGATCGCCTGGCTCGAAGATGTTGAACGATTCTTTTACCAGCAGTGCTGAGAGAGGGAAACCTCCTCCAATTCCTTTGCCCAACGTCATGACATCCGGTTGAATGCCGTAATGTTCATTAGCGAACAGCTTACCTGTGCGGCCTAGCCCGGTCTGGATTTCATCGAATATCAGCATGATTCCAGTATCGTCACAGATCCTGCGAAGCTGGGTTACATACTCTTGATCAACGCAATGTACACCGCCTTCCCCTTGTACAAGCTCCAACATTATCGCACACGTATTCGGGTTAACTGCAGCGTGCAACGCCTCGATATCATTCAGGGGGACATGAATGAAGCCGGGCACTTTGGGCGAGAACAAGCTCTCCCAATGCTTCTTGCCGGTTGCTGACATCGTGGCGAGCGTACGGCCATGGAAGCTGTTCAGAGTCGTAATAATCTCATAAGCGCCGCCCAGATTGCGGACTCCGTTCCTTCTGGCTAATTTAATCGCCCCTTCATTCGCTTCAGCACCGCTGCTCGCAAAGAATACACGGTCGAAGCCGGATAACTCGGTTAGTCGGCGGGCGAACTCTAATTGAGGTTTATTGTAATAAGACGGGCTCGTATTTACGAGCTTGCCAGCCTGTGTACTCAGTGTTTGTTGAATGACTTTAGGTGAATGACCTAAGCAAGTGACCGCCCACCCTCCTACAAAATCCAGATATGGCTTACCCTCCGTGTCCCATAAATACATTCCCTCACCGCGTTCCATAATGATCTCAGGCCTTACTGCCGTGAATAGGATCGAATCTCTAGCTATTGTTAGTAGCTGCTCAGTGGTTAATATCTCATCATCATGCATACAAGGATCACCATCATTCCATAAGATTATTAAATGAATATACGAAATAATGAATAAATATGCAATACTAAACCGAGAAACTTTTGACCCGTTTTAATCGTCTAAATTGTAAATGGTAAAATATAACATTAAAATCTTGTTTGAATTAAGGGGCTGAAGTATATGCGTTACTGGACTTATCTGATTGTTGGGATGGTTAGTTTGCTATTGTTGGTTGGCTGCCAGGATGAAGCTCAAACAGATGACATGGTTGTTAATAGTAACACTGATAATTTAGCCTTAACTATACCAAAGGAGACTCCCACTTCTGCTCCAATTCCGAGTCCAGCTCCAACTCCAAGTTTAACTCCAACCGCCCAACCGCTAAGCTTACGCAGCTCCTTGCGACAAATCTCGTTTGGGCAAAGCAATGAAACGGTGGGCTATATGTTCCGAACTGTTAACAATAGTGACTTGACAGATAAGCCCTATTCGATCGTGCGTCATATGGAGGAGTTCAGTATTCGACTGGATCTCCTTGAAGGGGATAGGCTACAGAAGAAACATTTACTCTCGAAGATAACTATGGAGGGTAATGCTCAGACCAGACTATATAGCGATCAGATGGGTGCCGTTCTGCGGTTTACCGGGATGGACAATGTTGTTACGGTAACAATAGGAGATATCCCGCCTATTCGGATTATGAAGGCGGAACCGCTTCAATTAACGGTTGAAACTACACGTTTTAATAATGAATCCATAGTTTTAGCTGGAAACCCCGAGCAGAACCCTGCTCTGAGAGCTGTTGTGGTATCCAATCTATAAACACACTTGACGTTGTCATTTTCTGAAGAAATGGATCAAGCCATAGTGAATGGAATGCCAAAGGGAGAATGGTTGGATAGTAGACGGTATCGGGTTGAATTAGCTGATGGCCTAATGGGTGGGAACGAACGGGTAGAAAATAGTGTGAGTCTAATTGACTTTCGTTCAATAAGGGGAAATTATACGGCTGTATACGACTGGAATCTAGGTGTTCATCGGGTTCAACCGGGTGTATGGAGGGATGTCGGTACTGGGGAGAAGATAGGCTGGTCACCTAGGGATACGTTCTACGAAACAATCATCTATTCTCCGGATCGCAATCGTTATATCGGCACAGCAGCAATCGGACGTCCAGATGGAGATGGGGATGGCTATTATTATGGGATAGTTTTGGAAGAGAGAGGCCAGGCACCTAGGTTTATCGAAACTTCGGTCTATCTCAACATCCTACAGCAAGGCTCACCTGTTCAATGGATCGACAATGACCGAATTTTATATGCGGATTATAGAACCATTTATGAATATTCAATCTCTACTGGCGAGCGACGGATCCTAATGGAACGAAACGGTGATGAGGGTGGTTATCATTCAGTAACCTACGATCGGCATGCAGGACAGCTTCATGTGATGACACATACGTATGAAGAAACACAGGATCATAAAGGCCAGGTCGTGGTAAATACCTTGTGTATGAGGAACTTGCAAAGCCAGCCATTTCGGAACATTTGCGCTCAGCCGTAATTGGAACAAGTAATGGGTATATGAGTTATAGAATGACCGTTTACCCCGTACAGAGTGGCACCTTTCACACTACAACACAGGGGGATGGAAGGCCGATAACCCATTATGAGAGCCAAACAGGCCGGAAAAGGGTGCTTCCAGGGCAGGTGTATTACGCGGACGATAAGTTGGTGCTTCTTCTTGAGAATTATCTTCTTCAGTCAGATGGTCAAGTGGATCATAAGCTGTGGATATGGAATTATGGAGGAACAGAGCCCATTGAGGCGCCACTACCTCCTGGATCTGTACGAATTGCGGGAAATCAACCGATTGCAGTGAGGGATGAAGAGTATTATAGATATGATTATCAGAATAACGAGTGGCAGCGATGGGCGAATGTGATTGGCGAACGAATACTGACGATATCTCCCCAAACCTCAATTGGCATGTACAAGGCGGCCCGATAATATGCGGCTTATTTAAACTACATTTGAATTGTTCAGTCCCATTTGAGTAGAAGATTGTACAAATAAAATAGAGGATTATTCATGGAAAGGTAATCCTAAGCAACGATATAATAACGCTGTCGAGATTAAACAGCTGCATTACTATAAATGCATCTAGTAGCAAAAAGTTAAGAAAAAAATTAAAGGGGGATGAACAACCAGATGAACAAAAAAGAAATTAGGTCAAAGTGGAAAGCGCTTACCACATTAACACTCGCCGCTGTTGTCATTAGTGCTTGCGGCTCAAACGAGGGTACGAGCAACTCGTCAGCAACACCCACACCAACATCTGCTAAAACGGATGGAGCAGCCACAGCTTCAACAGCACCACAAAAAGAGAAGCTTGATCTTCGTATCATGATTGAAGGTCCTGCCAATGCACAGCTTCCAGGGAATGCTGACGACTTCGTGAAGAAAACCATTGAAGAGAAATTCAATGTGGAGCTTAAGGTAGAGTACATGCCAGCTGGCCAAGATTATATTAATAAGCTGAATGCACAGTTAGCTGCAAACTCCCCACCTGATATGTGGCGTGATGTAACTGGTGATGGCGGACAAAAATATGCTTTGGATGGCGTTTTGGGTGAGATCGGCAATTTCATCAATCCCAAAACGATGCCCAACTACTTCAAATATTGGGTTGATGAGACTACATTTCAGCGTTATCAAATTCAAGGGAAAGTAGTGCGTACTCCTGCACCTTATAGTAAAGATTTGTACCGCACTTGGTATATCCGTAAAGACTGGCTAGACAAGCTAAACTTGGAGATTCCAAAAACTTACGATGAATATTATAACGTCCTTAAGGCTTTCACGAATAATGATCCAGATGGTAATGGTAAGAAAGATACCTTCGGGTTCACTACAGCTTCAGGTGGCAATGGAATTGGACTTGAATGGCCCGAATATTGGAAGGCAGGGCTTGTTTACGCTACTACCCTTCAAAACGGAAAGTTCATCGATATGCAAACAGATCCGCGTGTTGAACAAGTTTTAAATGATATTTCCAAGGTTATTGCTGAAGGTTTAGTTGATCCGGAGTGGTTTCTGAGTAAATCCCCACAGCATATCGACAGAGCAGCACAAGGAAAAGCTGGAGTGATAATGGGTGCAACCAAAGATTTTGCATATGACTCGAATATTCAGAGCATTCAGTCGAAAACGAAAGCATTATTTCCAAATGCAAATTGGGTTCCATTCACACCATTCGGCAGCCAAAACATTTCAACTGGTATAGCACCGGGATCACCCATTCTATTCCATAAGAACATTGTTGAAAAATCTCCTGAGAAAGTTACCCGTATTGTAGAAATTTTGGATTGGTTGGCTACTGAGGAGGGCTACCTCCTAACCCACTATGGAGTGGAGAACAAGCATTACACCAAGAATGGCAAAACAATTATCCTCAATCTTGAAGCTATCAAAACGGATATCACAGCTAAAGGTGATTTCTTGACCATATGGGATTTCTTTACACCAGAAGCACCTGCGATATTCGGCTTGACTGTTATTAATGCGAATGAGACCGATCGTGACCGTAAGATTGCAAAAACAATTGCATCTATTCCATCGGCTCCTTATTTAGGAACGAGTTTACTTCCGCCTACTGACTTTGACTTGGGTACTTTTCGAAATCGCCAACGTGAATTGCAAGCGAAAGCGATCTTCGATGATAAGTCAGGCAAGAACTGGCCGGCCTATCGTGAAGAATTAATGACGAAGTATAACGGCAATGCGCTCTTCGAAGCTTATGATGCGCAAGTAAAAGCTGCTGGCTTGGATAAGTAACCTAAATGAATGAAGACTTTCACTGCACGTTGGGGGAAGTCTTTATTTATTTAAATTCATTCCAATTCACTTAAGGAGATCCGGATGATAAAAATAGCAAATGTAGGCGTTTTACTTGATAGGAAAGCAGCTCAAGCACGCTGGTCTAAGAATGAAAATGTGTTTGAAAAGTTTATTATTGAAGTTTTGGAGCACGCAGGTATTCCGTTTCACTTGCTACATTCTGTGGAGGAGGTTGTCTCGTGTGATGTTGTTATTGTAGCATTAGAGCCTGCTTCGACAGATTCATCTGAGCATGAAATCCTATGGACTTATGCTGAAGGTGGCGGACTATTGATTACCTTCGCAGGGCTAAACAGCTTCGCCAACCGCCTTGGCTGCGAGATTAATCCAACAACCGGACCAGGATATGCGATGCTACCAAGTACAATGGGAGATATACGACCGTTACGCTATATGAATGCAACGATATGGAACTGCATCCACGCCATTGATACAGCCATTCCAATTGATGTAGAGTCCCTTGGCGTGCTTAAGTCAAGTCCTTCGCTAGATGGAGAAACAATAGGTGCCGTGATGCAACTCTTCTCCATAGGTCTAGGGGCTATTCATCGCTGGGCAGTAGACTTGCCTGCCACTTGGGTAGGTCTACAGCAAGGCACACAGCCAATCATCCGGGACGGCATCCCTGCTCCTGATGGAACAGCAGCGCTCGATGACCAAATATTAAAGGCGGATGATGGCTTCGAGCTGAATTGGGACTTGGATCGCATCAAGACATTAACGGGAGCCTCTTATTTCCCCCATCCATACTCCGACTTATGGAAGGAAGCTTTCATCGGCCATTTATTAAGGGAGACTATTAAGCTCGGACTAACCTTACCATTCGTTGGATATTGGCCGGATGGAATTGAGCAAGTAGCTATGATTTCTCACGATAGCGATCGTAACGTCGACGATTCCGCAGTTACGACACTTGCCATCTTGAAGGAGTACAATGTGCAGAGCACTTGGTGTATGTTGGAACCAGGCTACAGTTCTCACATTAATGAACAGGTGCTTGCAGATGGGCATGAGCTAGCTCTCCATTATAACGCTATGGAAGATCAGAATGGCAAATGGAGCGAGGAGGAATTTGCCCGCCAACTGAGTTGGCTGAAGCAGGCAACAGGTTTGGAGAAATGCTCATCTAACAAGAACCATTACACTCGTTTCGAAGGATGGGGCGAGTTATTCCAGTGGTGTGAGCGAAATGGAGTTCAAGCCGATCAGACTCGGGGACCTAGTAAGAAAGGAAACGTTGGCTATCTGTTTGGAACCTGCCACCCCTACTTCCCGATTGCGTATGCAGAGGAACAGAATCGTTCCTACGATGTACTTGAAATGGGCTTCTTAATCCAGGATCATATGGACCATGCTATGATTTCTGACGGTAATTTTCTTGTCTCCTTCCTTGAGCAAGCTAAGGGAGTGAACGGAGTGGCTCATTTCTTATTCCATCCATTGCATATCCACAATCAATCTACCGTTAGAGAAGCACTACGTACTGTGATTCGAACTGCCAGTGAAAATGGATTTACTTTTATGACGGGAAAGGAAATCAATGATTGGGAACGAGCAAGGCGTAACATTCGCATAACAGGATTGAGCCTTACTGATGATGAAGTGTTAGTGACCGTTGACACTTCGTTTGTTCTCCAACATCAGAAGGCAGTATTGTGGATACCTGTTCTTAACACTAAAGATACAGACACATCTCACATAGAGTATAAATTCGGTGTTACCTGCAAGAAGCAGACTGTCTCGTTCTAATTCGGATGTGCAGAGTTGTGGTGGTGGATGGCGGAGTGCATGAATACGGATATTGGACCTGAGGATGTACGGCTGGGCGACCGGACGCGAAGCGTACGGAAACCTAACTCCTCAACAGAGAAGAGCACAAAAGGGGGCAGGCTGATGGAGTGGAAAAGCGTCAGCGTTCGCCTTTGTTCTTGAATGCTAACCATAAAAAATATAATAAAAGGATTCAAGTACAACAGCGATTGGAGCCCATCTGCCTGCCCTTCCACCCGCCTAACTGAACTCAACGGCAAAGGACCTGATCGGTGGACTTCCGATCAGGTTATTCTTAACTTACTAATCTCCTAGATTTTCTTCAATAGAGCGGAAGGTGTTATCCCCATAATTTTCTTGAATAATCGACTAAAATAATAAATATCCTTAAATCCCAGTCGTTCAGCTACACCGGTTATATTGTATTCCCCGCTTTTTAATAAATCGCATGCTTTCCCAATCTTTATTCGGTTTTGATATTGGATCGTCGTTACACCTGTTGTTTTTTTGAAGATCAGGCACAAATACGATGGACTTATGCCAATTTCACGGCTCAATTCCTCAATCGAATAAAATTTTTGTTCATTAGAGTCCATTAATCCGATCAGCATCTCTACCATACGTAGGTGAGAGGTTTTGTGCTCCAGAGAATCAATAATTAATAAGTGCAATATTTCCATAATGCGGCTGCGACTGCGGATCAAATGTCCCAGCTGTTTTCCTACCCAAGCCTGAAGGAGCTCTTGAAACAAGAAAGTGACTCGGGTTTGATCTAAGTTTTGGAATACATGATTAAGCTTATCAAGCGAAGTCTTATGTGACTCATCTCTAAATTGAAGATGGAATAGAACCACGATATGCTTCCACTGACCCGATTCTTGTCTTTCTCTTATGCGGGGGAAGTACCTTGGGAAAAACAGAACATCCCCGGTGGAGATAGTATAATGCTGATCGCCTACCATATAATTTGTAGTTCCTTGGGTTGTAAGGGAGAGGACATACTCATTCGAATTGTCCGGCGGTTTAGGAGGATGCACTTCCACGGGTTTATTCGATTGGACCTCAACGACATATTCTAGATTTGTAATAGTAAAATCAAAATCAGCCACGGCATTAGGCGGATTCATATGGTCTCACCCCTCGGAAAACTACTACGATTTGAGTAGAAGATTGTACAAATAAAATAGAGGATATTTCATGGAATGGCAACCCTAATCAACGCTATAATAACGGTGCAGCGATAAAACATCAACCATTAATATTAATAATTGAACACACTTGGATGAAAAAAGCTAGATTTAGATTTAGGAGGAATCATAACCATGAACGAAACACCAGTCCTGATTGATACGGATGTACATAACCAAATAGGACCGTTACAGCCCTATTTACCAAAGGCGTGGCATGATAGATATCGCGATGTTGGGTTGCCTTATGGCGCTCAGTACTATTCATCCATAGGTACAAACCGCAAGGATGCAGTTCCAGACAAAGGAGGGGCCCCTGGTAGCGACCCACAGTTTCTAATTAGCGATCATTTGGATCGATACGGAATTGACTATGCAATTCTCACTGGTTCAGGTGTTCTAGGCCTTTCACTGGATCCAGATCCAGACTATGGAAATGTACTTGCTGCCGCATGCAACGACCGTATGATTGACACGTGGCTAAATGTGAGCAACCGATTTAGAGGGTCCATTTTCATCAATGCATCGGATCCAATCGCTGCTGCAGCAGAAATCCGACGTCATTCATCCAACCCTAGTATGGTCCAGGTGCTAATGGCAAGCGCTGCCCGTATGCCTTATGGACAACGCTTTTATCATCCCATCTACGACGCTGCACAAGAGTGCGGTTTTCCCGTCGCCGTCCATCCTGGTACGGAAGGTAAGGGAATCTCGGGAGCACCGACGCCATCAGGCTACCCAACCCGATATATGGAATGGCATAATATTTTGCCAACCAACTATATGACACATGTGAACAGCCTAGTATGCGAAGGAGTGTTCGAGAAGTTCCCGAAGCTGAAATTTGTGGCTATCGAAGGAGGTATTTCCTGGTTGCCGCACTTAATGTGGAGAATGGATAAAAACTTTAAGGCACTACGTGAATCCACGCCTTGGCTGAAACGTTTTCCTTCGGAATATATTATTGACCACATTCGCTTAACGACCCAGCCTGTCGAAGAACCGAATAATCCTGAGCATTTTTTGCAGATCCTGCACATGATACAGGCAGAGAAAACGGTAATGTTCTCATCGGACTACCCGCATTGGGACAATGATAATCCAAGAATGGCCCTACCACGAATGCCAAAAGAAATGAAACAGCGTATTCTAGCAGGAACTGCAGCGGAATTGTACGGGTTGCATACGAGACCTGAGAGAAAGGGCGAAATCTCTATTGAACTGGCCGAACAAATGGCCAAAGAGTCGGAGCAATCCCCCGAGAATGTTTGGGGAGAAGATGAATGAGCAGGCATTGGGTGGGAAAAACAACTGATATACAGGAAAAGAAAAGCAAGATTTTTAAAATTGTGGGTATTGAGTTCGGATTGTACAATGTGCAGGGTAAATGGTATGCATGGAACAACTTTTGCCCTCATCAAGGGGCAAAAATATGCAAGGGAACGGTCTGCGGAACGCGACTCCCTTCCCTCGTGTATGAGTACAAGTACGGGATGGAAGATCAGATTTTGCGCTGCCCATGGCATGGTTGGGAATTCGATCTGACAAATGGAGCATTATTGGTCGATTCGGCAACGAAATTAAGGGGATATCCAGTGGAAATCGATGGTGAGGACTTGTTTGTTATTCTTCCTAAATAAACTCTACAGCACCAGTGATTTATCAACAACTGCATAATTACAGACCAAATGTAGAATACGGCATTACTTTCAACGGAAAAGCTTATATGGGTGCAATCGGGCAAATTCGTGTTTACGACAACATGACGGCTACAACACTTGGAAGCTGGAGCTTCAGTAATACGGATAAGCTGACCGCTGTAAACGGTGTGTTCCAAACACCAGCGGCCGGACATGATCTGATTGTCGAAGTGTCCATTCCTTCTGGAACAGCAGGGCATATGATTTGGGTCGATTCCTTTGAAGTCGGTGAGCAATGGGAGCATATGGTGCATGAAGGGGTGATCATGTCTCCTGTGTTGAGATTTGTTAATAAAGTGATTGCAGATCCTTCCTTGCACGCAGCTTATTTAATAAAGGCTCAGACCTATCGCGATTTTGTTGCGGATAATTTGTTTCATAAATGGGAGCCTTATTGGAAGCAAATTAGTGGAACAGATGGGTTGAACAATGGCACAGGCGTCTATATTTTCCCAGAGGGCTTTAGCACGGAATTGTTCCCTGGACGCAGTTTGCCGCACAATCAATATTTAGCTTTTGCTCAGATGTTGTATTTACTCTACGATGCTACAGAGGGGGTAACTGCCTTCGAAGCGGATCGCTCCTTATATTGGAGTAGGGCTAACGACATGTCGCGTGCGTTCAAAGGTACACTAATCGCACATCCACTAAATGCAACTCTGGAAACGGATGCTTCCTTGTGGAACTATTGGGACAATTTGGGTGAGTGGGACAACGGGCATTATTCAAGCTATACCCAAGAAGATATATCTCATGCAGGTTTGACGATGGCGGGGGTAATGGAGGCTTACCATCAAGGGCAAGTTTTTACCTATGATGATTTGGCCCAAATAACAAGAACCTTCACCGACGTGATGTGGAATCAGAGCTTTGCGGATCCTGTACTTTCGTATTACAATTCGAGGCAGCCTAGAGTTACTACTGACAAAACGAATACGAACCGATTTCATTTCTGGACTCATTTTGCTGAATTCGATCCGTTAGTTAGGGATATTACAAATGCAGTATGCGAAGTAGATGGCTGTGCTACTGTAATGGCTACAGGGACTGCCAAATGGAGCGGAAACAAACTAGTGAATTATGACTTTAAGCAGGCGGTTCCATTAGATCCTACATTGCCGCAGAGCTGGACGAGATTTCAATCGACCTCAGATACTGCAGCGTTAACGGGTACTGATCCAGGAATGAATGATTCATCCTTATTAATTACCACAAACGGTACTTCGTGGCAAATTGTGGAGCAGAGAATGGAAGATTATGAGCCGAATACACCTTATACCCTCTCCTTCTTAAGCAAAAAGTACGGAACAGTTAACGGCAGAGTTCAAGTCTATGATTACACCACATCGACTAATCTTGGACAATTGATTATTTCGAATACCAGTTGGACTAGAAGTCAGTTCACTGTAACAACTCCTGAAGCTGGACATGATGTAAGGATACGTCTATACACGTCGGCATTGACGCCTGCCGGCTCATCAATCGGATTCGATGACATTCATGCTTACCCATCACTGTCAGATGGAGAGATTGCGAACGCTGGGTTCGAGACGGCGGACACGTGGGATTCTACGCTTCCCCGCTATTGGGTGCGCAGTACATCAACGACTCCTGCGAATGCAGTCATTGACACTACAGACAGATCTGCAGGGATTAATTCGTTACTTCTAGAATCTTCTGGCGACGGTGTAAGTCAGGAGTTATCTTATACTTGGTTGGGTTATCGAGCAAATGCTTTATATACGGTTAATTTTGCAAGTAAAGTGGACGGAAACAGTGGTGGCAAGCTTAAGATCATCAACACCACCACAAATACTGTACTAGTTGATCAAACCATTTCTTCTACTTCTTGGGCGACTTTTACTACGACGTTCACTACAGCTACCGCATACAATGATAGACTAAAGGTCATATTGACTCACGACAATCCATCTGCTGCAGGGAGGGCGTGGATAGATGAGTTGAACATTACTTATTAATTTGTAAATGCCTTTGACAACAATTCTTGAAGCAAATACCAAAAAGCTGGCAAATAGCCAGCTTTTTGTGCTAGACTGACGGCATTTAAGGACACTACATCTAAATGCAGAGGCGATCGACGATCATGTGGATTCTGATAGACTGTTTTGGTATGGGTTATTTGTGCCAAATGGACGAATTTCTCTGAAATTACCAATCTTCTATTGGCTATTGGACTAAATTCGGGATAATTTGTCCATTTTTATGAAAGTTTGGGATTGTTGTATAGGCTATTAGATTCCAGATTCGTCCAATGATACATTTAATTCTTAGTAATATAGCTTATTTTGGTAAAGCGACTTAAATACAACCACGAAAGTAAGAAGCATACGAATAGTGCCGGCTCAACCTAGCTCCTATCTTGCACCAGATTGTTCAAAGCTTCATAATAAGGTCAAGCATAAGGATCATTCCTTGTATAGTTTCGATAAAAGGAGCGGGGAATAATGAATGAAATGATACGCAGGCTTCAATCTCATAGATCTATACGGAGGTTCAAGTCGGACCCCATAACTCAGGAGCAAGTGGAGGCCATTCTCCATTCAGCCCAAATGGCCTCAACCTCCAGCAATGTTCAGGCCTACAGCGTTATTCGCGTAACCGACCAACAGATTAGAAGTGCGATTCAGGTTGTTACAGGTAATCAACAGCATGTGGGACAATGTCCGCTCTTCCTGGTCTGGTGCGCAGATCTATATCGCAACAAACTGGCGAACGAGAAGAATAACGCAGAGATGATATCCGATGGCATGGAGAATTTCATTGTCAGTACAGTAGACACTGCACTGGCTGCTCAGAATGCGGCGGCTGCGGCAGAAGCAATGGGACTCGGAATCGTGTATATCGGAGGGATACGCAACGATCTTCGTGAAGTGTCTCGACTCTTGCAGCTTCCCGAGCTTGTCTATCCTGTTTTCGGGATGTGTATAGGCTACCCTGACCAAGATCCTGCCGTTAAGCCCAGATTGAGTACGTCAGCTATATTACACGAGAATACATACCAGATACCTCAGCAAGTTGTCGAAGGCATTGATGAGTATGATAAGCGAATTCGCGATTATTATATGGAGCGAACGCAAGGCAAGCGGGATACGACGTGGTCTCTTGAGATGGCAGAGAAGTTCAAGCGGAAGCTTCGACCCTATGTGAAGGACTATTTAGAAGAGCAGGGATTCAGATTGGATTAAGAGGAAATATCAAAAGCCTATGACTCACACCTTATGGAGGAGAGTTATAGGCTTTTTTCTATTGTAAATGGTTTGGCCTGACGGAACTCGACCTTTACATGAACTTCATTTGAATATGACATTCCCTTAACAATTCATAAGTATCATGGTTAAAGGATCGAAACAATGTTACAGAATTCTTGCTATTAGATCTGAAACAATATTTCGCTAGTTACCTTAACTAAATTAAAAATGGGGGAGTATGTTGGATCAGGCACAGACACAGACACAAGTACAAGCACAAGCACGACAATTCACATCCGCTCCCAACAAGAGACAAGGCGCAGGGATGAGGGCGCTTCGCAAACATTGGCAGTTGTATCTCTTAGTTACTCCAGTTGTTGTTTACTTTATCATTTTCCATTACTGGCCGATGTATGGCGTTCAGATCGCCTTCAAAGATTTCATCGCAACTAAGGGAATATGGGGGAGTCCATGGGTCGGCTTCAAACATTTCGAACGGTTTTTTGACAGCTTCTTTTTCTGGCGGTTGATGAAAAATACGCTCGGCATTAGCTTGTACGAGCTGGCGGTAGGATTTCCAGTACCGATCTTACTCGCACTAATGATCAATGAGGTTCGATTGAAGGGCTATCGAAAATTCGTGCAGACGATTACATACGCACCTCATTTTTTATCCACTGTCGTAGTTGTTGGCATGCTCATGATGTTCTTGTCTCCTAATAGCGGATTGGTCAATATGGCCATCAAAGCGTTTGGAGGGGAGCCAATCTTCTTCATGACAGAGCCTGGTTGGTTCAAGTCTATTTACGTCTTCTCGGGAGTTTGGCAGCAGATGGGGTGGAGCTCTATCATCTACTTGGCCGCTCTGGCCGGAATCGATCCCCAACTGCATGAAGCTGCCAGGGTGGACGGGGCTTCGAGACTACAGCGGATTTGGCATGTGAACTTGCCTGGGATCCGATCGACGATCGTCATTCTTCTTATCCTGAATTTCGGATCGCTGATGGGTGTCGGATTTGAGAAGGTGTTCCTGATGCAGAACTCGCTCAATCTGGAAGGTTCGGACGTCATCTCGACCTATGTTTATCGGAGCGGGATCTTAGGAGCGCAATACAGCTTTTCCGCCGCGGTGGGGCTGTTCAATTCCGTAATCAATTTCATTCTGTTAATAACGGTCAACCGAATTGCGAGAAAAGTTAATCAGGTCAGCCTTTGGTAGAAGGATTTCCATAGAATTGTTTTCAGAAGGAGGTACATCAATGGAAACCCGAAGTTATGGGGACAAATGGTTCGATGCGATCAATATAACACTGCTGGCGATCATATCGCTTATCGTACTTTATCCTCTTCTCTACGTCCTTAGCGCATCTATCAGCAATCCTGCTACTGTTCTGAACGGGGACATGTGGCTGCTGCCGAAGGAGATTACATTCGCGGGATACAACAAAGTATTGGAGAATAAAGAGCTGCTGAATAGTTATGGCAATACGATTTTCTATACCGTTCTGGGGACCGCAATTAATCTGGTCATGACTGTCATGGCCGCCTACCCGTTATCGAAGCGTGATTTTCGCGGACGCAATCTTTTGATGGGGATCATGGTGTTTACCATGTTTTTCGGCGGTGGATTAGTGCCAACTTATATGGTTGTCAAAGAGCTTGGAATGACGAATACGTTCTGGGCACTCGTTATACCGAGCGCGGTATCTGTCTATAACATCATCATTATGAGGACGTTTTTCCAATCAAGCATCCCGAACGAAATTCAGGAAGCTGCCGCAATTGACGGCTGCTCGGAGATGCGCATCTTGAGGACCATCGTATTGCCGCTATCGATGCCGATTTTGGCAGTTATGACTTTATTTTATAGCGTAGGGCATTGGAATGCGTATTTCAACGCACTGATCTATTTGACCGATCGTGCCGATTATCCACTGCAGCTTATTCTGCGGGAAATTCTGATCCAAGGTCAAATGGAGGAAATGGTTAATGCGGGCGACAGTTCTCACGCTAAGACGCTCTTGGATCAGGAGGCGGTCAAGTATGCCGTCGTTGTTGTGGCCAACCTGCCTATTCTGATGCTCTATCCGTTCTTGCAAAAGTATTTCGTCAAAGGCGTTATGATTGGGGCTATTAAGGGGTAACCTCCCTTCTGGCATAGATAGCATACATGAAACTGGAGGAATCACAAGATGAGATGGAAAAAGTGGACAGCACTTTCGGTATCGTCGGTCATTACAGCTAGCCTGCTGGCAGGCTGTGGAGCGGCTAAGGGAACAGATGGGGGTTCTAACGCAGCACCAAATAAAGAAAGCGGAGTCGTGCAAAATGTCAACAAAGCGGGCATGCCAATCGTCAAAGAGCCAGTTGAGCTGACATTCTTCACTGGATTGGCTGCTACGAATGGCAGCAATAAATTCGAAGATCGGCTCGTGTGGAGCGAGTATGCCAAAATGTCTAACATTAAGGTGAATTTTCAAACCGTACCATTCGAGAACTTGACAGAGAAACGGAACCTTTCGCTGGCGAACGGCGACTATCCAGACGTGCTGTATTCGGCCAGAGTGCCTGCAGCTGATTTGATGAAATATGGCAGTCAAGGCGTATTCGTCAAGCTGAATGATCTGATTAACAGTTATGCACCTAATTTGAAGAAGCTGATGGACAAATATCCCGATCTTCGTAAAGCGTTGACGATGCCGGATGGCAACATCTATTCATTCCCATCCTTCTACAGTCCGGAGTTTCTCCCCATGCTGATCGGAACCCCGCTATGGGTGAAGCAGGATTGGTTGGATAAGCTGAACATGAAGGAACCGAAGACGACAGATGAATTGTACGCTTATTTCAAAGCTGTCAAAACAACGGATCTGAACGGCAATGGCCAAGCTGATGAAATCCCGTATAGCGGCACCGGCATCAACCCGTTGATGGAACAAATAATGGGAGCTTGGGGCTTAGGAACTCGTGGACTCGGGCACAAACATGTGGACATCGATCCGAAGACGAATGAATTGCGTTTTTTCCGTACAACCGAGAACTTCAAAGAATTGCTGCAATACATGAACAAGCTGTATTCGGAAGGGCTGATTGATAAGGACGTCTTCACCCAAACGGGCAATCAGCTTTATGCCAAAGGCGGCAAAGGGGTGCTTGGGGCAACGATCAATCCGAATCCGAAAACGCAATTTAATGGGGATGGTTATTTCGGTTTGGGAGCCTTAAAAGGACCGCACGGCGATCAATTGTATACGCACATTAAGGTACCAATGGTATGGCCAGGTGCGTTTGTCATTACAGACAAAAACAAAAATGTGGAAGCAACCGTTCGGTGGATGGACCATTTCTATGGTGATGAAGGCGCAACATTTTATTTCATGGGCAAAGAGGGTGTCAGCTATACAAAAGCTGCGGATGGTAAGCTTGAATTCATCGATGAAATCAAGAAGAACCCTAGCGGGCTGACAATGGACCAAGCGTTGACGAAATATGTCACGTGGATGGGCGGAAGCTACCCAGGTTATGTACAGGAGAAATATTTCAAAGGATCTGAAACGTTGCCGGAATCCGTCCAAGCCGGGAAAAAGGCTGAGCCCCACGCGATCAAGGAGTTGTGGTACAACTTCAACTTCACAGAACAAGAATCAGAATTCTTGAGTACAAAAGGGAATGACATTCATACCTACATCAAAGAGATGGAGGCGAAGTTTATTACCGGCGCAACTTCGTTTGCCGAGTGGGACAAGTACGTCACAACCGTTAAAAATATGGGTGTGAGCGACTATTTGAAAGTATATAAAACAGCTTACGATCGTTACAATAAGTAATATAATAGAGTATGTCTGCAGGGACTAACTCAATCGTCTGAGCGAAAAAGTATTGACCTTGTTGTCGCTTTATGGTATTTTTTGTATACAATAACTTAAAACTTATCGAGCGGAAGCACCGCCTATCATTCACTATTTATGTGGATTTTAGGCGGTTTTTTTGTTGTGTGTAAGTTTCAGGTGGATGATATGGAAAAATGTGGACGTGTGGATAGGAGTGTGATACAAGAAATAAGGAGACTGTTTGCAAATGGAAACTAATCTTTTGGTGGGAGTGAATGAAGTGAATAAGTTTGTTCGAAAGATGACGGTTGCCTGGGTGGTTGTGATTGTTGGTTTTGGTGCCTTTCAGATTATTTCTTACTCCGCTACAGATCCGGCGCCAGTTGTTAGTGCGAGGTCGCTTAATGATATAAGCGGTCACTGGGCTAATGAAGCTATCCAATCCGCCCTGCTCAAAGGGTATGTCGATGGTTATGAAGACGGCAGTTTTCGTCCTGATCAGAGTGTAACTAGAGCTGAGTTCGTGAAGATGACCGTAACAGCCTTGAAGCTGAGCGTTAGCGGTAAAGTCGAGGGTGCTGATTGGTACATCCCATTCGCTAATGCAGCAGTCAGTGCGGGCGTACATAAATGGACGGACTTCAATTCCGGTGACTGGAATACGCCGATGACGCGTACCGAAATGTCACGTGTTGCGGCACGTGCGATAGGGGGGGTTAATGAGGACGACAAGAAATGGTTGTATCTTGCTACGAGTAAGGGCCTTGTGCAAGGGATGGATGACTCTGGGACGTTGGGTGAGGAGCAGCCTACCAATCGTAGCCAAAGTGTAACGATGATTGAACGGATCTTGACGATTCGAGGCGGAGGCACACTTCCGGTTGATAAATATGCCGTTAGTCGGGCTGAGATTCTGTGGCATAAGACTAATATTTTTACGGTTATGCCGAAGGTGTTCGGGGGTGAGGTTTATGGTGAAGGCCCTGCTTGGAATCCGGATAATTTAAGAATTGATACTCCAGATGGATTATGGAGCGGTGAGTTGGATGCGCTTATTGCTATCGATTTAGAGGACCCGAATGATCCGAATCGAAGCTTGTTGCCTCCGATGTCGGAGTTGAAGTGGTTTAAGTCAGCCAGATTTCCGAATCAAATGGAGGAAATCATGCCTGCTTACTTGTTGTATTTTAAGAGTCATGTGAATTACAACCATGACAGTTCGCTATATACAGGGGATAGACTTAAGCAACTAATCTTAGGAATTGAAGATTGGGATCCTTCAAGAGCTTATAATGTTTTAAGTCGTGAAGTTATTATTTACCAGAAAGGCTTCACGGACACACCAGCTGTTTTACTTCCAAAGAAATTAAAGACGTCCGGAGACATCCTGCTAGAAATTTTTGATCCAATCATTGCCCCGAATCGAAACAATCGTCAAACCATTTTGTGGGTCAAATCACCAGAAAGGATTGAATAAAGGAGTTATTACAATGCAGATTCGAAAGGGACGATTAGTTTCGTCTATTGCTCTAATTCTTGTTCTAACCCTCGTAGTATCTATTTTATTTATAAATAACCCTTCCGTTGTTAGAGCGGAACGGGTAGATCCAGAATACGTCGGCGGCATTGTACTGCCGGGATTACGGATCAGCTCAGGCAAGACGTTAATCTTAAACAAAATTATACAGGCTCCTGCGGGAGAGAGAATCAAAAAAATAGAAGTTGTGAACGAGAATAATTCATTTGACCGTAGAGAAATTACAGAGGCTAGAAACCTAACGTCATACACATTCTCAGAAACGATGTCAGGGAATTCTCTGAGTGTTATTTCAAAAAATAGTATTACAGATGCAAGTTACTATGCGTGGTATCGGTATTCCACTTCAAGTGGAGACCCGAAATGGCATGCCGATTTTGACGTGCTTGATGCTAGTTATAATACATATAGTAATCATAGAGTATGTGGGTATGGTGTTGATCCAACATACCCTTCAATGAATGAATATCCTGGGTGTACAGATTCTACTTTATCTTTAACAGGTCAAAGAACCAATAGTTTTAAATTAGCAGACAATACTGAAGTAGAACCACAGTTCATTAACCATGAAGATACTGCAGGGAATTACAAACTAATTGAATCCGTAGATATTGAGGGCCCATCTGGGGTTTCTGGTTTCCCTGATAGCGAAGTATTTTCAAACATCACAGTAGACATCACACCAGACTTCAATACTGTTATCGTCCGACATACTGGAAATTTCAACTTCCCCTCTCCATACGCACAAGACCTAGCCGCACCCGGAGCAAAGCTCATGGTCTACTTTGGTCAGTTCACAGTAGACATCACCTCCAACACCTACCAGTACCCCTACGTACTAGAGGTCACTTACGAACAACTCGAGAAGCCTGATCTTGCAGCAACGAATATTGTCGCAACGACAAGTCTCATCATTAACAGCAATGCCACTTTCCAGATCAGCCTCCAGAACGGAAGCAAACCAATAACCAGTCCTTTCACCGTCTACTTGTACAGAAATGCGGAAGAATGGGGGAGGTGGACATACTCAGGAGCATTGGCGAACCAAGCTCTAACCGAGACGGTAACGAGACTATTAACCACTGCAGGGAATCTCAATCTAACCCTGGTAGTCGACGGGGACAATGAAATAGAAGAATCAAGGGAAGACAATAACACAAAGACTGTAACCTTCACAATCAACACAGGCGAAATCACCGGTGACTTCGACATAACCCCCAACACGATCAACTATCGGGAACCGTTCCAATTAACACCCAAGAATATAACTGCGACAGCTGGCTGCACCTACCAGTCCCATATTTATCGCTTAAGCAAAGGTTCAACCTGGGATACAGCATGGCAAACTAGCAGCACAGCCGCATATTCTTTCACATACCCAAGCCATTACCCAGCACCAATATCGGCAGGGTCCGTATCGGTCATGATGAAGCTGAAAGGAAGCTGCGGAGAATCGGGATGGATCAGCAAGACGTTAAACGTTCATGCACCTGCCTCCAACAACCCGCCCTTTTTCAAAATTGGTTGGTTCCATAACGGTGACTTTACAAGCCAAACTCCGCTCACACAGGTGGTGCAAGGTACAACGATACAAGCGCGTGTTATTGAGGATCCTGCCTCTCTTCCGTACCCTTCTCCAAGTGATCCAGACCACGATGAGTTTACCTTTACCGGTTGGGATTTTAGTCGTTCCAATACATGGATCAGCGGTTTACCGGCTACATACGGATTTGTCCCCGAGCAACAATATTTGCCGAATATCCATACAGACACATTGGGATATCACTTGATATACGCTACGATGACAGACAAGTTCGGAGCCGCTTACACAGCCTCCACGATGATCGAAGTCATCCCGCCCAACCCAATTCCTGTTGCAAGTTGTCCTCCTGTCGTGAAGGAAAATAGACAAGTAACTGCAAATTTGTTCAACTCCAGTCAAAGTATTAGTCCTCTTGGAAGACAGATCGATCACAGTAGAGATGAGTGGACGAACAAAATTGCTTCGTATACGAACGGTACAACAAGCGACATTACCGTACAAGCCTCCCTTCACGTTTGGGATAATGGCAGCCCGGCATTAAAATCGCTTCAACCGTCTACGTGTAACATAAATGTTAAACCGGATCTCGTGCCGATTGGAAAGCTGGACGTGCCGCCATTTGGAATTCGAAACATGCAGGTTGATTTGTACAATAAATCTTACAGCCTTGATGGTGATGTCTTAACGAGTGCAACGTACCTCTACAAGTATGATGCGGCTAACGACGGATTTGGCAATGATGGTTGGACTGCGCTTGCTGGCACCATGACCAAAGCAAGTTTCACGCCGACACGTGTCGGGAAGTACCAGTTTGATGTGACAGTGTGCGAAGATTACGGTAGATGCGCAAGCGCTACAGCAACACAACTTATTACGAGTCTTACTTTCGATACAATCAACCTAGCTCCGACTGTTTCGTTCACTATTTCCGGAGAGAACAAACAGCCAGACTCGAGTCAACCAATCAGCTATGGGATCAATACGGTTCTAAACAACTGGGGCTTGTACAAAGTAAACTCAACGCAGCCAAAAACGAACAAAAACTCAGTCTGGTCCAATAATGGGGGGTTGGTAGGTGGTCTAGGCAAGGGGTTCGAGCGTCAGTATTTCTACAACCTCAATACAACTTGGTTCGGTAATGATTACTATGAGAACTGGGCAGCGCCATTCCAGGATAATGGATATGGGGCTAACAACCTGTCGCCTTGGAGAGCTCAGACAAGCTTTAACTCCTCCCTCAACAACCTTGATTCCTTTCCTGTTTTTGAAGGAGATGCATCAAAGCAGGGGCTGTACTTCTATGACACTAGTCGTCCACCTATTCTGCGGTCTAACAAGAAGTACATTTATTTCGACAAAATCAGGCAGTATTACAACCACACTTACGGACGCAACGAGTATGAGGGCAAAATTTTTGCCATGAATAAGTCAGAAATCGGTAATGTTAAATCATTAGGAGGTTATTTCACGTGGGATTTCACTTACAACAACGGAAATCCGTATGATTTTGTTATTACGGCGGCGGCTATGGGTACGAGAACTTTTCCATCGAAGTACAATTACTGCGATGGCGGATGTACGGGTAACACAACTTCTATAGGAACACCTGTAATCACGGGGTATGAAATCTCCGACAAAACCATATACGCCACTATCATATGGACTTATGCAGCCCACTCAGGTTATGACTCGGACGGAAATTGGTTCGCTTACGAGGCATCTGCTCCTGATATAGCTACGTTTGACGCCTACACGGGCCAGTATCTGGGATCTGCTGTAAGCAAAGGATTCTCTCCTCCCAACTCATTTTCAACTTATGAGAACGGGTGGAAGATGTTAAACGCAATAAATAGGAATGACAATATGGTATTCTTTGATTTCGGATCCCGACAGGCATATGAATTGGAAAGAACAGCAGCGATAGTAAGGCAGATCGCTCTTCCGTCGGCTCCTGCTTACACGATGGGATCTGATCCAGACCCATGGGATGGATTTACTCCCTACTATACCACCAGAGTAAGCAACATCTACAAGGGAATGAACGGAGACATTTACTACTATGAAGATACGCTTCCTTCCTATTACCCAAGCGGTAGTTCTTTATCTGTTCAAACTCACGTAACCAAGCTTAATAACGATTCGTCTCTTGGTTGGAGGGTCAAGCTGTCAGGAACCGGTTCTAACCCTAACGCATGCGCGAACATCAGGGGGTTTACGAATGGTGCCGATGCCAAATCTCTCATTTTCATTGACCCCATCAACAACAAAATAGTCGCCAGAAGCTTTACAGACGGACCAAGCTGGACCTGCTACACCTACATGCAATCTGTCAATATGAACTCCGGAGCTGTCTCCAACGAGGACCCAACGCTTTTTGAGTGGACGGCTTATGGTGAGAAGTTCAGGTTAGATTGGAGCGGCAATTACTATGATGAAGCCTCCCTTGGGGCTGATCTGAACCATTACACCACTACACGGGAGAACTACTACACCCGACTTAACGATCCTAATGATACTCCGGATTGTGGTTGTCCTTTTGGTGATTATGTTCGGGACGCTGCCGGAACTTATCGTGGGAAAGCGGGTTCCGGAGGGCAGCAAGGATTCGGGTCCAATACGACAAGAGCGGTATTCTCCCAATATTTTGGGGACGGAATTTATGTAACGATGCACCATATCGTGAGTATGGGGAATTACAGTGACGATGTGTTCTACATGTGGATATCTAAGGGTCCTCCAACTACCGCCGCCGAAGTCATAAATCCATTTGAGCTAGGGCAATTCGTCTCCGATGTATCCGTAACAGATACGGAACTTTCGTTCACCATGCGGATGGAAGATGTTGCTGATACGGGAATGTCGGGTTTCTCCTTCCGAATGGCTGATCCAACTAACCGGTATGCAGTCGAAACTGACGGGACAACGTTATATTTAAGCAGGTACGTCGGCGGTAGTCGAACCGTTCTAAGCAGCGTAGCTTTTCCATTCCAGAACAACCTAGACTATTCGTTTAAGGTGAACATGGCAGGAGCACAGATAGATGTATCGCTAAATGGTGTGCCGTACTTGTCTGCATCGGATGGATCGTTCTTGAGTGGCAAGATCGGACCATTTTCGGAGAAGTCTTATGTGAAATTTAGTGGACTATCCACAAAGGTCGTTCAAGCAGGCACCACACAATGGTTGTCTAATTATGCTATTTGGGAAGGGGGTACGGCATCCGCGGAAGTTCGCTATGATCATATTATCTTCTCGGATCCTGAGTCAGACCCTTTAGCGGGAATCTACCAGTGGAGCTATACGCATATTCCGAAATTTATGAATAATCAAGGTGTCTCCGTTATGAATGGCCAAACGTATAGCAGTGAACGGCTCAGCTTCGACAAAGTGGGTGAATATTGGGTTACGCTGAGAGCAAGAGATGATCCCAATCCGAGCTACTTGTACTCGAGTATGGTGTTCGACCCTTATAGAAAAAACTCTAATGCTTATCAGGAGAGGCTTATTATTCATCGCAGACCTGTGGCACAGTTTACAATTGGAGTAAATGGGGATGGCACGATTAGTTGGAGTGAGAATAGCTACGATCCAGATCGCTGGGTTCATGGAGGAAGTTATTCGCCCCCTGATATAACGGGTATCAATTACGGAACGACACGCGGGATAATGGAGAGGAAGTATTACTACACGGCTCCAAGCGGCGCATACGCGGAAAGTAAATTGACCCGACCAACAGAGACGGGGACATATACGGTCGGCTTGTCCGTTCGGGATGAATATGGTGCTTGGAGCAATCCCTATATTCAATCCCTCACTGTCGGCAGTATTCCGCCGCCGAATGTTAGTCCAACTGCAACATTGACCTATCCTAACGGTACACAAGGCAGTCCGAATCTGATCTACACGACACGGCCTTCGATTACGTGGAATCAAAATGATTCAGGCGGCACGATTTTCCAAGGCTTCCACGTCAAGATATCCAATGAAGCTGGACATGTCGTTGCTGAGAGCGGAGAAAGCGCGCAATGGACTTCAGCACTGAGTGCATCCTGGAGTTTGCCAGTGGATCTGCAGGTCGGTGTTAATCTTCAGGTGCAAGTAAGGGTGAGCGATGGAGAGCAGTGGTCTGTTTGGTCAAATGTCGGTTGGATGAAAGTAAATAGTGCCCCTGCTGTCACTTTGATGTATCCAAACGGTCTGCAGTTTTCACCTAATCTTATTCAGGATAATCGTAGGCCGACTATTTCATGGAATCAATATGACGCGGATATAAATCTGGGAACATACTTCCAAGGCTATCACGTTCAAGTGTTAAATGATGTCGGAACAATCCTCTATGACTATAGCGCAGGCCAATATACACAGTCCAATTCCCAAAGCATGACGGTAACTGCAGATTTACCGACTGGACAGCCTCTACAAGTCAGAGTTCGCGTACACGATGGTGCGGCTTGGTCGGGATGGTCCAACACGGGATGGTTGATAATCAATCTATCTTCATCGGCACAAGTAACAAATCCAACTGGCACCCAAGCAACTCCGTCAACAGTCAGTCCACAACCGAACATAACTTGGACACAATCTGACCCCGATCCAGGAACTGTATTTTTGAAATATCAAGTTCAATTCTGGAACGAGGCGAACACATCGACCGTGCGTGATTCAGGTGAAGTATCGCAAAACACATCCTCCACAACACAAAGTTATCAGGTAACAACAGATTTGCCGGCTGGACAGAAGCTAAGGGTGAGAGTAAGAGTATTTGATGGCTTTGTATGGTCGAATTGGTCGGTTGATAGATGGATATTAACGAATCGTCCCCCCGATCCCGCCTTTGATTGGCTGCCAAAGCCGATATGGGAAGGAGATAGGGTCACTTTGCTCAATGAATCTAGTGACCCCGATGGGAATTTGCTCTCTTACAACTGGGAGATCACAGAGCCTGATGGAGCTGTTATATTAGCAAATAGCATGGATGTGACGAGGAAATTTAGTATGCCGGGTCAGTATTTGGTGAAGCTAACAGTTTCAGATGGGACGGAAACGAGAAGCGTTACCCATTCCATATGGGCGCAAGAGCTGAAGATTACAGCATCCGTAAGTCATACCCCTCAGTGGCTTGAGCTTCATACAGAGCGCGGGAATAATACAACAATGGTGCCGCTGGACTTTTATTCAGGTGAAATATTTCAACTTGAATTAACGGCTTCTTCTGCTCCTGTTGCTGGAGTTGTGGCTTGGATCGACGCTTTAGGACGAAATGGTATTGAACGGACCGTATCGACAAATCTTATGCAAGTGCCATTAGTCTCTAACCAGTATCAAGGAGAATTATTTGAAAGCTGGTTCCTTTCCATGACCGAAGGCTTAGAGCTTGGATTGCTGCCGATTCATTTCAGAATTACCTACTCGAATGGAGCAGTAAAATCACAGGACGTGTCCGTTAGAATCATAGGAGCTGCTAGCCAGGTCGTTCGTGTACACCGCCAACAGTAGAATATAGTCAAATTGTGTCGTAAAAAGTGATTTACATAATAAAACATATATGGTATATTAAGTGTGATCCATTTATAAAAGATGTTTGCGAAGGACGCAAACTTTCGGGAGTATTCCCGTGAGTTGCGTCCTTTTTTTGTTTCACAATACGTGGAGGTGATAGGAATGAATCGCAGGAGAAACCTGCTGATCAGCATGACGGCGGCATTGCTCTCGGGAGCGCTCGTATATGGCGTCTATGTCCTTCAGTTGAAGCAGGTGGAACTGCAGAAGACGATTGATGTCATCGTGCCAAGAGATTTCATCCCAACTGGAACGATGATTACGGCAGAGATGGTAGAGACCATGCCGATAGCCCTCGGTGCGGTGAATGGAAGACAACAATATTTAGCAACCGAGCTTACCTCCGTTGTAGGAACGGAAGCTGTTGTCCCGCTTGGCACGTTGGAACCGATACTGCTCTGGAAAGTAGATCGGTTCCATCTTCTGCCTAATCAGTCTCAGTCCACTTTTCAGATTCCAAAGGATTACATTCTTACATTATCTAATGGAATTCGGGCTGGAGATCAGGTGGATATATATATTTCGGGCGGAGAGGGGGAATCTCGTAGATTATTCGAGCATAGCATCCGAGTTGCCTCGGTGAAATCATCAGCCAATGTGGAGGTGGATAACCCCAAGAATCCGAATCTTTTGTCCAAGATCCATTCAGATACGGAGAAAATGTACTATTCCAGACGAGAAGCAAACGGGACAATCGATCATATTAATTTGAACTTAACGGGGGAGGAATGGCTCACCATAGATCGGATGTGTAAGTCCAAGAAAGCGAAGCTGGTCATTGCGTTGACCGCATCGTATATCAAAGGGGATGATGCCCGTATCCAGCCATAAGGCTGTACGAACTAGAAGTTCAGGAGGAGGTGCAAAGCCTGCATGCTAGTATTATTATCCGCAGATGAAGAGCTGAACCAGCGTTGGTTGTCATACCGAAAAGGAGGGATTGAACGCTACTTCACTTACTCAGAGCCACATGAATTGTTAGAAGTATTAGATCGCCAGTCTATAGACCATGCGGTATTATCGGATCGGTACTTTGACTTCGGCTCTTTCTGTGACTACACAGAGAGCTTGCGTGAACGACAGCCTAATATTCGCATCTCTGTTTTGTTAAGTGATCGACATGATCGGCTGCTCAATGAGCGTTGGATGAAGACATGTTTAGCCAACGGTTACTTCTGGATATCCCCGCATCGCACCAATGAAATGATTATTCAGCAGCTGCACGAATACATGAACGGTAGTCCTTCAGTTGTTCGTGAACCCCGTTCCAAGCTTATGGTATTCGTAGGTTCAACTCCGAATATCGGAACGACGCTCGTCTCCTTCGGAACAGCAGTAGAGCTGGCCAGGGCGACAGCGCACCGCGTCGGTTACATTTGTTTGAATCTTAAGAGTTCCAAGCTGCATCGATATTTGGGTAATGAACGACCTTCCTATACGCTTGATCAGTTACGTGCTGAACTACGTTCGCAAAGTTTGACTAGAGATAAGCTGCTTCAGGCATGCGAGTCTCTGAGAGGTGTTCCCAACATGCATGTATTATTCGGCAATATGCTGAGAGAGCAAGCAGAATTTTATATGCCGGAAGATATCGCCCATCTATTGAAGGTTGCAAGGACGACATTCGAGATTTGTATTGTTGAGGTTAACGCTTATTGGGATAATGCAGCTACCCTGGGCGGACTTCTGGAGGCGGACAGTAAGTATTTAATCACGACGAATGAATTGACTCACTTCCAAGAGGATACGAACCGTTGGCTCAACAATCTATGTCACACCTTTGGCATTCCGCCTTCAGGGTTTGATTTAATCGTGAATCAATCAGATAGGCAGAGCGGGACAGCTGTGCTGCGGCTCAAGGATATACGTCGGGAAACGGCTATGAATGTATTGGGACAAATTCACCGACACCCATCCGTAGTAGAATCCATGAATCAGGGTAAGCTTTTAGAGCTTCTGCTTGGTCGTCATCCTGTAATGAAGGAATTGTTCCGAATAACGGATGCGATGATACGTTACCATCAGTTTGAACGGAAACCTGTGCAATTAGATCGCTCAGATGGAAAGAGCTGGTTTGGAAATGTTCGCTTTTGGATCGAGAAAGGAAGATCAGCCAAGTGGGAAGCTTGAGTACAACTTTGCCGGAAAAGAGGTTTTCCTTAGCTGCATTTTCTGTTGATACGAATCGACTCAAAGAAGAACATAACGGAATGACTGACTTGATCGACGCTAATGGTAAGCTTCACGAGTTTCGATTCCAAGATACAACTGAACGTAAACAGAATGAGTTCAACCGATGTGTGGAAGAAATTCGCAACGTATTGGTTGCCTCCAAGGGAAGGACGGATGAAGAGAAACAACAATACAGTGAAGCGCTGAACCGCGCAGTATTAGGCTTCGAGCAGGAGAGAGGGCAATTTTTAGCTATTATTAGCGATCAGTTGGCCAAAAAACGGTTGAGTCATGTAGAGCCGCCGAATCGCGTCTACAGCACGCTTACAGAAGCAGTTTTTGCTGAAGTAATAGGATTGAACGTGCTTGAACTGGTCATGAAGAACCGCGAGGGCCTTGAGGAAATTCAAGTTGTCGGGAGGGATATATACGAGGTGCGAAGCGGGCAAGCCCTGCCTTCGTCAATCAGGTTCCAGAACGTAAGCGATGTTGAGCGTATCCAACAAAATCTGGTGTTGTTTAACAATGAAGTGATCAATCCTCGCAAGAGATGGGCAGAAGTATCTTTGAAAGACGGGTCCCGCGTAACCATGACCGGATTCGGGTTCACCGCTGAGCCTACACTTACGATACGATTCTATACTATGAAATATTTTAATCTGGACACTTTATGCGATTCCAATTATGAGACTATCAATGAGCCGATGAGGATCATACTAGAGGTCGTGCTGCGCAGCTGCTTCAATATGGTGATCACAGGACCGACGAATTCTGGCAAAACGAATCTGATCAAAGCGCTAATAGCACAACTGCCTGATCATGAACGTCTTATTACTATAGAATCGCGGTACGAGCTCATGTTGAAGCGGGATTTTCCGAGAAAAAACATAATCGAGTATGAAGTGGATGAGGAGGATACCGCTCATTCGGGGAACCAAGCTTTCAAGCTGGCATTGCGCCAATCACCCAAGCGTATATGCCATGCAGAGATCAGGGACGAGGACGCCAATATTTATGTAAAAGCGTGTACAAGAGGGCATGAGGGCAGTCTGACATCGGTGCATGTTAACGTTCTGGAAGATGTGCCGGATGCCATAACCGAAATGTGCATGATGGACCGGAGGGGGATGGATCCGGAGCGGTTGAGAAAAAGAATTACCGAGTACGTTACTCAGATCGGTATGGAAATGGGGTTTGTCGGAGGGCAGCGTAAACTGCTGCGTATTGGGGAGTATGTATATGTAAACGGAGAAATAAGCGTACGGGATATTGTTTGCTACAACTATGCTGCTGGTACATGGGTCCTTAAGGATGCATTTTCACAGCGAGCAACAGCCCGAATACTGCGATTAGACCCGAAAGGCCATAGACTGCTGACTGAACTTGGATGTGTGGAATCTTGCTGAAAGGAAATCTTACCGAAAGCTCATTGGCAGTGATAGGTTTGCAGACAGGTTTCATAATTTTGCTATTCATGCTTCTCTACTTAGCAATCCGCATGCTGCTTCATGCTGGGGCCAATCGCTCCACAACGCGCAACAGATTGGCTTATGTGCATGATCAGACGATGGCAAGCAGGTTGTCTCGCTTTATGACTCGATATAGCGGCCTATATCGGCATCTTACCGATTTGTTAGAATCGCTTCGTTACCGGATGTCGCTAGGTGCCTTGCTCTATTTGACTTTAACGTTGGCGTTGGGAGGTGCGATTGCAGGAGCTTTGATGTTCGGGAGTATAAAGGGAGTCGCTTCAACAACCCTGATGATGGGGACGTTACCTTATCTGACTCTGCGAATGAGGCTTATTAGCCTGCAGATGAAAGCTAGACTTGATTTTCTGCCTGCTGTCGAGCTTTTCTATCAATATTATTTGGTATCAGGGCAGCGGAACATTCGCAAAGCTTTGCATATTACGCTTGAAGAGAACCGGATGTTGTACCCTATGAAGGCTGTGTTCGAACAGCTTAATCATAACTTGACTACGAATCGCAGTGTCGATGATAGTTTGCGATTGTTAACCGTCACGCTTGGACATTTGTGGGCTGACTATTTTGCCAATATTATGCGAGTTGGGCTTACGGAAGGGAACGAAATTGGAGAGAATCTCAAACAACTGATAACCGATATGCGCCGTGCACAAAGGGCTGATCAAGCTGAACGGAATCGTCTATTAGAAATACGAATTGCCAATTTTTCATCTATTTTATTCCTCATCTTATTTCTTTCTATAAATTTCAAGCTAAATTTCTCTAATGCCTGGCATTATTATGTGCAAGATCCAGACGGCCGCAATATGGTGCTGGATGGGGGGATGTTGATTTTCGGCTCGTTCCTGATGGGCTTGTATTTATCTATCCGTCGAATGTAAGGGATGTTATATGGAAGGAGTGTTAGTTGCGATTGGCAGTAGCAGAGGTGCAATTAGAATGGCTAGGATGGATCAGTTATGGAAGCTTGTTTGTTCTGGTATTTATTAGCATGTATTATGCTCTATTATCTGGGTACCGCAAGAGAGGACGCTGGCCTGTACTCAATTGGAATAAATGGATGAAGCAGCAACGTTATCCTGCCTGGTGGCTGAAGGTGTTGGGGATTCAGATGGGTACGCCTGGTCTTGAGCACAAAAAACAACTCCTTGCAAGAAGCGGGTTCCAAGTGGATCTTATAGATTATGAAGTCATTCGACGATTGTTGAGCTTCCTAGCTGTAATCGTTGTATTACTAGGAGCTACGGCTGCTAGATTGCAAGGGATGGATCACTATGTTGAACCCATATATTTGCTGCTTTGCGGAGGTATTATGCTGCTCTTGCTGGGGACTGACCGAGTGATCCTGGAGGCTATCAGCAAACAACGCTCACAGAAAATCATGAAAGAAATTTATGTACTGAGCAATCAGCTCCTCTATTACAACGGCTCAAGGCAAAGTCTGCATCATAAGCTGTCACGATGCATCCCTTTTACCCGTGTTATCCGAGGAGAACTCCAGCTGCTGTTGAACGAGTGGTACTCCGGTGCGGAGCAATCGATTCGCCGCTTTAAGCAGAGGCTTAGTACAGATGAAGCTTATAGCTTTGCAGAGACTATTAATTCGATCCGTTTGTATGAGAATGACAATTATTATGTGCTTCTTCGTGAAAGGATACAGGATTATAAGGAAAAACTGGGACTAGCAAAAGACAGCCGCAAGGAAACGACATCGTATGTACTGTTCCTGATAGCGGGTCTGCCGATCCTCAATACGTTCCGTATTTTTATTTATCCTTGGGTAATGGAAGGCCAGAAGCTGTTCCAGACCTTGCAATGATAAGCAAGTTTTTAATAGAAAGGAAGGATGATCGAAAATGAGAAATATACTTATGACTGTGATGATGCTGATAGTAGTGGCGCTGTTATTTACCAGTATTATTAACGACAATAACACTGGGATGCGTCGCAACATCCAGACCCACGGTACTACGGCAAATACAGACATTACTGCACTTATTCCTTAAGTTGAGGCATGTAAAGATGAGACAGCTTCTTGTTACAGCATTGCTCATTATGGTCATCCTAGTAATCTATAATCGCACGATAGGGGGAGAGGAAGGTACGAAGTCGAAAGTCATAGACAGCGGTGTCCGGGTAGGAACATCGATTCAATCTATTAATCCTTAATTGGCGGAGAAGATTTGTACAGTGTGGAGGTGAAATGGAAGTGAATATGAAATCAATAAGAAAGGGGAAGGAGAGCAGAAGCTAAGAGATGAAGCAAATTTTGGTGTTCGTGTTATTCGCAGGCTTACTATGCTGGTTCATGTTCTCGCCTACATACAAACATGTGCTCATGATTCGGAACGCGGTTCTGCAGAAAGAGGTGGATCTGATGTTGGAAATAGGTGCAAACGGAAGCCATGGTTATATAGACAATACCGCAATAGAAGCGTCTAAGCTTAGATTAGAAGGAAGGGGGTTCAATCGATCCCTGCTGCAATATGAAGTTTTAACCACAAGCGGTGTAGATGGCAGCAACGCAAGTGCCCCTGTTCTCAGAGGTATAGGCTTGAGGCTGCAGATCAGTTACCCCTATCAAAGGTTATTCGAAATCGATCGCCTCATTGGGATTACGCCGCCTTCTGCAAGTGCACGGATGTCCGCAGAGGGATTAAAAATGAGTGAGTACGTTCCTTAGCTGGAGCAAGACGATTTAAGGTAATTCATTAGTGATTGTTGCGATTTTAGGCGGTTGGGTGAGAAAGTGCTATGTATAAATTTCTTGTTTTCATCGTCATGTTCTCATTCCTGCTGCTAATAAATGCTTTGCAGACAGACGAACAATTGGCTATGCAATCTCTATTCGAAGGCAAACGCGCGGTGAATCGGGCGGCTCATGCTGGAGCACAGCAACTCGATATGCAGAAGCTGGCAGAGGGGGTCATATCCATTGATCCCCTCGCCTCACAAGCTGCAGCGCTTGATTACTTACGCGCCAACCTTAAGCTGGACGCTGCGAATATACCGCAATCGTCAAGCTTTTGGAAGTCAGAAGTGGAAGTTGCTGTATTCGAAATCATAAATGAGAACCATACTTTTCCTTACACATATACGAACTCTACTTACAATTATTCGGTTACCTTTAACCGTCCCGGTTTAGTTCTCATCGTCCGCATTATATATCCCCGTGTTTTTACGGTAATTAGTCCTATCACATGGGATGTGAAGGGAGCGGCAGAATTAGTGTACTAGAGTGGCATGGGAAAGTCCGGTTCTCGAATCAAATGTGTTGTTGCAGCATGCTCCACTCACGACCTGGGCGATCAACTCGGAACGTCTCGATATTTCCTTTATCCTGTAGAGTTACATAAGCCGTGCACCCATCTGGTCCACCGAAGGTAATGTTACTGCAGCTTTTGCCGTGGAGCTCAATTTCTCCTAATAATTCACCCAATGGGGATACCTTGGCTATAGTTCCTTTGCCATATCGAGTAATGTACAGATTGCCGTCAATATCGCAACGCATTCCATCCATGCCATGATCTTCAAATGCAATGAGCAGCCGCTTGTTGCTGATTGCTTGATCTGGGGAGAGATCGAACGCCCACACGTTAAGTTGTTGGGTTTCATTGACGTATAGTGTTCGGTTATCTGGACTTACTTCAATCCCGTTGGTCGTTCCCATTTCTCCATCGAGCAAGGTTACGCTCCCGTCTGTATTTATTCGCCATAATTGTCCTGTTCCAGCTCCCCAATCAGGGTCACTTGCGAATAAAGTGTCATTGTCCGCGATGGCAATATCATTGGGTTGATTCATGGAAGGCTCATGTGCGAATACGGAGATTGCCTGAGTATCCATATTAACCTTCAGAATATTATGGCCGGTGTAATCGGCAATGAACATATCTCCCGCTCGGTTGAACCGGATTCCATTTCCGGTGCTGCCAGCAGGGAGCTCTACGAAGAGGCTCGTTTGCCCGTCTGGAGTAACGCTGCCAATTGTGCTTTGTCGTTCGTAGTTGACAGCATAGACAATACCATTACGATCGCATGCGGGGCCTTCGATTCCAGAGGTGAAACCGCTTTCTGGTGTTAGTACGGTACTCTTGATTGAGCTCGATTCCATAGGGATACACATCCTTTTATATGTATTGTGGTAAAGACGGCTGAAGCTGATGAGGTACAATATTCTAACTAGTCATTCGCTTTTTGGTGGGGGGTTTCCTGCTCATGGTGTATCCAGTGTATAATAGAAGGAATCCATTACGAGCAGTCTTCAGGAAAGGGATATATCCAAATGCAAACAGTCTACGGGAATGAAGGGCCGCAGCGTCGTCAGCGGCTTCAACATAAAATGCTTCAGCAAGACATCGACGGAATGGTAATTACACAGAATGTCGATTTGTATTATTTCACCGGTTCGATGCAAACCGGTTATTTGTTCTTGCCTGCGGTGGGCGAAGCGGTGTATTTCGTCCGCCGCAGCTTGCTGCGCGCCGAGCAGGAAGCGGATGTAACCGTACGCGAGCTCGGCTCGCTGCGGTCATTCGCGGTAGGCCTCGCGGCGAGCAGCCCGCATTTGTTCGGCAGCGGTGCAGACCGCGATCCGGACAAGCCTGTCGTGCTGGCGGCGGAGTACGACGTGCTGCCGGTGGCGCAGTTCCAGCGGTTGACGGCGGCATTGCCGTCAGCCAAGTGGGTCGACGGCTCGCTGCTGATCCGCGAGACGCGCATGATCAAGTCGCCTCGTGAAGTCGAGGCGATCCGCGAAGCTGCGCGAGTGATCGACGCAGCGTTCGAGCACGCGCTGGCGCGCCTTGCGCCAGGCATGACCGAGCTCGAGCTGATGTCGGCCGTCGAATCGGCCATCCGGCTGCGCGGTCATATGGGGCTTATGCGCGTGCGCGGCTACAACCAAGAGATCATCACCGGCATGATCGGTGCTGCAGAAGCTGCCGCGCGGCCGACGTACTTCGACGGCCCGGCAGGCGGAAGCGGGCTTGGCCCAGCCAGCCCGCAGAGCGCAAGCCGACGTCCCATCGGCCGCGACGAACCAATCCTCATCGATATCGGCTGCTGCATCGATGGTTACGTGATCGATCAGACCCGAACGGTCGTGATCGGCAATCTCCCCGCTGACCTTGAGCGCGCATACGCGGTCAGCGAACAAATACTGCGCAGCACAGAAGCCCAGCTGCGTCCAGGCACGATCTGCGAAGAGCTTTATACCTCTTCGCTCAATCAGGCAGCCGAAGCGGGCCTAGCCGACCACTTCATGGGCTTCGGCCGTGACCAGGTCAAATTCCTTGGTCACGGCATCGGACTTGAGATCGACGAGCTGCCTGTTCTCGCCCGCGGCTTTCAATACCCGCTTGAACCGGGCATGGTTATCGCCATCGAGCCCAAATTCACTTTCCCAGACCGAGGTGTGGTCGGAATCGAGAATTCCTATCTCATCACCGAGACGGGCTTCGAGCAGCTAACCCTAACACGCGAAGGTCTAATCCGAGTGTAGGTTTTGTTGCGGGATCAGTTTCCTGCACTACGCCAAGCTAAACGTTACAATGTTTGAGGAGTACTAATAGCCATTGCTGCTATAGGTTAAAAGGGCAGAGAATACCGTATATTCTAAAATAGCAAGTTTTACTATTGGTTATTGAGCTGGTTTCGGAGAAAATCACTTCATATCACAAAAATAAGGGATAGTCCGATTTGCTAATTGGTGATTGGATAGGTAAATGTTCAAAATAGGCAGCAGTAACATGGCTTCTCGATAGGTGGATAGCCAGTTGATAGGATGGAGAAGTTCAAATAATGTCCCAACTGAAATCCAACGCCAAGGACCTGACCGGTGCACTTCTTCCGGTCAGGTTTTACTTAGTTGTCACAAGCGTCAAAAATATTTTTCGCATCAAATGAACTTTTCACCTGACTCATCCGTACTATAGGCAATTCTATAACCAAGAAGGGAGTGAACCTCGAATCGTGACATTAGACTCGACAGCATTATGAACATAGACGAGCAGCATATCATCCAGCTTGCCCAGCGCGGCGATTCGAAGGCACTCGCCCTTTTGTTGAGGGAGCACTACGCTTTCCTGTACAAATACTTGTTGAAAATCACTTTGCATCCGCAGACCGCAGAAGATTTGACGCAAGAGACGATGATCCGATGTATAGAGAAAATTCGTCTTTATAATAGTAAATCGAAATTTTCCTCGTGGCTCATTACTATCGCAACCAATCTGTATATGGATCAACTTAGGCGAATGAAGCTCGAACGGTCTTGGAAGGACAGCGAGATGGCCGACATGAGAAAAATACGGTGGCAGTCTCTTCATGAGAATGAAGGATGGTCGGAGCTCACAGAAGCATTAAGCCAGTTAACACGCGAGATGCGCGTTCCAATTATTCTGAAGCACTATTACGGCTACGCTTATGAAGAAATTGCTCAGATGATGGATATACCGCTCGGGACAGTAAAGTCAAGAATTCACAATGGGCTGCAGCAAATGCGAAAGGAGATGGGTGAAGAATGATGAAGGACGAGCAAGAATGGACGAAGCGAATTCAGGCTGACTTAAGCAAGCTGGATGATGAGGATCGGTTCCCTGTGCCGATGCCCGATCTCGCTTCATTGGAGAACTGGATCACCGAACAGAAACAGGTGCGAAGAAAAAAATTAATACAAGAGCTTCTATTGTTCTGGTTATTTGCCTTAGTTATTCTCTCCGCATTCGTATCCATCGCTCATCAGAAGCCGTTGCTATTCGCTTATATGCAGGCACCCATCCTGCTTAGCGGCATAGTCGGGTTCATACTGACCCAGAAGCAGAAGAAACGGGTGGATCGGATATGAATACATCTATTCACGGTGTTTCGTTCTGGCTCTTGATCCCGGTTGCAATCGTTCTGCTGATCCAAGGCACATGGCTGTTCACGGATGCCCGCCGAAGACAGATTAACCCATGGTTCTGGGGAATCTGGGGACTGATACAAGTGCCGCTGCCAACTATCTTTTATATATTATTTCTATGGTGGAGACAATCTCGACTTGCCAAGGAGGACTTACACAATGACCATGAACGAATTGATTGATCAGATCAACTGGGCTATCGTCGCCCCGATCCTCGTAATACAAGCCATACTCATGACTATCGCACTGATTGATTGCATCCGCTCCGAACAAGCGAATGGACCCAAATGGCTGTGGATACTCATCATCATATTCATCAATATTATCGGCCCAGTTCTTTACTTCGTATTCGGAAGGGGCCGCGATAGATGAACAAGCTACTGTCCGTTAAAGAACTGACGCGCACTTTCGGCACGACCACGGCTGTGAACGGGATTTCCTTCGACATTGAACAAGGGCGCTGCATTGCTCTCCTAGGACCAAACGGGGCAGGCAAGACAACAACGCTCAGCATGCTCGCAGGACTGTTATCGGCAACTAGCGGCACGATTTCATTCGAATCACCCAATGTCCCGAAGGACATAAGACAATGGATCGGATTTTTGCCGCAGCATCCTGCCTTCTTCAACTGGATGAGCGGGCGTGAATTTCTCGAGTTCTCGGCTAAGCTCGCCTTCTTATCTTCCAAAGAAGCCCGTCAACGATCAACGGAGCTGCTGGAAGCAGTGGGCCTCACCGATGCTGCGAAACGGCGTATCGGAGGATACTCAGGAGGGATGAAGCAGCGTCTCGGTATCGCCCAAGCGCTTATTCATCGCCCAAAGCTGCTTATGCTGGACGAGCCCGTATCCGCGCTCGATCCAATAGGGCGAAGAGAGGTTCTTGAGCTGATGCACAGCCTGAAGCAAGAGACTACATTGCTATTCTCCACTCATGTCCTTCATGATGCGGATGAGATTAGCGACGACATTATCTTGATGCAGCATGGCAATATTGCTGTATCGGGAGACCTGCAGTCCGTCCGGGCCAAGTATCGCAAACCGCTCATAAGGATCAAAAGCGAACAATCCTTAGCTCCATGGACTCAGGAGTGGGAACAGCAGCCCTTTATAGAAAAAGTACAACCCAAGCATGCTGAGGGGTCTTTGGATTTATTCATAAACAACAATCAAATGGACATCGCGAGGACGTTCGTATGCCAGCAAATAGCAGAACACGGTATTACGGTTCAATCTATTGAATTCGGCCATTCCAATCTCGAAGATTTGTTCATGCAAATAATAGGTGGTGAAACTAATCAATGATTACCCAATGGTTCGTGTTGTATCGCAAAGAAATGATCGAGATGTGGCGCAATTACAAGTGGGTGTGGGTTCCGCTTGTCTTCATCCTCTTTGGAGCAAGTCAACCTATCACAACGTATTACATGCCTGATATATTAAAAGCCACGGGAGGACTCCCGGAAGGGGCAATCCTTCAAATCCCAATGCCCTCCGGCGCCGAGATGATCGCGAGTACATTATCCCAGTACGGCACAATTGGCGTGCTGATCCTGGTATTAGCTTTCATGGGAGCCATATCCTCGGAACGTGTCAGCGGAGTCATCCATATGGTCATGATGAAGCCGGTGCCGCATCGTTCCTATGTATCCTCCAAGTGGGCTGCTATGGCCACTCTCACTGGTGTATCGTTCATAGCGGGAATGTTGGCCGCCTGGTATTACACGATGCTGCTATTAGGCGATGTCTCGTTTGATAGATTTGCCCTTAGCTTGCTCCTATACGGATTGTGGCTTGCCTTCATTATATCCATCACTCTGATACTGAGCGTTTTGCTCAAAAGTAGCGGAAGCACAGCGTTTCTTACGATCGGAATCGTTTTTATCCTATCCATTACTTCCAGTTTTCTGGGTAAATGGATGCGCTGGAGCCCAGCCAACCTGCCGGAGCACGCGAACTCGGTCTTGCTTCAGGGTAAAGTGTCCGCTCAATTCCCGCTCTGTTTAGGTGCGACGATCGTCCTGATCGCCATTCTGATAGAAGGTGCCGTCTATTTGTTCCGATCCAAGCAAGCCTCTCTTTAATAGTTTCAGCAATTCTCAATACATGCACGGAAAGAAGTCGCATTGGCGTAGCACAAGGAACTGGAGGTTAGAAGATTGAGCACGGACATCTTAATCGAACTTGAAAAAGTAAAAAAAAGCTACAGAAAACAACTTGTGCTGCATGATGTGAATTACCAAGTGAACCAGGGGGATATTATCGGGTTGCTTGGTCCGAACGGAGCGGGAAAAACGACCTTGGTGCGTTTGATGAACGGGGTAATCCGGCCGGATGAAGGGAATATCCGTATTGCCGGGCTCTCTCCTGATCGGGATGGGGAAGCGATTCGACGCATGAGCGGTATTGTAACCGAAGGGGCAGGGTTATACAGGGAGTTAAGCGGCCGGGCTAATCTTGAATTTTTCGCGAAAATCTACAATTGTTCCGATCTCTCCATCATTGATGAACTGCTTTCTCGCTTCGAATTGAAGGAGCATGAGCATAAAGCAGCGGGTCATTACAGCACAGGGATGAAAAAACGTCTAGCACTCGCCAAGGCGCTTCTGCATCGTCCCTCCCTTCTATTCTTGGATGAACCAACCAATGGATTAGATCCTGACGGGATTCGCATGGTGCTCGGCTATTTGAAAGAAATCAACCGTGAGCAAGGCACGACCATTATTTTATGCTCTCATGTTTTGCATCAATTGGAGGACATTTGCGATTCTTTTATTTTTCTAGAGCAGGGCAGGGTGATCGAACAGGGCAGTAAGCTTGATCTGGAACACAAATACTTGAAGACAATCGAGCTGCGAGTAGAAACAGGGCTTCAGGTTCAAGGCGAACGTTTCGGTTCGTATGAAGTTCAGCGCACGGGACAGGACATCCTGCAATTCAAGCTTTCTTCCAAAGAAGAGATCTCAGGCTTGCTGCAACAAATACTGAGTGTATCGTGGATTAACTCCGTGGAGATTATGAATCGTGACTTGGAATCTCTATACTTCCATGTGCGGAGGAATGCAGAATGAATATGCGAATCGTGGCAGCAATTGCTAGAAAAGATATGCGCTCGATCACAAGTAATACGCAAGTATGGCTCGGGCTGGTGTTATTGCCGGTTTTATTCGGAGCGGTAATGCCAGGAATCCTTATTCTGGTAGCCAAATCAACGAATCTTGACTCGGAGTCGCTAACGAAATTCGTACATAATACCCTAGAGCGACTTCCGGCGCAACGTGAGATGCTGGAGCAGTTGCCTTCCATTAATCATCAGTTTATTTATTTTGCTGCAACTTATTTATTTGGCACCTTATTTTTGCTCATACCGATCCTCAATGCGCTAATGATGGCTCTGAACGGATTTGTCGGTGAAAAAGAACGCAATACCCTGGAGAGCTTAATGTACGCGCCTATTTCGATTAAGGAGCTGTTTGTAGGGAAAATCATGGCTGCTTTTATTCCGGCGTTCCTATGTACGATCATTGCTTTTGTGTTATATGGTGTCGTGGTGGATAGTCTCACATACTCTATGTTTGGGCGTCTCATCTTTCCTAACAGTCATTGGATGCTGCTGCTTGTATGGGTAACACCCGGAATCACTTTGTTCACGATCTTGATCAGTGTGTTCATTTCCGCCCGCTCGAAAGGCTTTCAGGAGGCTCAACAGCTTGGCGGAATCATTGTGCTTCCATTAGTGGGTCTATTGATCAGTCAAGTAACGGGTTTGTTGTTCATAAGTAAAATGTTTATTTTTATTGCCGGCGGTGTACTGCTGCTTGTTGATTTTCTGCTGTTGTTATGGATTGCTAAGGTCAATCAGAGAGACAAGCTATTCGAGAGCCAGGTGATCTAGTCAGATCCTTCCCTTTCTTCTTTTACAAGATCCTTGCCGCCAGCTAAAAGCAGTTGTATATTCCTGAGAATATGCAGGTCCCCAATATGGGAATAAATTGTCGAATGAATCTGTTGATTTATTGGACACCTCGATTATTTTTTAGTAGGATATATAACATACATGTAATACACTTATTAGATTTTAATAGTCGTGTGTACACGGTGCAATTTATAAAGTTTGTGTAAAAAGGTTTGCGGGCGGCAAGCCGGTTTGGGGGGATATTCTAATGTTTCGTTTAGGACAAAAAGTAGTTTTTGTGAATGATAGTTTCGAGCTTCACTTTCCGATCGGAGAAACAGGATATATTATTGCTTACGATCGCAATGCGGACAATGTGTTCGATTATGTCGTTCGCGTACCGAAGTTGAATAAGCATTTTTTTGTGCCTGCGGCGGATATAGAATTGGAAGAAATATTGCTGCAGCAAGAAGCGGAGCAGGTTGAGCGTGAAGCTTTAATCGATTATGCTTTGGTTACGAAGAATGAAGAGCTTTTCCGATTCATTATGAATGGCGAGGTTGCAGAAGCTCCTCTCGAGAAAAGTAAAGAGGTTCAGAGCAGAGAAGATTTTATCAAACAGATCAATTTGAGAGCATGGATCTAAGCAGTCCTGTTGACTCTGAATAGATTGTAAGATGGAAGGTGCCTTTCGGCATCTTTTTTGTTGATTAAGAGCGGTTTTGTATAGGGGAACGATAGATTGACATGCGCTTGACGGATAAGCTATGATGAGTAGCATCACACCATATCGGGAGGCTTTTGAAGGAAATGAAAGAATCACAAAGTAAAATACTTGACTGTACAATCCGTGACGGGGGTCTTGTTAACAATTGGGACTTCAGCGTTGATTTCGTAAGGGACTTATACTACTCCTTGAACGCTGCCGGCGTGGATTATATGGAAATTGGATATAAGAACTCACCGAAGCTTTTGAAAGGCTCGGATTCAGGTCCGTGGCGCTTCTTGGAGGAGTCCTTCATGAAGGAAGTCATTCCTCAGAAGGGTGATACGAAGCTATCTGCATTGGTTGATATTGGCCGGGTTGACGAGAACGATATTCTGCCAAGAATCGAGAGCATGCTGGATATGATCCGCGTGGCTTGTTACATCAAGGATCTGGACAAAGCGCTTGAATTGGTTAACACGTTTCACTCCAAAGGATACGAGACGTCCCTGAACATTATGGCCTTGTCCCACGTTATGGAGCATGAGCTGATCGAAGCGTTCCAGGATATTGCAGAAAGCCCTGTTGACGTAGTTTATATCGTAGATTCTTACGGCAGTCTGGATCACAAGGATTACAAGCATTTGATCGAGAAGTTCCAGAAGTACCTTCCGAACAAGACTCTAGGTATTCATGCACATAACAACATGCAGCTCGCCTTCTCCAACACGATAACGGCTTCCGATCTAGGTGTTCAATTCCTCGATTCTTCAGTATTCGGTATGGGTCGCGCTGCAGGTAACTGCAATACGGAATTGCTGGTTGGCTATCTCAAAAATGCAAAATACGAAATTCGTCCGATTCTTGAAGTGATCGAGCGTCGCATGATTCCGTTGCGTGAGAAAGTGGAATGGGGCTACTTAATTCCTTACATGATCTCCGGTATGCTCAATGAACATCCTCGTGTTGCAATGGCTGTGCGCAATACCGATGCCAAAGATAAATATGCTGAGTTCTATGACAAGCTTACTTCCCCTGAAGTATCGACTGGCGAGTAAGAATATAGCAATGTTGAAGCCTTCATGGAACGTAGTCGTTCTTTGAAGGCTTTTTTGATTTGTTTGCGTTGGTTTTCTCTCATTTGCCCCTTGCTTTGGATTCATTTCCAAGAAATAACCTGTTACTATAGTAGGAACACGATATTGAAGCCAATGAGGGTGCAGCCGATGAGCGGGGAGTCCAACAATCGATACAAGACCATCTGGATTGAGAGCAGCCGCCAGTCGGGAAAGGTAAAGTGCGAACCCGGTTGGGATTGGCGTACAACCTTTCTTGATTACGATCTTTGGTTTGTCTTATCCGGATCAGGCCAAGTTCAAATGAACGGCGTGACCTATCCGATCGGACCTGGCTCCTGCTTCATTTTTCGACCTGGAGATCAAGTGCTGGCAGAGCAGAATCTGGAAGACCGATTAACCGTCATCTTTGTACATTTCCGATTAACAAATTGGAGCACGGGACAACCAGCAGAAGCGGAGCAATACTTCCTTCCGCCGTCCTATAGTGAACTGGATGATAAATACATCGTAGAAAATTGGTTGAATCAAGTGTTGGACACAGAAGATGAGACTGAGGGAGAGTATGTTCAGGAGCGATTTAACTGTCTCATGAAATTGGTGCTTATGCACATTAGAGAACTACACTACACTCAGAATGATACATCGGGTTTATCAGTGAAACAGAAGAAGATCGTTCGGACAGCGAAACAGTACGTTCGAGAGAACATAGCGGCTCCGATTGAATATGACAATCTGGCAGACTTGACAGGAGTGTCACCGCGTTATCTCAACCGCCTATTCAAACAGGGGACGGGATTATCGCTTCAGGAATATATTACACGGGCTAGAATTGAGAGAGCTTCCTATTTGTTAACACAGACGTCTATGTCGGTTGGACAAGTGGCTGAGTCACTCGGGTATTCGGATATTTATTTCTTCAGCAAACAGTTCAAGAAGTATGGGGGACAGCCGCCTTCCTACTTTCGATCGAAGACAAAGCCTGCCAAACCTGCTTATTAGAACGCTTCACAGAACAACATCTCATAACACCTAACCACTCAACACCTCATCCTCTGATGGGGTGTTTTACTATAATGATTGTTTATATTGACAATTTTTGGCTCGACCCTTTATACTTCTTTGAAATGTCAGGATGTAGAGGAGAGGCTAACAATGGCTATTATTGAAGCAACTGGACTCAGCAAGGTATTTAAGCAAGCCATTAAGGAGCCCGGGATTAAAGGGGCGTTGAAGCACTTAGTTACTCAGAAGTATAAGGAAAAGAAAGCGGTAGACCGCATCGATCTTTCTATTGAGCAGGGAGAATCGGTGGCCTATGTAGGACCCAATGGAGCGGGCAAATCAACCACCATCAAAATGCTGTCAGGCATTCTCGTTCCAACCTCTGGCACGATACGTGTGAATGGGATTGTTCCCTATGAAGAACGCATCCGCAATGCAGGCAATATTGGCGTTGTCTTCGGGCAGCGCACGCAGCTGTGGTGGGATCTGCCTGTTCGCGAATCTTTCTCTCTATTAAAAGATATTTATGAGATTCCTAGTATTCAATTCGAATCCACGATGAAACGATTCAACGATCTGCTTGAGCTTGAGGAGTTCACGCACTTGCCAGCGCGTAAAATCTCACTCGGACAACGGATGCGGGCCGACTTGGCGGCCGCTCTTCTGCACAATCCTCCAATTGTATTTCTGGACGAGCCTACAATCGGTCTCGACATTGCTGTCAAATCACGCATCCGTGAATTCATCAAACAGCTCAACAAAGAACAAGGAACGACGATTTTGTTAACTACGCATGATCTGGATGATATCAAAGACTTGTGCAGCCGCATGGTCATTATTGATAAAGGAAAGCTCCTCTATGATGGTGAGCTGCAGACGATAACGGATGCGTTTGCCAAAGAAAGAACGATTCATTTCCAGGTTGCGGAAGCAAGTCCGCTTGTAGCAGAAGCTATTCGGCAATTGCCGGATGCTGAGCTTGAGAAGGAAGCGGGCCATACGTTCTCTGTCCGATTTGATCGGTTTCGCATGTCCGCCGGAGAGGTAGCTGCTGCAGTAATGAGGGTTGCAGAGGTAATCGACTTCCGCATTGACGAGCCTTCTGTAGAGCATATTATTCGACAAGTATATGACGGCCATCTGGAGCTGCCGCAGGCTAACAAGGAGGCGCTGAGGTGATGCGAATCATTGGAGGCAAGTACGGTTCGCTCTTCCGGGCGTCGCTTCAGAATTCGGTTGCCTATCGTTCTAATTTCTTCATCAATTCGCTTACCGGCATCGTGTTCGTAACGGCACTTTTCTATTTATGGAAAGCGATCTATGCAGATCGGGTCGAGCTCGGCGGATTCACATGGAATGAGATGAAGGCTTATCTTTTAATTGTATTTATCTCGAACACACTCATTACCTGGTACTCCGAAACCGCGATTTCCCGTAAAATTCTCGACGGCAGCGTAGCAATGGATTTGCTAAAGCCGCTCGATTTTCAGAAATCCCGGTTTTACGAAACACTTGGCACCTCCATCACGGAAGGAGGAGTTTGCGTAGGAATGACCGTTATCGTCCTGCTGATCTTCACTGGCGTGCAGCCTCCAGGCACGGCGTTTGGGGCTATTCTGTTCGTCATCAGCATGGCGCTTTCCTGGATGATCAAATTCGGCATCGTCTATTTGGCCGGGCTCTGCTGCTTCTGGACCACGAGTGCGATGGGCATTGGTTGGGCTCGTGCGGCGATAACGAACTTATTTTCCGGCGCGCTCATCCCTATCACTATGTTTCCCGATTGGCTGAAGACATTTTCTAGCTGGCTTCCTTTTCAAGGCATTGTGTTCATTCCCGCCTCCCTTTATCTCGATCGACTGCATGGGTTGGAAGCATGGCGGATGCTCGGGCTACAGCTATTCTGGGTTGTGGCTCTATGGTTAGCAGGCAAATGGTTATGGAATTGGGCGGTCAGGAAGGTGACGATCCATGGGGGTTAAACGTACGTTATTTATTTATTATCGATTAATGTCTCAGCATGTAAAAGCGATTCTGGAGTATCAAGCTGATTTTTGGATTTCAATGGTTGCCGCTATGATGACACAGCTTCTTGGCATTATATTCCTATGGGTTATTTTCGAACGAATTCCTTCTATTAATGGCTGGACATACTGGGAGATCGCTTTTATGTATGGCCTTGTGTTCTTGTCAGAGGGGATCTCCTCGTTCTTTTTCAACGGGATATGGGTAATCAATAATTTGATTAATCGCGGGGAAATGGATCGGCTGCTTGTACGTCCATTGCCAACGCTGCTGCAGGTTATGACATCGCACTTCGGTATGAATGGGTTCGGCAATATTCTAATTGGTTCCATCATTGTCATTCAAGCGGCCTGGCATGTGGATATTCGCTGGACGTGGTGGCAGCTGCTGCTGGCAGTGGTATTCGCTCTATCAGGCGGGGCGATTCGTGTGGCAATCAACCTGGTTTCGAATTCTATCTCATTCTGGACACAAGGCCCGCGTAACTCATTCCCGTTTATGATTCATAGCATCAGTGATTTCACCAAATATCCGATAACGATCTACGCTATGGGGATTCAACTGTTCGTTTCCATCGTGGTGCCTTATGCGTTCATCAGCTTCTACCCGGCTGCCTATTTATTCGGAAAAGAAGGCTGGTCTTCGCTTGGGCTGCTGACACCAATCGTTGCCGGTATCGCTTTGTTTCTATCCATTCGTGTATTTTACCGAGGTTTGAAGCGATATGAGAGTGCAGGCAACTAGCCGTCAGAATTCGTTGAGTTCAATAACGATGTAGGCTATAATAGTAGGAATGATCAGGCGGAAATGAGGTGCTGGAATGAGTATTACGGTAAAAGACGTCGAGCATGTAGCGAAGCTGGCCAGACTGGATCTTAGCGATGCTGAGAAGGAAACCTTCACGGAGCAGTTAAATGCGATTCTGAAATATGCGGACAAGCTGAACGAGCTGGATACGACCGGTGTAGAGCCAACAAGTCACGCAATGCCGCTAGTCAATGTAATGCGTGAAGATGAGTCGCGCCCATCGGCTACAATGGAACAAGTGATGCGGAACGCTCCCGATGACGAGGATGGGCAATTTAAAGTGCCTGCCGTTCTGGAATAGATAGTATGTATATTAGCAAGTAGGAAGGGGAATTGGCTTTGTCTTTGTTTGACTTGAACTTACAGGAAATACATAACCGTCTGGCGGGCAAAGATTTGACCGTCACGGATATGGTAGACGCTTCATTCAGCAGGATTAGTGAAGTAGATGCTAAAGTACAGGCTTTCTTAACGCTGGACGAGGAACAAGCACGCAGCACAGCTCGCGCTATGGACGAGTTGCTGACGTCCTCATCCTCTGGCCCAAGCGCAGAGAAAGGCCTGTTGTTCGGATTGCCCGTCGGCATTAAGGACAACATCGTAACGGAAGGGCTGACGACTACGTGCGCCAGCCAATTTTTGCGCAATTATAACCCGATCTATGACGCTACAGTGATGAAGAAGCTGCGCAGCGGACAAGCAGTGCCAATTGGCAAGCTTAACATGGATGAATTCGCGATGGGCGGTTCCAATGAGAACTCCAGCTTCTTCGAGACACGCAATCCTTGGAACACCGACTACGTACCGGGCGGCTCGAGCGGCGGCTCGGCAGCCTCCGTCGCTTCAGGCGAAGTATACTTCGCCCTCGGCTCCGACACCGGCGGCTCGATTCGCCAGCCGGCTGCATACTGCGGGGTCGTCGGCTTGAAGCCGACCTACGGGCTGGTCTCGCGCTTCGGCCTGGTGGCATTCGCCTCCTCGCTCGATCAGATCGGGCCGCTCACGAAGAACGTAGAGGACGCGGCCTACGTGCTGCAGACCATCGCGGGCCACGATCCGCAGGATTCCACATCCGCCAATGTCGAGATCCCCGATTACATCGGGGCTCTGACCGGGGATGTGAAGGGCTTGCGGATCGCCGTCCCGAGCGAATACCTGGGCGCCGGTGTGCAGCCGAAGGTGAAGGACGCCGTGATGACGGCGCTTAAGGTGCTGGAAGGGCTCGGCGCCGTATGGGAGGAAGTGTCTCTGCCGCATACAGAGTATGCGGTCGCCACTTACTACTTGCTCGCGTCCTCAGAGGCCTCCTCCAACCTGGCCCGTTTCGACGGGGTACGGTATGGTGTTCGGGCCAAGGACCCGGCCAACCTGCTCGATCTCTATCATCAATCGCGCAGCCAAGGCTTCGGCCCTGAAGTGAAGCGCCGAATCATGCTCGGCACTTACGCACTCAGCTCAGGCTACTACGATGCATACTACTTGAAGGCGCAGCAAGTGCGCACGCTAATCAAGCAAGACTTCGACAACGTTTTCGAACGGTTTGATGTCATCCTGGGCCCGACTGCGCCGACTCCGGCATTCCGGATCGGAGAGCAGGTAGGGGATCCGTTAACGATGTACTTGAATGATATTCTCACCATTCCCGTAAGTTTAGCAGGCATTCCAGCGATTAGCGTACCTTGCGGGTTAGTGGATGGGTTGCCGGTTGGGTTGCAGATTATTGGCAAAGCGTTGGATGAGTCTACGGTGCTGCGAGTTGCACATGCTTTTGAGCAGAATACGGACTATCACAAGCTGCGGCCAGAACTTTAATTTACAATGGGGTCCCCCTCAAGTAATCGGAATAAGCATCCGGAAATACGTCACTTTTTGGGGAGCTATTATGGAGGAGGAAGACGTTGACAGAGCAACGCTATGAAACCGTAATCGGTCTTGAAGTTCACGTTGAGCTTCATACACAATCGAAGATTTTTTGCGGCTGCGCTACTTCTTTCGGAGCGCCGCCGAATTCCAATACATGTCCGGTATGCCTCGGTCACCCGGGAGTTCTGCCTGTGTTGAACCGGCAGGCAGTGGAGTACGCTATGAAGGCTGCAATGGCACTGAATTGCCAAGTAGCTACGCATAGCAAATTCGACCGGAAGAACTATTTCTATCCGGATTCCCCTAAGGCTTATCAAATTTCTCAATATGATCAGCCGATTGGCGAGCACGGTTGGATTGATATCGAAGTAGGCGGAGAAACCAAGCGGATCGGCATTACGCGTGTTCACTTGGAAGAAGACGCGGGCAAACTTACACATGTTGACGGTGGATACGCTTCGTTGGTTGACTTCAACCGGGTCGGGACACCGCTCATCGAGATCGTATCTGAGCCGGACCTTCGTTCTCCCGAAGAAGCCAAAGCTTACCTCGAGAAGATGAAATCGATCATGCTGTACTGCAGCGTTTCGGACGTGAAGATGGAGGAAGGCTCGCTTCGCTGTGACGCGAACGTAAGCCTTCGTCCTTATGGACAAGAGAAGTTCGGTACAAGAGCGGAATTGAAGAACATGAACTCGTTCCGCGGTGTGCAGCGAGGTTTGGAGTATGAGGAGATTCGCCAAGCTGAGATCCTCTCTGGAGGAGGGGAAGTAGTGCAGGAGACTCGCCGCTGGGATGAAGCAGCGGGCAAAACCTTATCGATGCGCGGCAAGGAGCAGGCTCATGACTACCGCTATTTCCCAGATCCGGATCTTGTACGTCTGTACATCGATGACGACTGGAAGGCTCGTGTGCGCGCAAGCATTCCAGAGCTTCCTGACGCACGCAAAGCACGCTATACTTCCGAGTACGGCTTGCCTGGCTATGATGCCGAGGTGATTACCACTTCCATGAAGCTGGCTGATTTCTTCGAGGAAAGCTTGTCCTACACCAAGGATGCCAAGGCAGTATCCAACTGGATGATGGGCGACCTCCTGGGGTATTTGAATTCGAATAACGTGGAGATCGATGCCGTTAAGATAACAGGTCAAGGACTCGGTGAGATGATCGGGTTGCTTGAGAAGGGCACCATCAACGGCAAGATTGCCAAGGCTGTATTCAAATCCATGATCGAGACCGGCAAGCGTCCTCAGCAGATTGTCGAGGAGCAAGGCCTTGTGCAGATCAGTGACGAAGGCGCGATCAAAGGTATTGTAGAGCAGGTCATTGCGGCCAATCCGCAATCGGTTGCGGATTTCCGCGCAGGTAAGGAGAAGGCAATAGGTTTCCTTGTCGGTCAAGTGATGAAAGAAAGCAAAGGGAAAGCCAATCCTGCGCTAGCCAATAAGCTTATTCTAGAATGTTTGAACACATAATCTCCACCGTGTACCAACAACAAGTTAACGTCTACTGATGCAGAATTGGACAAGATCGCACTAGCATCCTCTTTAAGGAAGGATGCTGGTGCGCGCCTCCTTTTTGGCGGAGTAGGCGCTTTTTCTATAAGGAATTATCATGAATGCTTGCTCTAAGCTATACAATAGAAATACTCATTATAAGGGGGGAGAAGAATGGGAGATATAGCTAACAGTCCTTGGGACATAGATACGTTGCACATCACAATAAGATTGCTTCTGGCCTTAACCTTGGGCGGCTTGGTCGGGCTGGAACGTGAGCAGAACAATCATGCAGCAGGGTTACGAACACATATTCTGGTCTGTCTTGGAGCTACGCTCATTATGCTGCTGTCGATGTATGGCTTTAACGAATTCGTCAATGAACTGAACGTCCGGATTGACCCGGCTCGTCTGGCAGCCAACGTAATTACAGGGATCGGGTTTCTTGGCGCGGGAACCATTGTATTCAACGGTTCCTCCATTTCCGGCTTAACGACTGCGGCTTCATTATGGGTAGTGGCGGCGATTGGATTGTCCGTAGGGGCAGGGTTTTATTATCCGGCTGTCATCTCGACTGTGATGGTGCTAATCAGCCTATACATATTGAATAAAGTTGAGAAACGGTGGATTCGTGGCCGTAAACGGACCCATGTTATGCGGATCGATATGCCGGACCGACCGGGTGCATTGGCTGCAGTATCTGCTGTACTGGCCCGCAGAGGGATCGATATTCGCAAAGTTACGATTGAAGAGAAAGGTAAGAAAGCGGAGCAGGACTTCATTGCTATTATATTGTCGATCAAAATGCCTCGAGCAGATATTTTACTTCCGGTCTCGGACGAATTAAGGCAAGTGGAAGGTGTATCAGGTGTGGCGATCGAGTAGTCCAATTTGCCCTGCATTTAAGACACGGAATTATTTCCGTGTTTTTTACTTGAAAAAATGAAGGGAAATCCAAACCATTTACGTCTAATGAAATGTTAACGAAAAGGCGGTGAAACGATGGAACCATCTGGACACTCAGATGAGCGGTTGGCCCTTGCGGCGGGCGCCGGAGATCTTACCGCTTTTCGCGAGCTGGTAGAGCGTCATAAAGGCTATATCTTCACGCTTCTGTTCCAGATGATCGGCCATCGTGAAACGGCGGAAGATTTATCACAGGAAGTGTTTATCAAGCTCCATCGCGCGCTCCCACAATTTCGCGGTGAGGCTAAGTTCTCTACTTGGTTATACCGGATTGCGGCGAATACAGTTACAGACTATAAGCGCTCAAGTGTGAAGAATCCTATTCTGAAGCTGTTCAGGATGGCTAGAGATCCGACAATAACACCCAACACCTCATCAACACATATGAGCCCTGAGGATCGTGCTGTGGCCAAGGAAGGGCAGGAGCTGATGCAGCAGTTGATCCGGGAGCTTCCTGAGAAATACAAGCTGATCCTGTTTTTATATTACTACAAGCAGCTGTCCATACAAGAAATTGCCTTGATTGTAGAGCTGCCCGCCAAAACCGTAGAAACCCGCTTACATCGCGGTAAAGCGAAATTGAAGGACAAATGGATGGAGGCGAATCCTCATGAAATCCGATCGGCTGTGGAATGAGATCCGTACTAATATGACGCTGGAGCAGCCCTCAGATATGTTCACATACAAAGTCATGGATGCCGTTCAGACTCAGCAGCAACAGCTTCATGCAGCATACTCCGCGCAAAAGAGTGCGAATGATACTCGCCTTAGAACGATCAGGTCTGTCACGAAGCGCCAGTATATAATGAATGCGCTGCTAGCCTCTGCAGCCACGTTCCTGTTTGTTGCTACGGGAGTTTGGTCTAGCGTTATAGACTTGCAGAGCGGTGCCTTCAGCATGACCATTCAGAACACGGTTTCCCATACGATTTACTATGGTATTGAGCTTCTGAGTGAAGCCTTGTATCGGCTCTAGTCAACCGCTCTAATAATAGGAGGAATGATTGATGACTGACCAGGACAACAAACAACAACCGTTATTTCCGCCCCAGCCCGCTCCCCAATCGAGCGAACCGCCATTGCATCAATCCTGGAATGGAATGAACATGAACCACCGCCAATTCCCGCCGCAAGGACTTCCGTTCGAGCCTTATGCGCACATACCGCTTAAGCGTAAATTTGTAGCAGGTATATTATCCTTCCTGATTCCGGGGACGGGGCACTTTTACTTGGGCCTTATGCAGCGCGGTATTCTTGTGATGCTGACCATTATCCTGGATATTTTTGCAATCGTTCAGCTCTCGCTAAGCGCTAATACGAACATTCCGTTGATCACTTTATTCTCTTTGCTGATCCCAGTCATTTATTTCTACAGCATATTTGACGCTCTTCAGCTGACGGATCGATTGAATGCCAAGCGCCATTCTTTTTATGCGGATCCCAATGAATTTTTAGTGGAGGAAGCAGGTTCCTTGAAGTCTCTCACCAGCGGCAATCGTGCGGGGTGGTTGTTAATTGGTGTAGGTGCGCTGTTTTTTGTTCTGAGCCGCAAGCCAGTCTGGTTAACCGAGCTGATAAGCACAGCTGGTTCCTATATCGGTGCTGTCATTCTTATTGTGATCGGGGTCTACTTGTTCTTGAGAAAAAAATAATCATGTGCTTTTATAGAAAGGTGTTTGCTTCGTAATTGACTAGGGAGGTCTTACTCGATGATAAAAGTGGGCAGAATTACATCTGCGCTCATCCTGCTGGCGGTCGGCGGATTGCTGTTAGTGGATCAGATGACAGATACGAATTATATTGGGTATTTACTGGATTGGTGGCCTTTGATCTTGATACTGCTGGGTCTCGAATATTTATGGGTGAACTTGAAGTATCAAAAGGGTGAAAAGCAGCTAAGACTCGACATTGGCGGAGTGCTCATAGCGGTCGTTATTGCGATAGGTGTGGTTGGAGTTACGCAGGCGAAGTGGATTCCTACACAATGGTTCAACGGAATGAACTGGGAATCGATCGTCAAGGGGGAATTGGGACGCAAGTTCGAGATGGGCAATACCACAGTTTCTTTAGCTGACCGAACAGAGAAAGTGACTATCGATAATCCATACGGCAGCGTCATTATTCAGACAGGGACAGGAAGCGCAATCGAAATACAGCGTACCGTCTGGGTGAACCGCTCGGATGAAGCAGGCGCCAAGGAAGTGGCAGACGGAACACATATCGATGTAACCGAGGGGAGTCATTTGACGATTTCTACTGTTAGCGATATCAATCGTTTTGCGCGCAAGCCGTATATAGAGCTCGTAATCACGGTTCCTGACAAGCAAAAGGTCAATTGGTCGGTAAAAGGCAACAACGGTAAGATCGAAGCGAACAAACTCCCGGTCAAAGATTTATTGGAAGCGGAGACCTCTAACGGGAGTGTAACCTTACAAGATATACAAGGTAAAGTTTACGGCCGTACAAGTAACGGAGCTGTCAAAGCGATCTCCATACAAGGTCTTGTCGATATACAGACATCCAATGGATCAGTGACCATTCAGGATATTACGGGTGATGCCGAACTTAAGACGTCCAATGCATCGGTAACTGCTGAGCGCATAAGCGGCAAGCTCAAGGCGGATACCCAGAACGGAAGAGTAAATGTTGACGAAGTGGCGGGTTCCGTTGAAATAGAGACCAGTAATGGATCCATCTCCATCGCGAGCCATAAAGTAGGAGGAGATTGGTCCCTCGAGACCAGTAACGGTAAAATCGATGTTAGACTTCCGGCCGATGGAAGCTATGAAGTGGATGGGCGCGGGAATAGTGTATCCAGCAATCTGCCTCTGAATGTGGCGGACAAACACATTTCCGGAAAAATAGGCTCCGGTGAGTACGAAATTAAGGCAATTACGAAGAATGCAAGCATATCCTTCCAACGTGCAGATTGACAAAAACAAGGAAACGACCGTAGAATAGAGAGAGTTGGCATATATATAACACTCTTTGTGGTGGTGAGCAGGATGACACTCCGATTCGAACAAGCATTAGAAAAACTTAAAATGACCGGTGTCCGAATGACCCCTCAAAGGCATGCTATACTAGGCTATTTGTTGGATTCCATGACACATCCGACAGCCGACGACATCTATAAGGCGTTAGGAGAACGTTTCCCTAGCATGAGTGTGGCGACTGTGTACAACAACCTCCGTGTGTTTATTGACTCCGGATTGGTGCGCGAGCTCACTTACGGGGATGACTCCAGTCGATTTGATTCGGATATGTCCGATCATTATCATGCCATATGTGATCGTTGCGGAATTATTGTTGATTTCGAGCACCCGCCTCTCCTTGATGTAGAGCGAATCGCAGCTAACGAGACTGGATTCCAGGTCAGAGGGCACCGGTTAGAGGTTCACGGGCTATGTCCCGCATGCGCCCAAATCCATTGACGTAATTTCTCAGTCGATGAATATGTGTGATTCAAGTATACTAGACGTGTCCGGCTTCTTCCCTTTTAGGAGAGGATTCGGATGCGTTTTTTTGTTCGGCTATAATATATAACTATAAGGTCTAAGGTCCCTGCATTAATGTGGGGTAATTGGGGAGGGACGATGGAGCTTTCTGCGAATACAACTATTGGACGGCCGAAACGAAGAGGCTTTCGATTCTGGTCCTGGTTTCTTTTATTCATCCTTGCATTATGTTCCGCAGGCGGGACTTATTATTGGTATTCGGTCTATTATCCCAATCATGAGCATGTAGATCCTGATTTGAACAATATGAAACAACCGATTTATTATCAAGGCGCTATTTGGAAGGAAGAAGCAAGAGGCAACAAAGAAAGCTTGAAGCTGCCGCTCTCATTCGTTCAAGAGAAAGTAGATTCTACCGTGTATAACGAACCATCCTCGGAGTCCGTAGTAATCACAACCAAGGACAAGGTAGTTCATTTAAAGACGAATACGTTAACAGGAATGATGAACGATAAAGCGTTTACCCTGCGTTTTCCCCTCGAGAAGTCAGGTAATACCGTGTATATACCAATAGATCCGCTTCGTGAATATTACGGCCTCGAAATCCGTGAGTCAGATGAGACGGGTGTAATTATGATATACCGCGTTGGGGATACGATTCAGTGGGGAAATGTATTGGGTTCGGGCAAAAAAGGGAAAACCGTCCCGATGCGCTCTTCCACAGGGATTAAATTTCTGATCGTTGCGGATTTGCAGCCTGATGAGCAAGTGTCCATCCTATCGGAGCATGACGGGTGGTACCGTGTGCAGCGTAAGAACGGGATAACCGGCTATGTAGCCAAGAAAAGTGTTGGATTAAGTCATGTGGAGACGATTCCCGCTGATAAGCAGGCCGAACCGTTTGTTCCTTGGAAGCCCGTTGGAGGAAAAATCAATTTGACATGGGAGCATGTCGTTACGAAGAATCCTGATACCGCACAGATCGGTCCGATGCCTGGACTTAATGTCATTAGTCCTACCTGGTTCCATCTACTGGATGGAGAAGGCAACATCAAGAATCAGGGTGATGCCGCTTATGTGAAATGGGCGCAATCCAACAATTTGCAGGTATGGGCGTTATTCGATAATAATTTTGATCCCAAGATTACAACAGAAGCATTGGCGACATACGACAAGCGGTTGAAGATGATCAAGCAATTGCTCTCTTTTGCCCAGATGTATAAGCTGCAAGGTATTAATATTGATTTTGAGAACGTGAATCTGAAGGATAAAAACAACCTGACTCAGTTTGTGCGGGAAATGACACCTCTGTTGCACGAGCAAGGGCTGGTGGTGTCGATTGATGTTACGGTCAAATCTACTAGTGAGAATTGGTCGATGTTTTATGATCGTCAGGCGCTTAGCGAAACGGTGGATTACATGATGGTAATGGCCTATGACGAGCATTGGGCAAGCAGTCCAATAGCCGGTTCTGTATCCTCCTTGCCATGGGTGGAGCGATCGATTGCTCAGATTCTAAAAGAGGATAAGGTGCCTCCTAGTAAGATGGTATTGAGTGTGCCTTTTTATACCCGGATATGGACAGAGGCGATAAAGGATGGCAAGACATCGGTCACATCCCGTGCTGTGTTCATGGAGACTGCCCAGAAGCTGATCAAAGACAAGAATTTAACACCGGTATTCCTGCCAGAAGTTGGCCAGCATTATGTGGAATATAAGGACGGGGATCAGTTGATCAAGGTTTGGTTGGAGGATGAGGTTTCGATGAAGGCGCGGCTCGAGTTGGTCAAGAAATACAATCTTGCCGGCGTTGCATCATGGAGGCGGGGTTACGAAGTCCCGGCCATATGGAATGTAATTCAGAATACATTAGAAGCCAAACCGTAAGCTATTATTTCTATTATTGTATTTTAAATCAATCTTACAAAAAACACCCTGGGGATTCGCTGAAACAGCGTTCCTCCGGGGTGTTTTCACTTTTGAAGTAATAAACAGTGTAATTTCCATGAATAATCTTATGATGACGGTGTAGCCGTGTCGGATGACTCTTGTTTATCTGCATATGCGGGATCAAAGGTCAGGACGGTTTTGCAGAACATGCATCGGTCTGTCTTGCCTAGAATCTTGGTTCTCCGACCGCACTCCGGGCAATCCAGAGAGACGGCGCTTGTGGAAAGCATTCCAGCCCAGAAGTAGATGCCTACACTGCCGAGCATGACGAACATGCCCAGCACCATGAATATGGCAGCGATTAATTTACCAGCTTGTCCCCAGTCGAATACGATACCCGCTAAGCCGACAATCATGATCGCCATTCCGCCCATTGTGAGCAGTAGCCCCCATAGTCTGAACTCGTTTATTTTGCTTGATCTGAATCTCATATTTGTTCCTCTTTTCTTCTTGCTTCTAATTTCATATTTTGTCCGTTGCAGGAGGCAGGAAACGAATGCGCTATGTAGAATTTATTTAGAACATCCGTTTAAAGCGATCCTAGTGTTCGGAGGTGACCCATGGATTTTTTGAAACAGCAGATAAAGCTCCGCTATGAACATGACAGCAAATTAACTGGTGCCCTTGTTGTTTCTAATCCGGCACCCTTCAGTCCGCTGGTAGACGGTCTGGATTACCTAGTCTTAATCGTAAGGGATCAGGACAACGCGGCAAGCACTATAACTCATTATATAAAAGACGGTTACCGTATACAAGAACGAGGATTGAACTCTGTTCAGCTCGAGCAATGGATGATGTATGGGCCGACCCGAAGTGTTATCCAGTGGATGTTACAAGGAGAGATTGTAATGGATCCCCATTTGTACATGGAAGGTTTACTTCACAAGCTAATTGAATATCCTATGGAAATGCGCCGTCAAAAGCTGCAGATCGAATTCTCGCATTTTCTGAGAAGTTATTTGCAGAGCAAACAATATTTGCAGGATGGACACGTGCTGGATGCTTATAGCAATGTGCTGGCGGCATTATGTCACTGGGCTCGTATTGCCATTATCGAAGAAGGCATACATCCTGAAGTGCTGGTTTGGGCACAAGTTCGCAGGCTGAATCCGGGAGTTTATAAGCTGTACGATGAGCTCACATCTAATGAGGAGTCACTTGAACAAAGGGTGAGATTAGTAGTACTGGCGTGTGAGTTTTCCGTTATGTCCATGATGGAAAGCTGTTGTTACATCTTGCTGAACGTAATTAAGAGCAGGCAGGATCCGTGGAGTCTGAGCGAGCTTGCCGAGGTTCAATCGCTCAAAGAATTAAACCTGGAGCTTCCTCTGCTTATTGCGAAAATGTCGCGCAAGGAGCTTATTAAGGAAGTCGCTTATTCGGAGGATGATTCGTTTATACTCGAGCTTCGCTATACGGCTTCTTGATTTGAGTCTGAGTATTAAGGGTTGACGCTTAGCAAAGGAGCTTCTTGCTAAGCGTTTTTTCTTTTTTTTGAAACATAATTATATCCTGTGTTATTGTGTACAAACTTTTGATTATTCTAACTTTAGAAGAATGCTTGACTTTATTCAGCAGGATGTGATAAATTAATTCTCGCCCCTTAAAGAGCAGTCGACACCAATCGACGAGCTGCGAAGAACATAAAAAATTATGTTGCAATGCACTGGGCAAATGTGATATATTAATAAAGTCGCTGTTCGGAAGGTTCTCACCTGCGAATACGACAAGATTGTTCCTTGAAAACTGAACAACGAACGTGCAAGTTTTAACGGCCATATGGCCAAAAACAAGCTAGACTCGTTTTAAGAGCAAGTCAAATTTCTACCTTTATGGAG
>NZ_JCAUBA010000018.1:0-156612 GCF_059692235.1 Paenibacillus sp. J2R1T-4 | reverse complement strand
ATCCGCTCGACTTGCATGTATTAGGCACGCCGCCAGCGTTCGTCCTGAGCCAGGATCAAACTCTCCATAAAGGTAGAAATTTGACTTGCTCTTAAAACGAGTCTAGCTTGTAATGCAAAGCACAATATCAGTGCTATCATTCGTCATTGATTTGTTCAGTTTTCAAGGAACTTTAGTCCCGGCAAGCCCGCATAATTTATCGAAGTTTGTCGGTCACAAGAACTTATATTAACAGGTTTGAAATAGAAAAGCAACCCTTTTATTGAGCTGCTTTTTCTTGTAATAATATCCAGTTTAAATCATGTCCATTACGATGACATCATATACACCTAACTCTGGGAGTACAAGGGAAGATCCGGCTGCTTCGTTAGTTACCACAAGTTCAACACCAGTCCGCAAAGACTTCGCAGATCGTACTTGCCGAAGCATTCTTATTCCTACATTTCGCAGCTTCACAATGCTATCAATTGGCCGCGCCATCCCGCCTGTATAGTTAATCATGTGCAACAGGAGTTGGTTCCCTTTGACTCGAAGCTCAATATTCACGGAATCCACTTCTGCTTCTATAATTACATCGCGGCTAGTTAGGTCATCAATCAGATTGGCTGCCATTCTTTTAAAAGGAATTAGATGAAAGTCATGATACATTTGTCCAATCGTACCAGCAACATACAGAGACTGCCCCTGACCATACTGATTCTTGATCACAACTGGGTAAGGGAGAGCATCGGGCACGTCCGCATAGACAGACTTCATTTTCTCGCGATAGCTGAGATGGGACTCCGCGTGTGAAGTTGGCTCCACATACATACTATAGTAAGGAGCTGGGATAAAGGAATCGTCGATTTGTTTCAAATACACATCTTCTGACTCTACTTGAATATGATCTTTTTTCAATAACTCTTTACGGACAACCTGCTCGATGCCTAACACATCCTGCAATCCTAGCTTCTCACGTCTTACCCCAAGCTCGTCATACATAGAAGTATCGAAGGTAGTGATCAGCTTGCCACCGTTTTCTACGAACTGTTTGATTTTGTGAATCTGCTGATCGGACATACAGCTTATATTAGGTAGAATAAGAACTTCGTACTTGCTGAGATCTTTATGCTCGGTATAGTAATCATCAATTAAGTCGAACACGATCTGATTGCGCTTCAGCATATCATACCAGCCAACTAGCGACGCTCGCGCATCTGACTTCTCATCGGCCTCCACTCTGCCTTTGGCTGCAGTAAAGTCTGTCTCTTCCGAAGAGGAGTGATAGTAGTTGCCTGTGGCATACGACCAAACCATCGCTATACGCGCTGCAGATTGGGTCTTGGTGAAGTAAGCTTCATTATCCTCAAGAAAACGATATAAGTTCTGAACGGTCTGCATACGTGGGTCGTAGGAATTCTCGATGTATACACCGTACCAGGTGCTAGCGCCATTCGCTACGGATTCAGCATGGACAATCTCAGTCTCCACGGGTGAAAGCAACATACGGTTCCAGCCGCCGCCCATTCTGCCAGCAATAAAAATGACCGTAGGCTTACCGTCTGCTTGGGTTTCCAATAGCTTCGCGGACAGACCCGGTTTGAATATAGGAAGCTGCGTCAAGTTCCCGCCCAAGAATCCGCCCTCTGCACCAAGTATATCCTGGTAACGAATCGTTAAGTTATTATCTCGGCTGCAATGCTTGTTCGGGTTCAAGCCGACACTGTTCATATATAGAACCATGTTCTCGTTTACTTCTTTGAGGGCAACATAGCAGTCACGGACAAATTCGGCAATGGAGTCTTTTTTGAACTGAATGTAGTCGATGAATTTCTTACGGTCTGTGAAGACCTCATCTGTCAGCTCATAGCCGTACAAAGGCTTGAACTTGCTAGTACATGCGCTGCAGAAGCAGCCTTTTTCGTTAAAAATCGGTCCATCGAGAAAAATACCATCAATGTCGTATTGAGCCAAGTCCTGCACAACACGAACGGTAGATTCCTTGAAGCTGCTGTTCACGCAATGATATGCTCCGACCCCATAGCTGATCGGAATGATAGAACCGTCGGGATTCCGCTCTACCCATTCAGGATATAGGGCAACCACATTGTCTGCTGCCCAATGCACGTTCACATACACAAAGGAATGAATATTGTTGCGTCTGCATTCTTGCGTGTAGGTCTCAAGTAAATCCTTGCGTTGCTCAACCGCTTCACCCGAACGGAAATAAAAAATATTCGAGGCGCCAGTCGCAATGTCCATTACCTCCAAATGCTCTGCATTAAACCCAAGCTCAGCCCTATGCTTCATTTCTGCAGCAATATCAACCTTCTCATATTGCCCCGGACCTGGAGGTATAAAATCCAAAATGCGTAGTGGTTTCTCAAACCACGGAATTTCCTTCTCTGTAGACTTGCTTGCTTCCCAGCCCATAAGTTCACACCCCTAGTTTTATAAACTACCTGTATGCAACACGTATATTTTACTTGAAAAAGAAGGATTCGGCTAGATTAAATATAGGAAGGCCGCGTCTTTGAACGCAAAAGGCACCGTTCCTAATGAACGGCGCCTTCTATACTAACTAATCGTTGACGATCAAACTCCCTCTAGCAATTGTCTCAATTCTTCCTCAACATCAATGATGCGAACTCCAAGCTCCTGCGCTTTGGTCAGCTTGCTACCAGCCGCTTCACCTGCGATGACGAAATCAGTCTTCTTGGACACGCTGCCGCTTACTTTGGCGCCAAGCGCTTCGAGCTTCTTAGCCGCATCGTCCCTGCTCATCGTGGATAAGGTGCCGGTGAGTACGACAGTCTTTCCGTAGAAAATATTATCCGTATTGATCGGCGCTGAAGAGCGCTCAATGATCGGATTAATACCGGCGGCCCGCATCCGTTCAACACTACTGCGCATAACAGGATCGGTGAAGAATGACACGATACTATCGGCGACAATCCCCCCAATATCAGGCAAGGTCGTAAGTTCTTCGACAGTAGCGGCTAACAGGTTATCCAGGCTTCCGAAATGTTCCGCCAGGACCTTTGTAGTAGTCTTTCCTGTATTGGGTATGCCCAAAGCAAACAAGAAGGAAGGAAGATCGCGCCCTTTGCTCTTTTCGAATGCTTCCACCAGTTTCCTTGCTTTTTTCTCCCCGGTACGCCCGAGCTTAATCAAATCCTCGTACTGCAGATCATATAGATCGGCCGGATCACGGACTTCGAGCTCATCATACAGCTGTTCGGCCGTCATAACGCTGAACGTCTCTATGTCCATCGCATCGCGTGATGCAAAATGCGCAATGCGGCTAATCATCTGCGGCTTGCAGCCTAATCGGTTCGGGCAGAACAGATGAGCTCCGCGCTGCTCGAGCTCCGATCCACACGCAGGACATACTTGAGGAACGGTAATCTCACCGCCATCGTCTTCATCCGTAACTTTCCCAAGGATCTCAGGAATTACATCATTAGATCGGCGGATGAATACTGAGGTACCCAAAGCAAATTTAAGCCGTTTGCGTTCAATGTCTCCGATGTTGTTCAATGTACACTTCTGTACCGTAACGCCTGCCAAATCAACCGCTTCAACCGTAGCTACCGGGGTAAGCTTGCCGGTGCGTCCGATCTCCCATGATACGGATTCAAGAATCGTAGTCGTTTCCTCTGCCTCAAACTTGAAGGCTACCGCCCAACGGGGGAATTTATCTGTATAGCCGAGCACTTCTCGCGTGCGCATATCATTCAGTTTCACAACGCCGCCATCAATCAAGTAATCGAATGTATGTCGAATCGTTTCCAGCTCTGCCAGCTCAGCAGCAACTTCCTCGATCGTCTTCAGAAATCGGATATACGGGTTAACCTTGAAGCGATTATCGATCAGAAAACCGACCATTTCTTCATGATTGGCGAACTCTACTCCTTCAGAATAGCCCACATTGTAGATGAAGGCATTCAGCTTACGTTCTGCAGTCGTCTTAGGATCCTTATTACGCAGAGCTCCTGCTGCTGCATTCCGAGCATTCTTAAGAGGCTCGATCGCGGTCTTGTTGTACTCTTCAAGTACAGAGAGGAACATCATGCCCTCACCTTGAACCTCGAACAGGCCGTCTTTGAAAGGGATCTCCAGCGGGATAGACTTGATCGTCTTCACCTGCGCAAGGATTCCCTCCCCGACTACTCCATTCCCGCGAGTAGACGCTTGAACGAGCTGCCCGCCGTCATACGTAAGGTTGAGTGACAGGCCGTCGAACTTCAGCTCCACGACATAGGAAGGCTCCGGCAGCGGATGATCCGGATTACGCGAGTTGAAGTCATTCACGAGCTTGTGCACTCTAGCATTCCATGTCATCAGATCTTCGACATTCTGAGCTTTATCCAAGCTCCACAGCCTTGCCCGATGTCTGTGCGGTGCGAACCCATCCAACAGCTCTCCGCCTACACGTTGGGTAGGAGAGTAGGGCAGAACAATCCCGGTTACCTGTTCCATTGCAACGAGCCTGTCATATAACGCATCGTAATCCTTGTCACTGATAGAAGGCTTGTCTAATGTATAATAAGCGTGATTATGTCGGCTAATCTCCTCGATTAGCTGCTTCATGCTGCTGAGCGTGTCCAATGATTCCATCGCTTCTGACAAATCAATCACGTTCCTCTCGTTCATGATAAATCTAGTCCCTTACACTTTCGTAATCGGCGCAAACTTCGCGAGCAGACGCTTCACGCCCACAGGCGCGGGAAAAGCGATCTGCAGCTCCATGTCGTCGCCGCTGCCCTTCACGGCAACGATCACCCCAGTGCCCCACTTCCCGTGGGACACTTTGTCTCCGTTGCCGAAGGCCGGTGCCGGGCCGCCGCCGGCACCACCAGGGGCGCCCGCGCGGGTGCCGCTAGGCGCCGAGGCGACCCCGCGCGCCGCAGCGGACGCGCCGGTGCCGAAGCTGCCGGCCGGCTGGCCGCTCGCGCCATAGGCGGAGCCGTAGCCGTAGGTGCCTCGGGCGCCGTTCCCGGCGGCGGGTCCGCCGCTTGGGCTGCCGGCGCGGCTGTAGCCGCCGCCGTAGCTGCCTGTGGCGGCGTAGCCTGCTGAGCCGCCCTCGCGCCCTCCGGCGCCAACCCATTCGAGCAGCGACTCGGGCACTTCCTTCAGGAAACGCGACGGGGCATTCGCCGTCGTCTTTCCATACAGGGTGCGTGACCTCGCGCAGGTCAAGAACAGCTGCTTCTCGGCGCGGGTGATGCCGACATAGGCGAGGCGCCGCTCCTCCTCCAGCTCCTCGTTATCGGCATAAGCCCGGCTGTGCGGGAACACACCCTCCTCCATGCCCACAATGAAGACTACGGGGAATTCCAATCCCTTGGCGCTATGCATCGTCATCAGAATCACGTTGTCCTGCTCGGCTTCTTCATCCTTATCAACGGAGTCAATATCCGCAATAAGCGCTAAATCTGTCAGGAAGCTAACTAACGACTTGTCCTCATTGCGCTTCTCGAACTCCATCGTTACTGACAGGAACTCGTCGATGTTCTCCAGTCTGGATCTGGATTCAATCGTATTCTCGCGTTGCAGCTCTTCCCGATACTTCGTCATCTCCAGCATCTTCTCCGTTAACTCGGTAACAGACAAGTATTCAACCATCGCGTGGAGGTTGCGCATCGTGTTGTAGAATTCGGTAAGGGAACCCTTGAATCGGGCGCTTAGATCCAACGTATTCACTTGCCCCAGCACGCTGAATATCGAAATGCCGCGGCTTCCGGCTGCTTCCGCCAGCTTATCTACGGTGGTGTCACCTATTCCCCGCTTAGGTACGTTGATAATCCGATTAAGACTTATATCGTCATCGGGATTGGAAATAAGCCGTAAATACCCTAATATATCTTTGATTTCTTTACGATCGTAGAACTTGATACCGCCGACAATTTGGTACGAAATATCGGATTTAATGAAAATTTCCTCGATCACCCGCGACATTGCATTCGTTCTATAAAGGACGGCGTGATCCGAGTGGGATCTTCCCCGATTGCGATTCTGAATAATCTCGTTCGCTACATAATATCCTTCTGCATGTTCAGTATCGGCCAAATATACCTTAAGCTTATCGCCGCCATCTTTGTCCGTCCATAGCTTCTTCGGCTTACGGCCAGTATTGTTGTTAATGACCGCATTAGCCGCATCCAGAATGTTCGATGTGGACCGATAATTCTGCTCTAGAAATACAGCGGTCGATTCCGGATAATCCTCTTCAAAATTCAGGATGTTCGATATATCCGCCCCCCGCCAGCGATAGATCGATTGGTCAGAATCCCCTACGACACATATGCGATGATGCTTGTCCGCAAGCATTTTGCATAACATATATTGGGCTCTGTTCGTGTCCTGATACTCGTCCACATGAATGTACTGGAACTTGTTCTGATAAAATTCCAATACTTCCGGAACCTCTTTGAACAACTCGGTCGTCTTCATAATAAGATCATCGAAATCAAGCGAGTTGTTGCTGCGCAGCTTCTTCTGATACAACTTGTAAACTTGCGCGCAACGGCTTAAGAAATAATCACTTCCGGCTTTCTGCTCATAGCGGTCCGGGGTGATCAACTCGTTCTTAGCATTCCCTAGCTCCGCTTGGACGGCCTTCGGTTCTATCTTCTTCGTGTCTATGTTCAGTTCCTTCATACAATTCTTAATTACAGAGAGCTGGTCAGTCGAATCCAGGATGGTGAAGTTGGACGAATATCCGATTCGTTCTATATCTCTGCGCAGGATGCGTACACACATGGAGTGAAAGGTCGAGACCCAGATGTCGCCTGCGGAAGGACCAACCAGCTTCGAGACTCGTTCTTGCATCTCACGAGCGGCTTTGTTCGTAAATGTAATAGCCAGTATGCTCCATGGAGCCGCTTTGCGAGTTGCGATCAGATAAGCGATACGATGCGTCAACACTCTCGTCTTGCCGCTGCCCGCTCCGGCCATGATCAGGACAGGGCCCTCAACAGCCTGTACTGCCTTCTGTTGCTGTGGATTTAACTTGGAAACTGCTTCATGTATGTCAATGGGAGGATTCATAGGAAGAACAACCTTTCTAATCTGATTATGCCCCGTTCTTACCGGATTCATGGGTGCTCTCTTGTATAGCTTGAACGGTTTCTAGCGCTTTCTCTAAATGCTCATAAATAATGTTGCCCACCACAATCGTATGAGCTGCTTGTGCAGCCAAGCGTGCTCGGTCGAGACTATCGATACCGCCGCCGTAAAACAATCGAGCCTTCTCGAGAGCAGATGCTGCACGTCGCACTAGCTCCATATCTCCAAAAGTCCCGCTGTACTCCATATAGAAAACAGGGAGGTGGAACAGTCGCTCTGATAGTTTTGCATAGGCAACTACGTCTCTTGCCTCTAACTCACAATTCGCTTCCGTCAGCTGCGCTGCCGAAGATGATTCGTTCAGAATGACATACCCTTCCGCTACTACTTGTTCCCAATGCATCATCGGGCCATATTCACGGATTGCCTCGACGTGCTTGCCTACAATCCACCGGGGATCGGCAGCATTCAGAACAATAGGAATAAAGTACAGATCGAATCCTGGGACGATCGCCTCCAAGTCCGATATTTCCAACACACAAGGAAGTTCGAAACGGCGAACTCGCGCAAGAAGATCGACCGTATTCTCAAACGTTATGCCTGTAGAGCCTCCTACTATAATAGCATGTGTCCCGGAGAGGCAGACCCGCTCCAAAGCTTCATCCGTAATGTCCCGATCAGGATCCAGCTTAAATACATGCTTCCAACGGCTAATATCGATCCTCAACTTGACTACCTCACTTGTAGTTGGTCTTATTATCTCAGTCTAAGACAGTCCGTTAGGGGTGTCAAATATCCCATTCTTAACAATTCTAACTCTAATAGAAAAGAAGCACCGAGTTGTACAACCTCCCTGCTTCTGCTCCTTATGGTACGTTCCAGTATATGATTAAGCGGATTGTAGAATCTTCGCCTGAAGGTGTAAACGGATGTAACGGATTCTTTCCCTTACATAGAAGTCATATGCAGCACCGCGAAGTTCGCTGATCGGAACAACCTGCTCCGTATTGTTGTCGATGATCTCAAGCGTGCCGTTGTCAAAAAACTTAAAGGTCAAATCTTCCCATGGGGTTACCGCGTTGTCGAGAATCCTCTCAACCTGATTATTAGTCATAAACTCACTGTTATCAAGCATTACCTTCCGATAATAATCTCTTTCAATGAATCTGATCTTACTAGCCATCATATATACGCACCCCTCTCAAATTAGGAACACTTGTTCTTATTTCCATTATACCAAACATTTGTTCGTAGTCAATATTTTACAGCAAAAAAAAGCCATCGACACCCAAAAAATTTGGATACCAAAGGCTTCACGCATTCGTTCTTAGTCATTACCGGTCTGCTAGCTTTCTTCGTTATTGCCAGGACGAGTCTTCTGCTGTTCGTATTGAGCGACCTTTGCACGCAGCTCATCAATTTCTCGTTGCAGCATCTTCTTCTCCATATCCCTCATCATCTCATCGACGGTCGATTCTTTGGGAGGCACGTTCTGTCCTGACGGAGCGCTTGGTCCATAACTCGGCGGAGTAGGTTGAGGGGCTCTGTAACCTTGCCCTTCTTGAGAACCTTGAGTCTGATAGCCTTGTTGATTGGATCCACCCGGTTGGTACCCCGTAGAGTGACCTGGATTGGAATGAAACGACCCGGTATTCGAGCTTTGCCCAAAGCTTTGTCCATAATATCCATTGTTTCTCGACGTTGAATTCGAATAAGGACCATTCGCATAAGGACCTTGACCCGGACTGCCAGGGAAGTCAAAATCCGGTTCTTTAGGTATGACTAGACAAGCTATGAAATAAAGCGGTATTACAGTGCCTCCGGAAAAAAAGGCAGTCACGACTACAATGACACGCAGCAGCGTGGAATCCACATTGATCATCTGGGCTAATCCGCCGCACAAGCCGAACAGCTTGGAGTCCGTGCGCGATCTATATAATTTGGTCATGGATGTTCATCCCCTCTTCTAGGATCTGTCTCTATTGTATCGAATAATCGCTCTTTAAGGTACGGACCCCAGTCGGTCGTATTCCTAGACCATGGTCGGGGTTATTAGCACAGCTTTTCTTATCGTAATACAAAACAGACCTCGTGCATAGAGAGTAACAGGAAATCCCGCTACTACCCTCGGCCCTTACCTACAATCATCTCTACCTGCTATAATGTAAGAGTACATGGTCCTCTGAAAAGGTGGCTAGAACACACAAAGAGGATCGTACCAGAACAGGCACCATGACGGTATTGGACAGACAACGAGGTTCGAATAGGGAATGATTGGGCGAATGAGAACAGAAAAGCAACGATATCTAAAATAACATATCGAAGAGTAAGGAGATTTAAATATGAGTGATGTCAAACAGGGGATTTACATGATATGGGCCATGGATCGCAACAGCCTGATTGGTCGGGATAACGGCATGCCGTGGCGGATACCTGCGGAAATGGCTTATTTCAGACGGAATACTAGCGGACATGCTGTCCTAATGGGGAGAAAAACATACGAATCACTAAGCAAAAAACCGCTTCCTAACCGGCACAACATTATAATTACACGCGATCCTCAGTTCAAAGCAGAAGGATGTACCGTCATACATACCATAGAAGAAGCTCTGCGATTAGCCCGGAATGAGACGTTATTCGTTATGGGGGGTGCAGAAATCTACGCGCTGTTGTTGCCCTATGCTGACCGGCTCTATGTCACCCATATCGACCATGAATTCGAAGGAGATACTTATTTCTCGCCTCTTGACTGGTCTGAATGGTCTGAAATTAGACGAGAGCCGGGACTCACAGACAAGGACAATCCTTATAAATACGAGTTCGCCGTTTATGAGAGAGTAGATGTTGGTTCCAAACGTCCTATATAAGTAAGCTCAGCAGGCTCCGCTTTGTCGGCTGCACCTTCCAGAATACGACGAACACCATCCAATGTATCCATAAATGGTACCCAATTCCCCGGCCGTCCTGTAAAAGGCTCTGCTATAAAAAAGGGTTGCGTAAGAAACGCTTCCAGCCTTTCTCCCGTCCGATAGATGGATGCCTCGGCTTCCGGGAGCTTCGCTATTCCGCGCGCCAGCACCAGTGAGCGGAGCTCCCGATATCGGCGAAGCAACTTCTTGGCCTTATGCTGGATAGTAATATGGGCCGTATCGAGGTATGCTCCCTCGGATAAGACAGAGGTGGAGTAAATAGGATCAATTGCAGGGTAATACCCGCGACCGATCAGATCCATATCAAACCTCCATAACGTATCAAGAGGCCCGTATGGGGACTCTTCATCGACCGCTTCCCCGCGGGTATCCACCAGAATAAGCGTGACGTGCCTGGAGCCCGATTCCTTCAGCTTTTCTTGCAATGTGAACCATTCCCCGGAAATGACGACTTCCCGATCCGCACCTAGCAGGACATCCCGTTCTTCACGAAGAGAAACAACGGAATTGTACACTTCATCAAGCGTCTGACAAGTGACCTCAGCCTCTGTTATAACCTCTTCTATCGCTTTGTCCCGCACCTTAGGCGCCCAGAATACAGTGGCAATATCAAGCGGCTTCAATCGATGCATTAATTCCTGAAGCAAGACAAGCTGCCCCATACCGGGACGAGCTACCAGCCCAATTGTGCCGCCGCGGACTAACGGAGCAAACAGGTCCAGGCTCTTGATTCCTGTCTCTAACATCCCGCCTCCGCTGCCTCGGATAATTAACTCGTCCATTGTGCAGTTCGCCAAGGAGGCCAGTATGGCTAGTGTGCGCACTTCTGCTCGCCCAATAGGAATTTTCCCTGTGCATAAATTAGATACTGTAGCAGGTCTTAATCCAACAGATCGTGCTGCTGTTGTTAAGTTGGGTACCCGTCTGCGTAAAAAGGGGACATTGAGTTGAATTTCTTCGTTCATCGTAATCCATTCCTTTCATTCCTGAGTATGATTAATTAATAGCAACATGCGGAAGAACAGCGTGTACACCTTGAGTGCCATTCACAATCTGAGTGACTCTTAAATCCACAACAAGGCTTGCAAGAGCAAGTGCTTCTTTTCTCTCATAGCCGTACAGCTCGCCCATTAGATCCAGCATATTGGCCAATGCGATCATTCTGGCTTCGTTTAAATCCTCATGAATACCAAACGCTATCCATGCTGATAAGGTTTTGGCTCTTGGCATCGTTAATCGCATATCATCTCTAACCCGAAATGTAAGATCTACCAGATCCATAGGGCATTCTAACGCAGAAACGCCAACTTCACCGTCACCTTGCACAGCGTGCCCGTCTCCAACCGAGAATAAGCCTTGTGAGACCGCTATCGGCAAATACAACGTGCTGCCCGCAACCAATTCCTTGCAATCCAGATTTCCACCATTAGGACGAGTGATAAATGAAGTATGTATGATGTCCTCGGCAGATGGCATACCCATCACCCCCATGAATGGACGAAGTGCCACCTTATGCCCTTTATCACTTGTTCCCAGCATCTTCTCGCGATCCAATTCCCAATTCAGGTGATATTCTTCCCCGTCTGCTATCCCGAGCCAATCGTTAACCGTATGCTTGAATCCACCCGCTCCGCTCCAACCCCATGCACCCGGTCGAACGTCATTGATCTGAATCTCGAGTGTCATCCCTGGCTCCGCTCCGCGAATCGCAATAGGCCCGCAAAGCGCATGACCATTGTCTCTAGGTCCTTCTTTGGGGATTTTTTTTCGAGTTCCTGAAGGTTGAAACGGCTCAAGCCCCCATCCAGCATCTAAAGTTCGGAACCGCACGGTTTCCCCTGACTCAATTGTAAGAACTGGAGTATAATCGCGTGAGAATGTTCCATGTAATGCAGCTCTTTCAGGCTCAATAAAATAATGGGACATTAGACCTCTTCCTCCTCAAAAATGGTTTGTAATTACTTTTAAAGGTATCAATAATTACGCTTAAATGCAATACAAATATTTTCAGTTGGAATTGACACGAACAAATGATCGTATTAATATGGATTGAGGTGCATTACTTAATATGAGGAGCGGATAGAATGAGCGAAGCAGCTGCTATAAAAGAACAATTGATACAAGCCTATAACAAACATGCCGAGGAACGGGACGGGATAGAGGGAAGTGACTGGAAGACACGCGTGCGGAGCCATTATTTGGAGATGCTTCATGAGTCAAAGGCTCGTACTTTACTTGAGATTGGAGCAGGTCCGGGGAGAGACAGCTGGTTTTTTCAGCAGGAAGGACTATCGGTTACCGCTACTGACCTGTCACCAGAGATGATACGCCTGTGCAGGAATAAAGGTCTGAACGCCCACGTCATGGACTACAGCCAGTTGAACTTTCCGAATGCCTGCTTCGATGGGGTGTATGCCTTGAATTGCTTGCTTCATCTTCCTAAGAAGGACTTACCAACTGTGCTACAAGAAATTCGTCGGATTCTTAAGCCGGACGGACTATTCTTTATGGGTGTTTATGGAGGGAAGGATTCAGAAGGGGTATGGGATGGAGATCATTATGTACCCAAACGGTTCTTCGCTATGTACAGCGATACGAGCCTGCTTCAAACCGTGGAGGAAGTGTTTCGTGTCGTTAGCTTCGAGACCGTTCCGCAAGGAGCTGGCAGTCCACACTTCCAGTCACTAGTTTTAACTTAATGATTAAGGGCGAATCCGTATAGCTTAGACGAGAAATCCTCTATGTGGCTATCGCTTCGCTCTTTTTTGTCATCTCCACTTGAGCTGCGTAGTCGATGAAATCGATAACTCGCGAAGCATACCCCCATTCATTGTCGTACCAAGCGAGCAGCTTCACTTGATGTCCCGTTGACATAAGGGACAGCCCATCGATAATCGCTGACTTTTCATTCCCTATATAATCACTTGAGACGAGCGGAAGCTCGTTGAACTCCACATAAGGCGCATAAACCCCTGTCGCAGCTTGACGGAATACAGCTTTCAAGTCATCTACAGAAGCTGGACGTGTTAGTTGTGCAGTAAGATCGACCAGGGATACGTCCTGTGTAGGCACGCGAAGCGACAAACCTTGAATTTTGGAAGCCAGATGCGGCAGCACACCGGCTAAAGCTTTCCCAACCCCGGTCGAGGTCGGAATAATCGATTGTGTACAAGCGCGTGCTCTGCGTAAATCCTTATGAGGATTGTCCAGATGATTCTGATCATTGGTTGAGGCGTGAACGGTTGTCATCCAACCGTTCTCAATGCCGAATGCATCGTCCAGAATATGAAGAATCGGCGCCAAACAATTCGTCGTACAAGAGGCCGTTGAGATAATGTTGTGTTCCTGCGGCTCGAAGCCCTTTTCATTTACTCCCATCACTACTGTGTAATCAGCCCCGCTGCCCGGAGCGGTAATAATAACACGTTCTGCGCCAGCGACCAGATGCTTGCTTGCCCCTTGGCGATCATTGAACTTGCCTGTCGCGTCTACAGCGATATCAATCCCAAGCTGTTTCCACGGAAGCTGCAGGGGATCCCGTTCCATCACTACAGTAATCGGATGACCATTAATGATCATTCGATCTTCTTCCACTCTGATGTCCCCATGCCATCTCCCATGCACGGTATCATATTGCAGCAAATGAGCCACTGTTTCCACGGGGCTAGTCGTATTAATCGCGGTAATCTCAGCATTCACCAACCCTCTCGAGAAAGCTCTCCTCAGCAACAGCCTCCCAATTCTGCCCATACCGCTGATTGCAATGTTTCGTTTCATCGACAAACCCCCATTTTCATAATGTTCCTTTGCTCGGTTATCATAAATTATACAATCAAACTATTTATGACGCAATATAAGAGTTATTTCCATATATAGTGTGTATTATATTACTGTTTTACAAGAAAAGATATGGACAATTCATTGAATAAAGCAATTTTATGTGAAAAACCGGATTAGGATTTCAGCGCGCTGATTTAAGACCAAATACGCCAAAAAGACGAACCCCTATACGGAGGCTCGTCTCTCTTAAACGATTAATTTTTATCCTGTTTATTTCAGTGCATCGAACATTTCCTGTACGGAGGCTTGCGGGATGGAATAGGCCCAAGCATCACCTTGTTTCGCAATCCATACGGAATCCCCATCTACTGTACCGATATAGGAATGGGTGGATTCCGTTCCATCCTTCTTCAGCGTAAGCGTAAGCTTAAGTTCCGGGTTGTCTTGCTTCACCTCTGCAGAAGGCTTCACCAATTCCTGTGTGGACATCAGGATTACTTTATCCAGGAATGTTGTGGCCTCTGTTCCGACAAGCTCTTTATCCCCAAACTTCCAGGCCGATTCATTCGCTGTTTTTGCTGGATCCGATTTGGTTAATGTCTTGCCCTCGCCTTTCCAATTCACCGACACGTTTAACACGTCATTATACGTTGCGACAACAGGAAGCTTCTGCATGAAATCGATAGGAGCCAAAGCCAATCCCTGAAGACCGCCATCGCTCACCTTGTACACAGCCGGAGAATCCTTGAGCTTGGCGTAGTAGTATCCGCTTATCGGAAGCGGCGCTCCAATTTGGATCGATTTCACAGACCCATTCTTCAATGTGACTTCATATTCCTGTGAAGGGGTCGTCAAACCAAATCCAGACAAATCGGCCGGACTTGCATCTACCTCCCCTTCATGAGTCAAGGCTGCAAAAGCATTGAGCCAGGATTCCGCTGCATAAGCCGTAAGAGGCAACGCACTCGGTTTGGTCATTGCCCATTGATCGCCTTTGCGCTGTAATTCCGTTGTTTCCGATGCTGCAGTAAGCTTGATCGATGTCACTTCGTCGGGAATAATCGGTGCCAGCGGTTTCGCCGCAGTCGACTCCTCTTCCTCCTTGAAGAAAGACTGGCTGGATGCATACCAGAATGCCCCGATGCAAATGATGACCAGGATGATCGTTGGAATGAACCGCTTCATCCTTTTCTCCTCCTCCACCAGATCGCGCCGCCAATCACAAGGAATAATAGCGGAAACCCTATAACGGAACCGTAAAAAATTTTACTACCGTCACCAGGCATCAACAAAGCTTGCTGAGCTTGCGATTCTTCCCGCGGCCGGATCGTAATCATGTCAGTCTGCTCCTGTAACCAACCTACCGCATTCAAAGCGAAGTCACGATTCCCTTGTTGACTAATCAGTTGATCCATCAAGAACTGCGCGTTCCCAATCACAACCGCCTTAGGCTTGTTATCCTTATCTTGGACTGCATAAGCCAGATCGAGCGGTCCTGATAGATCAGCACCATCCTTGGCGGTTTGATTCGTTGTTGTCAATTTGGCAAGATCCGTCTCTCCATAAGCTTGACTGGTTGTGGCCAGAAGCGCATTCGCTCTGTACTCTGTGTTAGCGGTATCCGTCTGCAAGGCAAGCGCAAGCGGAAGAATCGTAACACGATCTTGTGAAGACAGCTCGTTCGTAATTTCGTGAGAACCGAATTCTGGAATGATAGTCAGCTTGTCGGTCAACGTTGTTCTACTGCTCTCCAGTGCAATCGCATTCGGATTTTTCACATTGATGGCAGCTAGCAAATCATTGATATTTTTCCACTTTTCCAAGTCTTTAGCATAACCGACCGCCAAGTACAGCTTTCCTTTTCCTTTAACATACTCCTTGAGTGCAGTTGCTTCCTTCTCATCCAGATCCGCCTGTGGTCCAACAAGGAATACAGCCTCAGCATCATCCGGAATTTTGCCCTCTCTGAACAGATTCAATTCATTCAAGGTGTATCCTGCGCTTTCCAACGAAGAACGGAACACCGACATTTGACCGGCTGGAATCTCATTATGACCCGATAAGAAATAAACCGGATGTTTGACGTCAGAGCCGAGATTCAACAAGGTTTGGGTAAATCTCTCTTCGCCCGAGAACTGGTAGGAGCTTTCCGTAGAACCCTGCTGGAATAACTCGTAGCTGTACACTCTTATGTTCTGCTCCCCGCTCTCAAAGATGGTCGTACCAACCGTATCAATCTGATATTGATTCGCTTTGGCAGGTTCCTTGATCGGATCAATCTCTTCTAGAGTTATTTTCTTATTCCGCTTCTCATATTCCTTGAGCAGATCAATTACGTGTTGATTCATGATGCTATCCCCTTGGGACTGCACACCGGTAAAAGCTGTGATCTTAACGTCTTTATCGAGATTCTTCAGCATGCTGAGCGTTTGTTCCGATAACGTGTATTGCTTGTTTTTGGTCAGATCCCATTGTATACCCTTGACCGAGCCAAGGAAGATCGTAGCGATAATAAAAATACCGATTACCGCAAGCGACAGCACTGCTGCGTTCGTACCACGTATCCACTTATTCACTCGTCTTCCCCCCTTATCTCCACCGTTTACGTTCTAGAATTTGAATACTGAGCAGCACAAACACGGCTGTAAACATGATGAAGAACAGGAAGTCCGCCAAGTCGAATATGCCTTTGTTGAAATTGTTCGAACGCCCGACGATCGAGAATTGGATCAGCCAGTCCTTTGCGCTCCCAGCAACGCTTTCCCCTAACCAATCGATCATCCAGAGCAGCAGCAGCAGGGCAAAACCTGCAATACCCGCTACCATCTGATGTGAAGATAGGGAGGATGCGAATAACCCAACCGCCATCATCGCCGCTCCGACGAGGAACATGCTTAACATAGACATCCACAGCACAGGCTGGTCCAGATCCCCATAGCGTGACATAATAAATGGATACAGCAGACTCCCTACGACTAACATCAATTGCACTAATAGAGCCGCCAAATACTTTCCGACAATGATCTCCCCAATACCGGCAGGCGAAGTCAGAAGCAATTCGTCGGTCCCTTGTCTCAGCTCATCGGAAACAAGCCGCATGGTCAATAACGGGATGACGAATAGGAAAACAACCATTGTATTCCCCGAGAGCATCCGTACATCTACGACCTGTGAACCAAGGAAATTCATACTGAAAAAATAGCCGGAAATGACAAAATAAAACGCAAACGCCACATAAGCTACAGGAGAGTAAAAATACATCTGCAATTCTTTTTTACATATCGCTATCGTTCTACGCATCTTCTCCCACCTCCGAATCGCTGTTCACTTCAACAGATTCATTGGAAGAAGCCGCTGGCTCATCCGTAGTCAGCTTAAGGAATACATCCTCCAAACTCAAGCTCTCCCGCTTCATCTCGAGAATCGGATAACCGCGTTCCGCCATGCGGAAGAATACCGCTTCACGAATATCAGTCTGGTCGCTCGCGGCTACTCGCAAGCGAGTAATAGTGGGATCAACGAATGTGCCTGATCCAGATTCCGCTTCCAATTCTTTCACTGTTCCAATAGAGGAAAGGCTCTGCAGCTCCTGAATAATGTCCTCCCTGGGCCCGCGCACTTCCAACTTCAGCTCGAATGTCTCGCTCATGGAGTTGGATATGTTGTCCGGATGATCATCCAGCACGATTCGTCCCTGATTAATAATTAACACCCGATTACAGATGGCATTGACCTCAGGCAGAATATGAGTACTGAGCAGAACGGTATGATTCTCGCCTAGCTCCCGAATAAGCGCGCGAATCTCAATGATCTGCTTCGGATCAAGACCAGATGTCGGCTCGTCCATAATAAGCAGGTCGGGCTTGTGAATAATTGCCTGTGCCAAGCCGATCCGCTGCTTGTATCCCTTGGACAAGCTGCGAATAATTTGCCGCTCGCGTCCTTGCAGCCCTAACTTCTCAATAACTTCGCCGATACGCTGCCTCTGCTCTCTTACGGGTACGCCCCTCAAATCGGCAACGAACTTCAAGTAAGATACAATCGTCATCTCTGGATAGAGCGGCGGTGTCTCCGGCAAATAACCGATCTTGCTGCGCGCTTTACGCGGATGTTCCGCCATCGACAACCCGTCGATGTGAATCGAACCCTTGGTCGGGTTCAGGTAACCCGTGATCATGCGCATTGTGGTCGTTTTACCCGCGCCGTTAGGCCCGAGAAAACCTACAATCTCGCCTCCGGTCATGGAGAAATCGATGTTGTGGACCCCGCGATCATTCTGATACAGCTTACTGACTTGATTGACTTCTAACACACGTTCACCCTCCTGTTCTACTTTGCTATCCCCGGAAATGGCTGGTTTCTCTGAATCTCTATCCCTGTGTTATTTCTTTATCTATCTTTCCACCCAATATACAAGCGAAACAATAAGCCTACCTTAAACGAAACTGAAAATAAGCTTAAAAATATGTGTCTAAAATGTGAATGAACTAGATGGAGAGTATTTGCCTACTTTTGCTAACTATCCTGTACAATAGGTTCAACTAGATAACGTGAACGGAGGAGCTGATGAGGATGGATTATATTACTTATGTTAGAGACATGGTTGGTCATAGCCCGATCATTATGGTGGCCGCAGGGGCATTTATCTTCGATAAGGAAGGGCGTGTTCTTCTTCAACTGCGAGCAGATAGCCATACATGGGGACACCCAGGCGGATTTATGGAGTTAGGCGAGTCCGTAGAAGAAACGGCTCGCAGAGAAGCTTACGAGGAGACGGGGCTGAAGCTGAAAAGCATGGACTTCTTCGGCATTTATTCCGGTCAAACGCAACAAAAAACGTTAGCCAATGGAGATCAACTATCGCTAGTAAAAATGATGTTTATATGCAATGAATATGAAGGAGAATTAAATGGGATAAATGAGGAGACCGCTGGGCTGCAGTTTTTTGCTTTGCAGGATTTGCCAGACAATCTTTTCCCTTCGCAAAGGCAGGCGTTTGATGATTTGTTGTCGGGGCGGAAGGGTCCTTTTATTCGGTAAAAACAAAAGGCGCTGCTCATGATGGATGGACATGATGTCATCTATCGTTAGCAGCGCCCTCTTTTTGACCGCAAATCCTCTATACACTCGCTTATTTCACTAATTGCCCTCGCGTCACGCCCAACTGATTCGTCGCCTTAAGCTTGCGCCATACTTGCGTGCCGCTTATGTCGCCTCGCAGCGCTCGACTGTACAGATCCAATACCTCGCGCACCTTGTCGGCCTCTTCCTCCAGGAATTCTATGCGGAAGACCCGCACTCCGAGCTCCAGGAAGTTGCTCACATATTCCGCTCCGGACTGCTCGATCGCATTGTATACCGTATTGCGACAGCCTTCGTCAACCCGCACCGGATGGGACATACCTACACGATCCTGCAGCGATGCTCGATGATCCTCACAAGGACGGCCGCAGTTCGTATAGTCAGTTCCTTCACTCAGGAACGTGCAGTACACGCAATGCTCGGTATGGAACATAGGCAAATGTTGATGCAGCACGACTTCTAGCAAGGAAGTATCGGTGCGCTGCAGCAGGTCGACCATCTGCTGAATATTCAAATCATAGGATGGCGTTATCCGCTTGCAGCCTGCTGCTGCAAATAGATCGACTGTCTTATGATTCGTGGCGTTCAATGAGAAATCGCCAATCAACTCAGGCTGGAACTCATCTGGATGATTCATCCGATGCTGCATGAAGGCATACATGGCCCCCGTATTCCGAATGAGCACGCCGTCTGGGCGTAATTTCAATATGTTCTTAAAGTACCCCAGCTCTCCAGGCATATGAATGCGCGGTGTCGCTAGCGCTATTCGCTTGCCAGCAGCACGGGCTGCTTCTACAGCGGCAGGAAATTGTTTAATGAATTCAAAATCCGCATAAATCCACGGAACATCCGTCTCCCCTGCAGCCTTCACCTGCTCCAAGCTTCGGCAAAGGGCAATCAGGTAAGGAGCATCTGATGTGGAGCTTGTCGAGCTTATCAGGCTTGATGAGCTCGTTGAATGAATCGCATCGGCATACACATCTACGGACCGTTTCGTGTAAGGGTAAGGCTTCTGACGTGCCTCCTCCAGCTGCGTTACGGCTTGTCGGCGCATTTGGTTCAGCTCGCGCATGGGCACGATCAAATCGCCCTGCAGCTCCACATCCAGCTCGGCTAATTCGAATACCGTACCGCCTAAGCGACCGAATTGTTCTTCGAACAAAGTCCGATCCATCGGACGTTTCTCCGCCTGAACCAGAGGCAGCTCCGACTCTACCGCCGTGACGAATCCAGTCCTTGTATCGGTCCACCATGTCTTCAACGGGTGGCCCAGTGAACCCACGACCTTCACCTTCACCGGGAATACCCGGTACGGCTTGTCGGTCTCGAACGTCTGACGCAGACGTTTGTCCAAGTGCGGGTCGCTCGTCTTCCAGACACGATCGCCCACATGAACCCGCTTCAGGTCGACGTCGTTGCGACCTGCCACGAGCTCGATGATGCCGCCTTCGGCTTCACCCTCGAGCTTCACCCCTTTGCGGCGCACGTCATAGACTCGGCCGCCTTCTTCCTTACGGGTAGGATCGCCCGCATCGAATACAATGCCGTCGCCGCGCTTCACCGGCGCCTCCAGCTCAACAATCACACCGTCGCGCAAAATTTGCTTCACACGACCCAAGAACACACCCCGGCTCTTAGGAAAGGTGCCTTCCACCAACTGCTTATTGTTCGTCCCTTTAAGGAAGCCGTATGAAAAGCCCCGCGAGAAGCTTTGCTCCAGCTCGCGAAGCTCTTCCTTGGACGGCTGAGGGTCCCGACCATCGAAATAAGCGTCAATCGCTTTGCGGTATTTGCCCACCACATTCGCTACATATTCAGGCGACTTCAAGCGCCCTTCGATTTTGAAAGAAGTAACACCGGCCTCAATTAACTCGGGTACCAGCTCAAGCGCAGCCAGATCCTTCGGGGACAGCAAGTAGGCTACATCGCCCATAGGCCGTTGCACACCGTCAACCATCAAGTCATAGGGCAGGCGGCAGGCTTGTGCGCACTCCCCGCGATTAGCCGAGCGCCCGCCCCACATTTCCGAGGTTAAGCATTGGCCGGAGTAGGAAACACACAACGCGCCATGCACGAACACTTCCATCGGCAGCTTGGCCTGATCACCAATCTGCTTGATCTGCTTCAGGTTATTTTCCCGTCCAAGTACAACTCGCTCAATATCAAAAGGCTTGGTAAATTCTACTGCCTCAGGCGAAGTAATCGTCATTTGAGTAGAGCCGTGGATCGGGAAGTCAGGCGAAATCTCCCGGATCAGCTTCACTAACCCCAGATCTTGTATAATTACCGCGTCAACTCCTGCATCGATACAAGCATCAATCAGCTTCTTGGCATCGTTCAGCTCTTCCTCGAATACGAGGATATTGAAGGTGACGAACCCTTTTACCCCGTACAAATGCAAAAATGCCATCACATCCGGTAGCTCGTCCATCGTGAAATTGTGTGCGCGCACGCGAGCATTGAATTTATCCACGCCAAAAAAGATCGCGTCAGCCCCATTCGCGACAGCTGCTCTCATGCAATCCCAATCTCCTGCTGGTGCCAGCAGCTCTATATGTTCCTTGCGTATAACTGGTGTACTCAACTTCAACAGCCTCCATCGTTTCAAACCGTTTCTTCTATATAGATTAGTGTACCAGAAAAGACGGGCAAAAAGCCATTTACAAGCTCACCATCATCAATTGACAATATCCTCCTCTATTTCGTCAAATGTTAACAAAGCTCGATCCTAATGCTATAATGACAATATTGCAAACCACAAATACTTAATAGAAGCAGGGATTTCATTGCCATTCTCTAAGAAAGCCATATTAGGGCTCATAGGGATCCTGCTCGCCGCTGCCTGTCTGTTTCTGGTGTTCGGTCAAAGGGATGAACAAGTGCGCATTCTTTATGCGACTGGTGGTTCAGACTATGACCAGGCTGCCTATCTCAATTTCGAACAATCACTCGTACCCAATCTTAAGTTGAACCGCTGGCAGCTGGGGGAGTTAGGTGCAAGCAAGCTGCGATCCTATGATGCTATCGTACTCGATCCTTCACTCATCCAGAGCTCCACTTTACAAGAAGATATAGCCATGCTCCGCACTTACGTGGAGAAAGGCGGTCATTTATACGTTGATCATGAGCTTATTGACGTTATTCCAGCCGACCTGTTAGGCGGATCCGGTACAGCTGAATTACCGACCATTGACAAGCCTGATTTTACTTACCCGAAGGTGGATGAGCATCTGCAAGGCTTTCAGGATGTATTCCATGAATTTGCTAACGGCTTTGTAGAGAATGTGTTTACGGTTAACATGTCCCTGAAAAACCTCATGCCAGGCTACAAATGGGGAAAAACTCTAGTTGTGACGACGGCTGAACCGATCGTGCTTCTTCAGGGCAAGCCCATCGTCACTTTGAATCGGGTCGGCCAAGGCACCGTAATGATGACAAGCGCTTTTTTGCCCAACCGTTATTTCATTACTGGATTCGACCTGAAGAGCGGGATGAACCCCAATGATGGTTTTGCCCAGAAGACAACGCTTCACGATGAATCGATCCAGACACGCATAAGGGCTAACTATTTTGATTTCAAAACCGGATTGCCTCTGCAGCCTTACTTCAACTTTTCCTTTGCGGCAGCGAATCATCTGCTTAGAAGCGAATATGCAGCCTTTGTATCCAAAGAAACCTTGGGGTATAGCTTGAAGAAAGTGTACGGTCCTTATGGCCGACCGGCGATGGCGTTCCAGAATCATTTTGAGGCGTTGCCTGGATTTCAGAAGCAAGAAGGTATTCATTGGGCGGAACTGTTGAAAGTCTATAATCAGATCCCATCCTTCTCCCTGATTCGTTCCTCCTTCAATTGGTGGCAATGGTACGAAGGAATCGTTGTACATCTGAATACAGGCACTACCGCCAAGCCTGAGTTCGTCGGGGAGTTCCCGAACTCTTTCTATTCGAGCGGGACCCATCTCCTGAGCGGGGATAAACTGCTGTATATGGCAGGTTATCCTCCGGTGGAGGGAGAGGAAACTCAGCTTGCGATGAAGCTCAGCCTCCCTTATCGAGCTTACCCGGCTTTTGCCGACCTCGACGGGGATGGCAAGCTCGATCTGGTGGCCGGAAGCGGCGACGGCACGGTCACTTGGTTTCGTAATGTCGGCGCGAAGACGTCGACCCAGCAGGTGCCGTCCGGCGCGGCCTATCCGGACGCCTTCTCGGCCGGCGCCCCTGTGCGCTTAGCCACAGGCACTGGCGCCGCAGGCAATCTGCGCGCGTCGAGCGGCTATGCTGCGATTGCCGCGGGCGATCTGAACGGCGACGGCCGCGTCGACCTCGTGGTCGGCGGCGCCGACGGGCGCGTGCTCGCCGCGCTGCAGCGGCCGGGCGGCGTGTTCGCCGCGCCGGTGGCGCTCAGCGCGAAGCGCGCTGGCAGTACGGCGACGTCGCCCATCTCGGCGACGGCAGGCAACGCGGCGCCGGCACTCGGCGACGTCAACGGCGATGGCATCACCGACCTCGTCGTCGGTGATCAGAACGGCCGCGTGACGCTGTACCGCGGCATTAAGGGCTCGCCGCTGCGGTTCGAAGCGGGCGTCACGCTCGTCGACATTCCGGCGAAATACGCCGCTCCGTCGATCAAAGACCTGAATGCCGATGGCAAGCCGGACTTGGCGATCGGCAACAGTGAAGGCGACGTGCTCGTCTATACACAACTCGACCGATTGGATCGTTGGGCCGAGCAAGGGCCGATCGCAGGCAAGACTAGCAACCAGATGGGCAGCAAGGCGATTGTCGGCGGTCAATTCTCGGTGCCGGTGTGGATGGATCTGAATCATGACGGCAAAGAGGATCTGGTAGTCGGTCAAGTGGAATACAGCAAGCCTGTTGCGATCGATGATCCTGACTTTCCTTTCAAGCAACAGCTCCATGATTTTATAGCTTATACCAAGCAGAACAAGCTGGAGCTGTATCCGCATCTGTTCATGCACAACTACGTAAGCGCCGAGCAGGAGAAGGAAGAAATCGACCTGCACCGCAAAGCGTTCGCCGCCCTAGGTATCCCTTGGACACTTACCGGCACGAATCAACATACATGGCGGATCAATAACAGCGATCAATTACAGACGCTGCGGAACGAGAATGAAGCTGACATTTGGTTTAATTTCGGCTTTAAGCCCCCGAATGATCCATTCGATCCGCAATGGGGACAGGATTTCATATGGGGCTTCCCTTTCCTGCTCAAGGATGAGGCTCTCAAGCACCCGATGCTGCTTCATACACCAGGGATGAAGCTTAAACTTAATCCGCTCGATCCGAAGAAAGATAATTCCGACTTGTTCTATTCTTTTGCCAAGCTGGATATGCCGATTGATTATTTCGAGCATATTGAATACCAAGACGAGATTAAGCTGAATGAATTGACCGAATTCGCTCAATTCTTCGATAAGCTGCGTTCGAAGTACGATTATAACTTCGTATCCGAGCCTCAGATGGCTAGAGCTACAATGGCCGCTATGAAGAGTGACATTCAAGTGAGTCGAAGCTGGCTCGTTTATTTGATCGACACAGCCAGGAACCGATTCGGCAACGGCAAGCATCTCACCCTTTCCGTGAAGGCCGATAACAGCAATGTGCCTGTCGACATGGTGAAGGAGTATCGCGATGCAGTCGGGGTTATGTTCGAACCTGGCAAGAATTACACCAACATCCCTTTTGGAACCAGCTCTGATATTGTGTTGACCAATGATAAGAAGATGTACGTCGGCCTGCAGGGAACGACTTCCGTGTCCGTAGACTGGAGCAATCCGACTATGCACGTAGAGCGATCGAATGTGCCGATCAAGATCCAGAAGAGCGACAGCCAATGGACAATTAACCTTTTATCGGAAGGCATGCAGCAAATCAAAATATTCAGTCCGACTCCTCTGCGAATTGAAGGGAACGATCTGAAGATTGATTCCAGCGAAGCGGAGAATAATTACAATTACATCGTTACACATTTCGGTGATATGACCTCAATCACGTTGCACAAAGAATAGAACCACAATTAATAAATGTAGAAAAGAGGATTAACGAATAATGGACTCCATCCTGCACGAGCTAGAACAACATATACGCACACGTTACGAGGTCGAAGCAGATGACAGTGACTTCACGCCTGACGTCCATCTGTTCGACTACGGTTATATTGATTCCATTGGCGCCACCGCGTTAATTGCCCATATTGAGAAAACCTATAACCTGCAAGTCACCAATCAAGATCTGATGTTATACTCGCTCAACACTATTCGAGAAATTGCCGAGTTCATCGTGAAAAAGACAGGGAGGTAAGGCCATCATGGAGCAAACGAAGCAAATGGAATGCACGGTCTCCTTGCAGGGCCTTGATCCTAACCAACACGGGCAGCTTAAATACGCCTCTTCTTTTGTAGACGAAGCGATTGAGAAAATCTGGCTGGACGGAACGGACCTCCACATTGTACATCGCTCGGAGAACGGCAATGATCACATTGTCGCTCAAGTGGAACGGTTAAAGGAACGATTCTCCAAAGGGGACTTCGGCTTCAAGGAACACATCCTATACGAGCGCAAAGGTCCTATGCCTTACAAAGGCGACATCATGGCTGAGCTGGTGGATAAGAAGACGATTAAAGTTCTAGAGGCGGGGCTATTCCTGTTCCGTGAGCCTTTCTCCAGCTTGATGCGATTCTTCGATTATTCTTTCGTAACCAAGATCGCGCATGCTTTCGGTGCCAAGGAAGAGACGTATCCAGCCGTTATTCATCTGACTACCCTGGATAAAACGAATCATTTCACCTCCTTCCCAGAGCATCTGCACTTCCTCTCTCACTTGCGGGAGGATCTTGATGTAATTGAGGCATTCTCTCAATCGATTCGGGAATCGGGCGGCTGGAAGCCTAATGCAGAGCTCGATTTGAACCGGAATATGCCAAAACCGAAATTCGCTATGAATCCTTCCACTTGCTATCATTGCTATGAAGGTCTGCAGGGCGAAGTATTGGATGGGGATGGTGTTATTGCAACTGCGATTGCCAAATGCCATCGATATGAATCACATAACCATGAGGACTTTGGAAGACTGCTGGATTTCAGCATGAGGGAAGTTATTTTTGTTGGCAAACCAGAGTTTGTCCGCGAGAATCGCCTGAAAGCTGTTGAACATCTGAAGCAATTGGCGGAAGAATGGGAGCTCGATTGTGTAATTGAGAATGCAAACGATCCGTTCTTCACCAATGATTTTCAAGTCAAGGCATCGTTCCAACGTAACCAAGAAATGAAATACGAGATGAGGCTTACGATACCGCACATCAACAAGTCGATCGCTTGCAGCTCGGTTAACTTCCATAGTACGGCATTCGGTACGGCATTCGACATCAAGACAGGCAAACGTCCGGCAACAACCGGCTGTCTTGGCTTTGGGATTGAGCGATGGGTGTTCGCTTTCCTTGCCCAGTATGGTCTTGAGGAGCAGCATTGGCCGGTTACCTTCCGCGAGCAATACAAGGCTTGGCAATCCAAATCGATCTAATAAATGAGTGAGAACCATGTCCAACCATTCAGATAATGATCCGACTCCAATCGTTCCAAACGGGGCAGGATCAAGCAATCAGACGGAAACTTACGTCACTTTGAGCCGTGTTCAAAGCCGCAGCCGAAGTAAAAGCAGCGGCAAAGACAAGGGCCCTAACGCGAAACCAGACCCGGAGAATAAGAGTAAGCATAACGTTTGGAGCTCTATACGAGGGCTGCTTAGCTCAAACAGCTTTATTCTTCTGTTGCTAGCCGGCTTCGTGCTGTTCGATGTGCTGCTCTCGTTATGGGATCCGATGTCCTCCTCCCTGCGTTTCTATAAGAATGATTTTACCAAGACGTTGTATCACCACCAATGGGATCGTTCGGGTCCCGTTTTTTATGGAAATTCAGCGGTTACCGGAGCCTACATGGAAGAACAGGCCGCTCAGGTGCAGCTCGTGGAGATGGGGCTTGCCTATGGCAAGCTGACCGATCTGAAGCAAATTCTCCGCCAGGGGCTTTATGAGGTAGAAGGACAGCTCGTTGTTGGTATTGACGCTCATACGATGCTCGATCAGCTAACCACAGATAACACGTATCCCTGGTTCAAGCACTGGTATCAGCCTTATGTCTATTTCTATCGGGATTATTTCAAAGACTCAGGTAAGGAGCTGGCAGTGAACGCTTGGAAAGGCGTGAAACACGGCGAGCTTGACCTGCAAACCTATGAGCCTCGTTGGATTGATAAAGAGCATTATTACGGGCCAAGTAAGCCTGACATGCTCAGATCTGACTGGGAACGCTACGAAAAGCTTTTTAACTGGATGACGTTGGATGATATGAAGGATAATCTCGCCGCGTTGGACTGGGTCGTTGAGTATAGCAAGAAGCATCAACTTCCGCTTAAGCTCGTCATCATGCCGATCAATCCAGATCCGGCCTATCCGCATCCGGGTTATTGGAATCCGCTAAAAGAGCATATCCGGCGCACAGCCGAAGCCGCCAATATTCCATTGCTCGATGTCTCTGACCGCTATACAGCTGACAAGTTTCACGATCTGGTGCACCTGAACATGGAAACCGGCGCCCCGCAATTTACCCGGGAGGTGGACACATGGCTGAAGTCTTCCGCAAGCTCGTCGAAGTAATTTTCTATTTGGCTATGTTGATCGCTGTACTCCTTGCCTTTACGGGTAAAGGGTTGTTTATTTATGAAGGATTCTGATCTTTGACCGGTTCCAAAGTAGCTGCCAAGCACAAACAGCTTTGCTTTTTCATGGAGAAGGAGCTTTTGCATGTCCTATTTGTTAAATATGTACGCCTTGGTCGCTCTGTTCGGCATGATCGCCGTCTTGATGCTGACCCGCTTCTGGAAACCGAATAAACGGGTGCTCGTACTGGCCTTCAATCTGTGCTTCTTGCTAGTTTTTAGCCAGAAGCTGTTCTATTTCTCCATCGCCTACACATTACTTAACTATGGAGCTTATGTATTCCTGTGTAATGTGCGATCTTGGCGCAGGTTCTGGTTCCTCTCACTTATAGCGCTCAATATTGGTGCGGTTGTAGCTGTCCGGCTACTGTGGATGGGTGTATTCGAGCATGCTTATTTTGACGTTATCTATACCTTCGGCCTTATTTATACCGTGTTAAAAGTAATAGATTCGTTCTATTTCGCCTACTATGTTGGACGGGATGGACGCGCCCCTATCCTCGATTACGTCAACTATCTGTTATTCATCCCTACGTTTACTTCCGGGCCTATTCTCAAATTCCGGGATTTTATTGCGGATTCCAAGAAGCCTTATACCGTTGGAGCGGCTGACTTTGAGGCTGGGGTCAAACGGATCATCCTCGGGTTGTTCAAAAAAGTTGTTCTTGTTGCAAGCATGACCGTTGTGTTCAAATCTGTGCTTGAGCAAGATCTCGACCCGATGCGAAGCTTGTTCTTGATGGTTTGGTTTTATGCGTTGATCTACTTCGATTTCTCCGGATATTCCGATATCGCTATCGGGTTCGGACGGTTAATGGGCTATACCATTCCTGAAAACTTCAAGCAACCTTTCCTCTCTCCTACCTTGACGCAATACTGGAGAAATTGGCATGCCACGTTGGGGGATTGGTTCCGCGACCATATCTTCATGATCTTCTCGCGGCAGCTGTCCTCCCGATGGGCGGCAGCAGGTGTCTCTCTGCTCATTATGGTTCTGATCGGGCTATGGCACGGATTCAGCTGGTTGTATTTGCTGTGGGGGGTGTACCACGGGTTGTGGATTGGGTTGGAAAATATCCTGCATCAATCACTCGTTCAACGGCGCAAAGTATCTGCCGCCTATTTCTACTTCCGCTGCGCGATAACCCAAATCATCGTATTGATGGCGATTGTGGTGTACAGCGGCAATTCCGATACGGTGCTGCGTATTTATAAAGGGTTGCTCGGTCTATGATTGTATGCCTTTGTAAGGAACGGTCGGAAGAACTGGGGCTTAACAAGTAAGGAAGCGGACATCCTGCATCCCGCTTCCTTGCTTCACTACTATTCCCTTAGTCTCTGAAGAGTTACCCTTCCAGCTTGTAAAGCACCGATTCCACTGCAAAATAAATCCCATCCGGATGCTCTGTAGCCGCCTTTACAGGGCCAGGCAGTTGGACCTCACGCTTCACTATCCCGCTTGACGCTTCCAGCAATAATAACCGCTTACCGCTGAAAGCCCCGACTTCCCCTTGTGATGTAGCTACAAGCCAACTGCATGGCTGCTCTACGGGGATCGTGCGCTGCTCCTCGAATGCCATCAGCTCCGGATTGAACACGCGGATCTCGTTGCCGACGCCTACGAATACTTTGCCTCCAACGGCCAATATTGCATTGCCGGTTCGCATTCCTGCTTCCAGCTGAACGGTATGGACAAGTCCCTTCTCAGGATGCCACACTCCGAAGTGACAGGCTACTTCTTGATATGGCAAGCCGCTGGCTCCTCCATTAGTCGTGAAATATATGAATTGCTGATCTGCCGCGACTCCTGCAACTTGCTGACCTTCGACCTGATCCTTCCAGACATTTACCTCGAGAGTATCGGGTTGGATACGAGACAATGCTCCGCCATATGTGCCATATTTAGCTGACCAACCCGTCCACAGCCCGCCATCTGGGCCAATGACTGTCCGACCCTCTGGCCTCACATAATCCGGACTTACAGACCGAAGGGCTCTCGGATTCACATTGTTCACTTGATCCCAGGGCAGAGCTGGATCATACACAATATGATCGCCGCCAACGTAGGCAGACATGAATAATTTCCCTTCCACAAATCGCATTCCATATACTTCTCCGCCAGAATCGCTTACAGAGGAAGAATTCCAATAGGAACCGTCAGCAGGATTAAATCGGAATATAGTTTGACCGAACCCGCATGCTCCCCATATGTTCCCTTCTGCATCCGCCATAATCGTATGAATACGTGTTGCTGGCGCAGGTACTGGAATTCGCTTCAATTCTGGGACCTCGTCCAGGTTATCAATGATTACATAATCCTGTCCTCTTATTCCTGCCCAACGGCCGCCAGATAGAGGGATCGCCCGTATCTTTTTCCCATTCGGGAATGTAATCTGTTTGCCTGTCAATTTCTCTGCAAGTTCATCTGAATGAGCCAATCTCTCAAACGTAAGCGGATCGTAGAATTCCAGTTCATCCCCTTTGAAAGTACAGATGAAGTTCTCATTAACCTCTTTTACCACAAATCCAGGAGTACCAAAGTCACGGAATGTCCCGCTCTCGATATGAAATGCCTTTAAGAAGGGTTGATCATAACCACCAGCAAATAAAATATAGCCAGGGAGCTTGCCATTTACCGGACGGCTGTATTGATTGTTCGGATTGTCAGATACTCGGCCCAAGTTAACCAATGTATGCTGAATTGGATCATAGCAGATCAAGGAACATCCCGGCCAGGTTCCTCCATATATTTTCCCATCTGAACCTAGTGTCATATCCCAAAAATACTTCTCTCCCTCTGCCTTGAGAGATTCCGTCCATTCCCTTGTTCTTAGATCCAGACAGTGCAAGTATGCATGGTTAGGACAAGTCCCCACAACTAACTTCTCGTCATACCAATTGACTAATCCCCACGCGCCATCGTCCCCGGGTAATCCAAGTGATTCCCCTTCTCCCGTCAAGGTGTCTATGAAGATTAGATTGCCCGTCTGTCCTGCAGCAAAGTTAGAGAGGACCAGCTTCTCCCTTCCATCCCGCGGGTCTTTAATTACGGCTGATGCTAATACGTTGAAATTCCGGCAAGGTGTTCCTGCTTCTTTATACTGTTGGCTTTGCGCTTCAAATACCGTCATTGATCTCTACCTCCGCCTATTATCATACATGTATAATACCTATGCTTGAAGTATACCTACTGTATGTTTCCTGTCAATAGAAAGCGGTGTCATTTTTTCAGCCTAGAAAACAAAAAAACCTACCGTATAGCACAGAAGTGCGTCTACCAGTAGGCTTGTTTGATTTACTTGTAAAATGATTCTTAACTTAACCAGTATTTCACCATAAGAACATCCATCACTAAGAACGTAATCAAACTTACCGCAGCGAAGCCAATGGCAAATTTATTTTTGATCGGTGCCGCCAACAGGCGCAACAACGCGATAGCAAGAACAATCGTAAACAAAATGACAAAAATATCAAATGTCTGGAAACGGCTTGCTGTCTGAGCAGCTTCTTCAGCTAAGAACATAGCCAGGGACCCCCTTATAGTTATTACACAGTGTACTCATCTTCATCTATGTTATCCTGCATCGTCAACGGTTGCAAGTCCTTTCTCTATTGTTAACAAGTTTGTCACCATTTGAACCGTCTTTCATTAAGTATAAGATGTCCTTCCCTTCCAATATTTATAACAGCAGCCCTGCGGAAATTCAATGTCTCTTCCTCACACCAGTGACAGGGTTACACTTCTTCTATAACCTGCGCGTCATAATTAGGAATAAGGTTCCGTTACTTTCAAAAGAAGCGATCTCCTTAAATCCTGCCTTCTTGTACAGAGCTTTGGCTCGCGCGTTGAAATCAGCTACAGTCAAGCGTACCTGGTGTGGGGGATGAGGATTGTCTCTTAGCCAACTTAGCCCAACTTCAAGAAATATAGGGCCTCTTCCCATTCCAGTCCATTCCGGCTTCATGCCAAGTCCAATATCTATTAGATCTTCACCCGTATAGTGACCTTGCCTAACTCCGCTTGGTACTTGAGCGCTAGATCCGAAGCAGAAAAACCCTATAAGCCCATCCTGCTCATTCCTAACAGAATAATACGAATTCTCCATAAGTTCTCTTAATCCTTCTTCGGATTCATTTGAATTATAGAAGGCATATATACCCGGATACTTCCACTTGTAGATTTCCAATGCCTCTTCCTGTAGAAGCTTTTGTATATACATGATTTCCTCCTTTATATGAGAGATATAGCAAAGGAGCCTTGCGGCTCCTTGAATTCTAACACAAACTGGACTCGACGAACGCAAGCTAGCTAATTTACACTACTGCATTCTCTTTTTGTTTGCTGTCCTTCTTGCTAGCGGCAGCCTTTGCTTCTGTCGAATCAGTCCCCTGAGCTTGCACGGTACGTGCAGTATCGCGCTCCAGGATCGGCTTCAAGTATTTGCCTGTGTATGACTCCGGCACCTTGACGACGTCTTCTGGTGCTCCAGCGGCGACGATCAAGCCGCCCCTATTCCCACCCTCAGGTCCAAGATCGACAATATAATCTGCTGTCTTTATAACATCTAGATTATGCTCAATAACTAGCACAGACTCTCCGCTATCTACAAGGCGATGTAAGACGATTAGCAATCGGTCAATATCATCGATATGCAATCCTGTCGTAGGCTCATCCAGGATGTATAAAGTCTTCCCGGTACTGCGTCGATACAATTCTGCAGCCAGCTTCACACGTTGAGCTTCACCGCCTGATAGTGTAGTTGCCGGTTGACCTAGCTTCATATACCCCAAGCCCACATCCAACAGTGTCTGCAGCTTGCGATGAATACGCGGTATGTTCTTGAAGAACTCGCAGCCATCTTCTATGGTTAATTCAAGCACGCCAGCAATTGTATTCCCTTTATACTTTACTTCCAGTGTCTCACGATTGTATCGTTTGCCTTTGCAAATCTCACAAGGCACATATACATCGGGCAGGAAGTGCATCTCAATCTTAATGATCCCATCACCGCGGCATGCTTCACAGCGTCCGCCTTTTACGTTAAAGCTGAACCGGCCCTTCTTATAACCGCGGACCTTGGCCTCTGTAGTATTCGCGAATACATCCCGAATATCATCGAACAATCCGGTATAAGTAGCAGGATTCGAGCGTGGTGTACGTCCAATCGGGGATTGATCGATATCGATCACTTTCTCGACATGTTCGATACCCTTAAGCTCTTTGTATTCTCCTGGTCTCACCTTTGCTTTGTTGAGATCACGGGCGAGTGTTTTGTATAGAATCTCGTTAATGAGCGTACTCTTGCCGGAACCCGATACCCCTGTTACACAAGTGAACACCCCAAGCGGGAATTTGGCGTTCACGCCGCGCAAGTTGTTCTCCTTAGCTCCGCGAATCTCCAACCACTTCCCGTTCGGCTTGCGGCGAGGCAATGGAACCGGGATGAACTTCTTACCTGACAAATATTGTCCAGTTAAGGAATTCGGATCATTCATGATCTCCTTCGGAGTTCCGGCGGCCACCACTTGTCCTCCGTGAATGCCTGCACCAGGACCAATATCTATGATGTAATCTGCTGCCATCATCGTATCTTCGTCATGCTCTACGACGATGAGCGTATTCCCTAGATCTCTCATATGCTCTAATGTCTGTATGAGCCTGTCGTTATCACGCTGATGAAGACCAATACTCGGTTCATCCAGAATATAGAGCACGCCCATTAAGCTAGATCCGATCTGCGTGGCCAGACGAATACGCTGCGCCTCGCCGCCAGATAAAGTCCCTGCAGCACGACTGAGTGTCAAGTAGTCAAGTCCAACATTGACGAGAAAGCCGAGACGTGCATTGATTTCTTTCAATACAAGGTGAGCAATCGTCTGTTCCTTCGGCGTTAGTGTCAATGAATCAAAAAATTCAGATGCCTCTCCGATCGACAGCTGCGTTACATAAGCAATATTCTTAACGTTGATAGTCACAGCTAAGCTCTCAGGCTTGAGTCTTTGCCCTTTGCAGCTCTGGCAAGGCTTGGCGCTCATATATTGCTCGATATAATCACGGATCCCGTCAGAGCCGGTCTCTCGGTAACGACGCTCCAGATTGCGGACAATACCCTCAAAGGGCACCATCGCTTCCTTCGTATGGCCAAAATCATTCTCATAACGGAATCGCACTTTCTCTCCGCCTGTTCCATACAACAGCTTCTTCATTTGCTCGGCTGTTAACGAAGAGATGGGTACGTCACGTGGAATTGCGTAGTGCTGGCAAACGGATGCCAAGAATTGCGGGTAATAGTTCGATGTGCTGCCTGCCCATGCTTCAAATGCCCCGTCATCAATCGTCAACTCTGCGTTAGGGACAAGTAAGTCGGGGTCTACAATCATCTTAACACCAAGTCCATCACAATCTGGACATGCTCCATACGGGCTGTTGAAAGAAAACATTCGCGGCGCAAGCTCTTCAATACTGAACCCGCACTCTGGGCAAGCGAGCTTTTGACTGAATAGCAGCTCCTCCTGCTCCATCACATCGACAAGAACTCGTCCTTCAGACAGCTTAAGGGCCGTCTCCAGAGAATCAGCCAAGCGGCTGTGCACATCATCTTTCACGATGATCCGATCGACGACAACCTCAATGGAATGTTTCTTGTTCTTATCAAGCTCAATCTTCTCCGAGAGATCACGGATCTCTCCATTAACTCTTACGCGAACGAAGCCCTGCTTCTGAATGTCCGCAAGTAATTTCGTGTGCTCCCCCTTACGACCGGAAATAAGAGGGGCTAAGATCTGCAGCTTCGTTCTCTCCGGGTACTCCATAATGCGGTCAACCATTTGCTCTACTGTCTGTGAAGTAATCTCGATCCCATGAGTCGGGCAATGCGGTCTGCCTATACGGGCAAACAGCAACCGAAGATAATCATAGATCTCCGTAACGGTACCCACTGTAGATCGCGGATTACGGCTTGTTGTCTTCTGATCAATCGATATTGCCGGTGACAAGCCCTCAATAGAATCGACGTCCGGCTTATCCATCTGACCTAGAAACTGCCTGGCATAAGCGGACAGAGACTCTACGTATCGGCGCTGGCCTTCCGCATAGATCGTATCAAAAGCAAGCGAAGATTTGCCTGATCCGCTAAGTCCGGTCAAAACAACAAATTTATCCCGCGGAATAGCGATATCAATATTTTTTAAATTATGAGCACGGGCTCCTTTGATCACGATTTGATCGTGTCCCACAGCTATCATCCTTTCAATATCCAACAATTACGCCTGCAGCGCCTTGAGCTCCATCACGGCGTCTCTTAGCTCAGCCGCTCGCTCGAACTGCAGGTTCTTGGCCGCTTCCTTCATTTCCTGCTCAAGTCGCTCGATGAGTGAAGCCCGATCCTTCTTGGACATCTTCTCTTCCTTGAAGCTGCCTAAGTAATCCGCCTTCTGTTCAGCCACCTTGGTCGCTTCTATCACATCGCGAACCTTCTTCTGAATCGTCTGCGGAGTAATCCCATGCTTCTCATTATAAGCTTCTTGAATCGCACGTCGGCGGTTGGTCTCCCGAATCGCCTTATCCATTGAATCCGTAATCTTGTCCCCATACATAATAACATGGCCGCTTGAATTCCGAGCTGCGCGACCCGTTGTCTGAATTAAGGATCGCTCTGAGCGAAGGAAGCCTTCCTTGTCAGCATCCAATATGGCGACTAACGATACCTCTGGAAGGTCCAAGCCTTCCCGGAGCAAGTTAATTCCAATTAGAACATGGTAAACACCCAGTCTGAGATCTCTCAGAAGCTGCATCCGTTCAAGTGTCTTAATGTCCGAATGCAAGTAACGAACCTTAATGCCGAGCTCCTTGAGGTAATCGGTCAGATCCTCTGACATCTTCTTAGTGAGTGTTGTTACCAACACCCGCTCATCCTTACTGATGCGGTCATTAATCTCGCCAATCAAATCATCAATCTGGCCCTTGGTCGGACGCACTTCAATATGCGGATCGACCAGGCCAGTCGGCCGAATAATTTGCTCCACCATAGTCGGGCAATGCTCGAGCTCATAAGGCCCTGGTGTTGCCGAAATGTATACAGCTTGACTGATCTTTTTCTCGAATTCTTCAAAGCGCAATGGACGGTTATCCAATGCGGAAGGCAGCCGGAAGCCATGCTCAACTAGCACTTCCTTACGTGCGCGGTCTCCATTATACATACCCCGAATCTGCGGCAATGTAACGTGGGACTCATCTACCATAATGAGCATATCGTCTGGGAAATAGTCCATCAATGTATATGGAGTAGCCCCGCGTTCCCGGAACGTGAGCGGTCCTGAATAGTTCTCAATACCGGAGCAGAAGCCCATTTCCTGCATCATCTCTATATCATAGCGTGTACGCTGTTCCAATCGCTGCGCTTCCAGCAGCTTCCCGTTCTCCTTCAGCTCGGCAAGCCGCTCCTCCAGCTCACGCTCAATGTCGACAAGAGCGAGCTTCATCCGATCTTCATGGGTTACGAAGTGAGACGCCGGGAAGATCGCCACATGATCTCGCTCTCCCAGAATCTCGCCGGTAAGCACATTAATCTCCGTGATGCGCTCAATCTCATCCCCGAACAATTCAACCCGGATTGCTTGCTCACCGCGCGAAGCTGGGAAAATCTCAATGACGTCCCCGCGAACGCGAAACGTCCCGCGAACAAAATTCAAATCATTACGCTGATACTGAATATCGACCAGCATGTGAAGAATTTGATTGCGGGGTCGTTCCATACCCACACGAAGAGACAGGACCAGATCCCTGTATTCCTGCGGTGATCCCAAGCCGTATATGCAAGATACGCTTGCTACTATGATTACGTCTCTGCGTTCAAATAACGAACTTGTTGCCGAGTGCCGAAGCTTATCTATCTCATCATTGATGCTGGAATCTTTCTCGATGTAAGTGTCTGAGGAGGCTATATAAGCTTCAGGCTGGTAGTAGTCGTAGTAGCTGACGAAGTAAGATACGGCATTGTTGGGGAAAAACTCTTGAAACTCACTGCATAGCTGAGCAGCAAGCGTCTTATTATGGGCGATAATTAATGTCGGTCGGTTCAGCTTGGCTATTACCTGGGCAGCTGTAAACGTCTTACCCGTACCTGTTGCTCCGAGTAAAGTCTGTTCCCTCTTGCCCTCAAGTATGCCCTTAACGAGCAGATCAATAGCTTGGGGCTGGTCACCTTTTGGTTCATATTCTGAAATCAGTTCAAACAACTGGGGATTGACGACAATCTCCTTGTTATCATTGTTCACCCTGGCGTCAACTCTTTCATCTATTGGATTTGGACATTTACGAATGTTTGTTCCCATCCATTATACACTCATTAAACCTATCTTGCAAATCGAAGCGTAAGCAAAAACAACAAGAAGAGAGACACTCCCGTCTCCCTTCCCTCAACACCTAACCAACACTTAATCTAAATCGTCTCTCCCGAATGCGTTCGAGCTCTAGAGCCTTTCCAGGACCTCTTCCACAGCCCAATCAAGCTGCTCTCTTCCGTGGAAACATAATAACGAACGCTATCGTCCGGACACAGCACTACGCCCAACAAATGATGATCTCCAGTGAACAAAGCTCGACCAACGAATTTACTTTGTCCTTCCAGGTTAAGAACCTCCAATTTGCAATACGCAGGGTTTAAGCTCAATGCCTGATGCAGCTCAATGCGTGTATTCACAGGAGCTCCGTTAACCTTGAGAATAACCTCGCCTGCTTCAAGACCCATCTCGACACCTGGCCCGTTCGGCAATACTGCCAGGATTGTTAACCCTTTATCCCCATGAACATAACGCGGCATTTCTTTGCGTTCTGCTTGATTACCTAACCAAATGATCGCTTCATGCAAACCTATCACCAAGAAGGAAGCAAGTGCAATCAAAGGGGAAAGCCATTCTGTAAGTGCTGCAAGTCCAATCACAAGAATCGAATAAATTAGCAGCCGCTTGGCACTCTCCGCTACTTTGGTCTGCGGTAACCGTGAGAGTGTCGATTCTGCATAGCCGAGAATGACGGGAAAGGCCGCTATCGTCCAACCCGCTGCCCACAAGTCCCCCCCGAAGTAAGGTGTCCAAGGTAACGGCGCAGAAGCTCCGCCAGCTAATGGGACTAACAAGAACAAAGGCGCTGGCCAGAATTGCTGAATGCGATAGCTGCCCACCATTCTCCCTCGTTTATTCTCCACGAATAGAGGCATTGCCATTCTAGTGCCTTGCCACTTGACTAATCCGGCCTCCATAAGATGGAGAATACCCACAAGGGCAATGAGTGCTGGAATCGGTAATTCCTGAAGAGAATGTAGGATGCCGCTAAACGCACCCCCTTCATCAGCACCGAAGAACAAGGTTGCAATGACATGAAGTACACCCAGCATGCCTACTGCATAGGCCATACAGAGAAATCGGATCCGGAATAGAGCTAGAACCACTGAAACGCCCCATATCCACCACACCGCTTCTTGTGTTAAGGTCGCCCCAACGAAAGCCATTGCAACCGAACCCAAGAACCCAGCTGCAATCCCACCAAGAACCGTGCGCCAGGTCGTGTCAATCAACGAATGCAACCGGGTTGAGAACAGCTTCCGTTCTAGCTGGATCTGTTTGTGATATTGAAAAATAACAAAGAGAATACCGATGTAATAAAACGGCTGAATCAATCCTTGTACAAACGCATGAAACAGCCGATCGAGAATAGTGAACGTCAAATCCATAGGAGTATCCCCTTCTACACATGCATATTACAACAAAAAAAAGGAAGTCGATCAGAACACTCTGACCTCTTCCCTATTTTCGACGCAAATGGTTGATTATCCTGCCCTCACTTGCAATTTTCCAACTGTTCCCTTGAGTTAAAGCCGACTTCTCTACTTCTTAGTAACACCTTGCAAGTATTCAACCGCTGATTTCAACTGTAAGTCGTTCTTCGGACTGCGAATTTCTTTGGAGACTGTTTCTTCCAGCTTGATCGCGGTCTTCTCATCGACTTCTCCTGTAACAGGCAGGCTGCTCGCACGCTGAAAAGCTTTTACTGCCGTTGCTGTCTTGTCATTGAAATACCCGTCTGTACGCCCTGGCGCCTGACCAATACCTTCGAGTATGATCTGCAGGTTCTTGACCTCATCACCTGTCATATCCTGTTTCAATACTGTTTTCTTGCTAAATGGAGCTGCCTTGAAGAAAGCGGGCTGCTCTACAGCTATATCAGGCGCAATTCCTGTCTTGTGAATCCAAGTGCCGTTTGGAGTTAACCATTTCATAATCGTCATCTTGATGTTACTTCCGTCACCAAGCTCTTTCTCGAACGTAATCTGTACCGTGCCTTTACCGTACGTCTTATCCCCTACAAGCTTCGCTCCTGCCATTTCTTGAAGAGCTCCTGCCATAATCTCGGAAGCACTGGCGCTGCCGTTATTAATTAGAACCGCCACCGGATACTTCTTACCCGTCCCCTTTGAAACCGTGGATTGCTTCTGTCCATCGCGATCCTCAACTTGCACAATAGTTTTGCCGGCAGGGATGAACGGCTCTGACATCTCGATTACAGCCGGAAACAATCCGCCGGGATTATTCCGAACATCGATAATTAGACCCTTCATACCTTGGTCTTCCAGCTTCTTGAGCGCTTCTTTGAATTTTTGCGCAGTATGCTGCACATATTCGCGGATCTCAATCTTGCCGACTTGACCTTCCAGCATCTCGAAGTAAATGGTCTCCACCGGGATATCATCCCGCACCACGATCACTTCAATAGCATCCATGCCTGAGCGCATAATTTGCAGCTTGGCTTGGGAGCCTTTAGGACCGCGAATCTTACTCACCGCTTCTGTTAGTTTCAAGCCATCAAGCTTCTCGCCGTTCACAGAAAGAATGATATCGTTCGCTAGAATACCTGCTTTCTCGGCCGGTGATCCTTTAATGGGTGAAACAATCTTAACTCGGCCATCCTCTAGCGACACTTCCGCGCCAATTCCTTGAAAGGTGGAGTTGATCACATCATGGAACTGCTCCGCTTCCTTCTGATCCATATAAGTCGTATAAGGATCGTCTAGCGATGCCAGCATGCCGTTGACCGCTCCATCAATCAATTTGGACTTGTCCACTTCCGTTACGAAATTTTGTTGAATCAAATCATAAGTGGTAGACAGCTTCTTCAACTCAGCGGCTGTAAACCCTGAGTTCACAACTGGAGATCCCTTAGCTTTGTCTGCTAAGCCAGAAGGACTTACAATGGTCAGCGTCAAAATGCTGCTAGCGAACATCCCCAGCAACAAAAACGCTATAAATACAACTAGATTGCGGCCTCTCAAAAACATTCTCGGTTCACACCGCCCTTCATACCCGCTTCAATTAGATGGACTTTCCTATTGTATGACAGGCATGTACCAATTATGAGTCAGGCCGTAATATATATGAATATCGCAACATTATGGGATGAATTACTTGCCAACATAAGGAAGCGGATTAGTCGGTACATTGTTCTTACGCACTTCAAAATGCAGATGATTGCCTGTCGAACGGCCTGTTGAGCCAACCTCTGCTATCTTCTGGCCCCGTTTCACTTGGTCGCCCTCATTCACGAGCAACCCTCCGTTACGTATATGACCATACCATGTCTGAATACTGCCGTGATCTATAACTACTGTATTCCCGTAACCATTCACATACCCAGAAATAATAACGGTGCCTGCCTCGGCTGCATAAATAATCGTCCCGGCAGGGGCAGGAATATCAATACCTGTATGATTGGCATCGGATTTGTTAATAGGGTCGACCCGGTACCCGAAACCGGATGAAAGGGTAGTTCTTCCCGGCAATGGCCAATTCAGGATGCCGCCGGTGAAAGCTGTTACGGATGATGATGCAGCGGCTGCGGCTGCTTTAGCCCTGTTCGCTTCTTGTTGCTTGATTAATGCAGATTTCTGCTCGTACAAGCGATCCGACTCTTGCCGTTGCGCATCCGTTATACCTTTAAGCTGCTTCTCTGTGTTGCTCAAGCTCGCAATGACAACTTCTTTTTCCTTTTCTTTTGCTACTAATGTACCTTTAAGCAGTTCGGCTTGTGTCGTGAGAGCTTGCACTTGGGCAAGCTGTGTCTCCACTTCCGCCTTTTTCACCGTAACCGCCTGACGATCTTTTTTGTTAGCCGCTAATATTTCTTTATCTTGATTTACTATCGATTTCAGCGCTTGGTAACGATCCAGAAAATCCCCAAAGCTGGTCGAATCCATCAGCACCTCGAGATAGGAGACGAAACCGTTCGTATACATTAACCGAATTCTTGACTTCAGCATATTGTCCCTGGAAGAAACCCGCTCTTCTGCCTGCACGAGTTGTTTGTTCGTTTCCATCAGTTCACCGGTAACTTGTTCAGTCTGAGCGTTGAAAGCTTTCAACTGATCGTTCTGGTCCTCAATCTGCTTCCAAAGCGCTTCAATACTCTTGGTCTCTTGAAGCTTTTGCTGAGCCACGTCCTTCGACTGCTTTTCCGCTTCTTGCTGCTTCTTGCTAGCTTCTGCCGCTTTTTTGTTAATCGAATTCAATTGCTCTGTTATTTCTTTATCAGTCAGGGCGAACCCTGTACTCGGAACTGTAACCAACAGGGTCATTCCCATTACTAGAATTAGCGACAATTTTCTCGTTCTCAAAATCAATCGATTCCTCCTTGTTTCTTATCAACTACACACGCAGAAATTTACGAACGGACAATAACGTTCCCCAGACTCCGATAATAACGCCGATCCCAAGAAGCAAGCCCGTTACGGACCAAAACAAATCTTCAATTGGAATAAGCTTAATTAACATTAACCCGAGCTCTAGCTTTGTGTAATTGTAGAGCTCCATATAACCGTAGAGCAGGATGACGACCGGGATTAGGGAACCAAACAAACCGAGCAATCCACCCTCAATAAAGAAAGGCCAGCGAATAAACCCGTTAGTTGCGCCAACCAGCTTCATGATGCCGATTTCTTTGCGCCTTGCAACTATAGTGATCTTGATGGTGTTAGAGATGAGGAACATCGCCGTAAACGCCAGTAAGGCTACAAAAACGAGGCCTACATTTCGCACAATCTCTGTTATTTTGAAAAGCGTCTCAACCGTTCCTTTACCGTAACTAACCTTATAAATCGGCTGAGGATCCTTGCCTCTGTTAATCGCCCCAATCTGCTCTGCTACTGTGCTAACAACATGAGGGTCTGTAACCTCTACAGTAAAAGAGTCATTCAGGGGATTATTCTCGCCGTCGAAGCCGTCTAACAAATCACGCCCGTCTTCCCCCAGCTTCTCTCTCAGAATCTTGATGCCGTCCTCCTTGGACACGTACGTAATGACACCAACTTCAGGAATAGCTGCAATTTGGGTACGGACTGCATTGACCTGATCCCCTGGTGTATTGACTTCCAGATAGACTCGGATCTCAACCTGACTCTCTATCTGAGTAGCCAAATAGTTCACATTCATGGCTAGAATAAGGAACACACCTAATATAAATAAAGAGATCGAGATCGCTCCAATAGAAGCAAAGGTCATCCAACCGTTACGGACAACATTGCGAACACCCTCTCGGAGATGACGGACGAAGGTTCTAATCTTCATAGCCGTATTCCCCTCTCACCTCGTCACGCGCGATTAACCCGTGCTCGACAGCCAATACCCTTTTGCGCATGCTGTTGACGATTTCTCGGTTGTGGGTTGCCATGACGATCGTTGCTCCGCGAAAGTTGATTTCCTCAAGGATCTTCATAATCTCCCAAGAGGTGTCCGGATCGAGATTACCGGTAGGTTCATCTGCTATAATGACCGACGGATTGTTGACAATGGCTCGCGCAATCGCGATACGCTGCTGTTCCCCCCCGGATAATTGATTCGGATAAGAGGCCATTTTCCCACGCAATCGAACGAGCTCCAGCACATCTAGGGTGCGTTTCTTAATTAATTTCTTAGGAGCTTCGACAACTTCCATAGCAAAAGCGACATTTTCGTACACGGTCATCTTGGGAAGCAGCTTGAAATCTTGAAATATAACCCCAATATTACGTCTTACATAGGGAATCTTTCTTTGTTTCAACCGTTCCAAGTTAAACCCATTTACGAAAATATGGCCTTTGGTCGGCCGTTCTTCGCGATATATTAACTTCATAAACGTAGATTTACCGGCACCGGAAGGACCGACTACATATACGAATTCATTCGCATCTATCTTTACACTGACTCCTCGAAGGGCGTGAGTCCCGTCAGCATATGTCTTCCAAACATCCTGCATTTCAATCATTGCATCACATCCTGTGAATAGTTAGCCCTTATGAGTTCGACATAAATGACTCAAATCCTCTAAGTTTTGGTTAATTTCAACACAATGTTGCAAGATGTTTCAAGAAATTCATACTTTTTCAGGGAATAAAGGGGAATTTGTGTGGAACTAGATGGACGAACTCGCGCATACATATGGGAATAGCAGAGGGTACAGGCAGTCGGAATTTACTCGGATTCGGGGGCAGGGAGTCGATTGTTATGATGGGGTCAGTCCTGAAATGGAACAAAGTTTTACTATTTGCCATTATCGTTTGGGGAGTCGTTTGGGCAGCCCTGGCGATTTATACGAAGCAAGGCACCTTCCCCCATGGATTTCTATGGGGCGAGTTGAAGATAGCTGGTATGCGTGAAGCAGACTTCCGCAAGGAGCTGGAGCTCCGCGTAGAGGCTCTGCTTCAGAGCCGCATCCGCTTCGAGCTGCCGGAGGGGATCGAGACCAGCTCAACGACTACGGCTCGGAGCGGGGTTGCGGGATCGGCGGGTTCGGCGGGTTCGGCGGGTTCGGCGGGTTCGGCGGGAGAGACGGGAGCAGCGGCGGGTTCGGCGACGGGTTCGGCGGCGGCAGCGGGTAGGTCCACGTTCAGCCTAGCCGAGCTAGGCGTAAGTGTGGACACCGCGCAGCTGGACGCGGCCGCGAGGCGGCTGTTCCGCGGCTCCATGCTTAAGCGGGCTCAGGCCCGCATAAGCATGCGCGGCATGCACGCGCCGCTTGCGCTGCGCGTCAGCAGCACGGCCCCGCTGCGCGCAATCGGCGCGCTGTGGCCGCAGCTGCTGCAAGCGCGCCCGCAAGAGGCGCGCCGCGTGATTACAGCCGACGACAAGGTCGGCTACATCCCGGGCAAGTCAGCGGTCCAAGTGGACGCTGACGCGCTCATCACCGAGCTCGGCTCGGTGGCAGAGCGGCTGTTCCGCGCCCTCACAGCCGCGCCGCAGCCGACTGGGCTGCACAGCTCGACTGCCGCTTTTCTCAAGCTTGCACCAGAATCCAAGCAACTGTCCGAACCAACCATCATTGTTCTACCCATTCAAACGATTGCACCTACCATAACTGTAGATACCTTGAAAACAGAGGGCATCGACCGCAAAATCGCTGAATTCTCCACTTTTTTCCCCACAAGTGGTGAGGGCCGCAAACACAATATTCGCTCAACCGCCCAGATCGTTCATGACAAGATTCTTAAACCGGACGAAGAATTCGATTACAGCGAGATCATCCGCCAGACTCAGAAACAATTCGGCTTCAAAGAAGCGCCTGTCATTCTGAACGGAAAGCTTGTCCCTGGCATCGGGGGAGGCATCTGCCAAGTCTCGACAACGCTATATAATGCAGTTCTCCGCGCCGGACTGCAAATTACAGAAAGACGCAACCACTCGCTCCCTGTCAGCTACGTTCCACTAGGCCAAGATGCTACGTTTGCGGATGGTTGGATCAACTTCCGCTTCCGCAACAATACCGGCAGCCACCTGTTAATTAGAACCGATATCACGGAAACGGGTATCACCGTTAAGCTTTTCGGGCGTATGTCCGAATCGCTTTCCTATGAAATCGTCTCCAATACAGTCCAAACGATAGCTCCACCAGTTAAAGTCGTGGTGAATCCCACTTTAAGCAACGGCCAACAAGAGCTTCTTCAGGAAGGAAAGGTCGGTTATGTTGTTGAAACCTATCGCATCCGCAAACAGAACGGCAAAGAAGTCGCGAGGGAACTAGTATCCAAAGACACTTATCAGCCTCAACCCACCCTTGTTGCTCGCAACAAGCCAGATACACCTCCGGCGAATCCCAAAACAGAGCAGCCGAAAGAGAAACGCAACATGCTCGAAGATGGTATCAGCGGGCCGACTTTTCGCTCTTTGCCGGGCTTTTTATCACAATAGGTTTGTAGGCGTAGTAAAACTTTAACCAAGTAAAATAGACAGCCCCAAGACGCAATACAAAACGTCATTAGGGCTGTCCTTATTAATCGCACCGGTTCCAATGAACCGACCAACTTTACTTAATCTTCTCCAAATACTCATCTACCCAAGCCTGCGTCTTTTGCAGCTCTAACTCCGCACGGCTAATAGCCTCCGCTACTTGATTAGATGCCGTCCCGCCGTACACATTACGCGCGTTTACGACTTGCTCTGGTTGAAGCACTTTATAGATGGCGTCATCGAACAGCGGGGAGAACTGTTTGAATTCCTCTAGAGTCAAATCCAGCAAATACTTTTTGTTCTGGATACAATACAGCACTGTTTTCCCGATGACTTCATGAGCTTGGCGGAACGGCAGTCCTTTGTTCACCAAGAAATCAGCGATATCGGTCGCGTTGGAGAAGTCCTGGTTAACCGCTTGCCGCATTCGCTCCTTGTTCACCTTCATCGTGGCAATCATTGGTGCGAACAGCTGCAAAGCTCCTTGCAACGTACGAACCGTATCGAACATGCCTTCTTTGTCTTCCTGCATATCTTTGTTATAGGCAAGCGGCAACGACTTCAACACCGTCAGCATGCCCACGAGATTCCCATACACCCGTCCCGTCTTACCGCGCACCAGCTCTGCTACATCCGGATTTTTCTTCTGCGGCATGATGCTGCTTCCTGTACAGAACGCATCATCTAGCTCCACGAACTGAAACTCCGTACTCGACCACAATACCAGCTCTTCGCAAAATCGCGACAAATGCATCATAATCATGGAAGCATTCGACAAGAATTCGACGATAAAATCACGATCACTTACCGCATCCAGACTATTCTCATATACGCGCTCGAACCCAAGCTGCTTCGCTACAAAGTGACGGTCAATCGGGAATGTTGTTCCTGCCAACGCCCCCGCTCCCAGCGGCAGTATGTTGATGCGCTTGTAGCTATCCTGCAGCCGCTCGGCATCACGCCCGAGCATGGAGACATAAGCCATCAGATGATGAGCAAATAGAATCGGCTGTGCCCGTTGTAGATGCGTATAGCCCGGAACAATGGTCTCGAGGTTGGCTTTGGCTTGTGTAAGCAGCGCTTCCTGCAGCTTGGTCAACAATCCCACGAACTCAACAACACGTTTGCCCAAGTACAGATGCATGTCCGTAGCCACCTGATCATTACGGCTTCTTCCCGTATGCAGCTTGCCGCCCACAGGTCCCACATCGTCAATCAGAGCCTTCTCGATGTTCATATGAATATCTTCATCGCTTATGGAGAATTCCATCTCCTTGCGGCGAATTTTGTTCATCACCCGGTGCAATCCATCTTTGATCTTCTCCACATCATCCAGAGGCAGGATCCCTTGCTTCCCTAACATGGTTACATGCGCCAGACTTCCTTGAATATCTTCTTCCGCTAGCTCCTTGTCGAACATAATGGAAGCTGTATATTCTTCCACTAATTGATCGGTTTTTTTGGTGAACCGCCCACCCCACAGCTTGGACACAATTCTCCACTCCTTCGTTCTGCTAACTTTCTTCTCTATCCCTTACCTTATCTCGAAAACAGGCCGCTATGCGCGGCCCATCCCAATGTTTGCGACTATTGTTACTCTCTGACGGCTATTCCTTCTTCGCGCTCTGTTCTACACCGGAAGCTACTTTCAACCGCAATGCATTCAGACGAATAAAGCCTGTTGCATCGTTCTGATTGTAGGCTTGAGTAGGGTCGGCTTCCATCGTTGCAATATGAGGGTTGTATAAGCTCACTGGGCTTTGTACGCCCGCGCCCATTACGTTCCCTTTATACAGCTTCAAGCGAACGGTTCCCGTAACGTTCTTCTGGCTCTCTGCTACCAGCGCCTGAATGGCCAAACGCTCTGGTGCGAACCAGAAACCGTTATATACAAGCGATGCATATCGTGGAATCAATCCGTCACGCAAGTGCATAACTTCACGGTCCATCGTCAGCGATTCCATCTTGCGATGCGCCGTGAACAGAATGGTCCCGCCTGGTGTTTCATAGACTCCGCGGCTCTTCATCCCAACGAAACGATTCTCGACCATATCAACACGGCCAATCCCATGCTTGCCGCCAATTTCGTTCAGTGTCTCCATAATTTGCAGCGGAATCATCCGTTGACCGTTAATAGCAACGCAAATGCCCTTCTCAAACTCCAACTCGATATATTCAGCTTGATCAGGCGCATCCTGCGGATCCACACTCAAGACGTACATGTCACGGTTAGAATCCGCCGCTGCATCGAACCATGGATCCTCAAGCATGCCGCTCTCGAAACTGATGTGAAGCAGGTTGCGGTCTGTCGAATAAGGCTTGGCCGCACTAGCTGTTACATTGATGCCGTGCTTCTCTGCATAAGCTATCATTTCTGCGCGTCCCGGGAACTGCTCACGGAACACCTCATCACGCCAAGGCGCGATAACGGAGATCTCAGGAGCGAGGGCCGCTGCTGTAAGCTCGAAACGAACCTGATCGTTTCCTTTACCGGTTGCGCCATGTGCAATGTAAGTCGCTCCTTCAGCGCGAGCAATCTCAACCATACGCTTAGCAATAAGTGGGCGAGCGATACTCGTGCCGAGCAAATATTGCCCCTCATACAAGGCCGCTGCCGAGAACATAGGGTTGATGAAGTCACGGGCGAACTCCTCGCGGAGGTCGTCGATGTAAACTTTGGACGCCCCTGTGCGGAGAGCTTTCTCTTCTAACCCGTCCAGCTCATCTCCTTGACCAATATCAGCCGTGAAAGCAATAATTTCCGCGTCATAAGTCTCCTTCAACCAAGTGAGGATGACGGAAGTGTCCAGCCCGCCGGAATACGCGAGTACGATTTTTTCCTTAGCCATGTTCGTTTCCCCTTTACCATGAATCTATGTTTGAATGCTTTAGTTGTACGATACTGTGATAATTTACATAATAGCGGCCATTATCGCCTTTTGGGCGTGCAGACGGTTTTCTGCTTGATCAATAATGATGGAATTCTCGCCATCGATTACACCTTCACTTACTTCTTCGCCGCGATGTGCTGGCAAGCAGTGCATGAATAAGTAGTCCTTTTTAGCATACTTCGCTAGAGCTTCGTTCACTTGAAAGTCGCGGAAAGCAACTACCCGCTTCTCCTGCTCTTCCTCAAAGCCCATGCTTGCCCATACGTCCGTGTAGACCACATCAGCATCAGCAATCGCTTCCTTGGGATCGTGAGTTACGAATACGGACCCTCCTGCTGCTGCAGCATTCTCTTTGGAGATCGTGTACACTTCTTCGTCGGGCTCATAGCCCTTAGGAGACGCTACCGCTACGTGCAAGCCAAGCTTGGCGCCGCCCATCATTAAGGAGTGTACCATATTATTTCCGTCGCCGATATAGGCGATTTTGAGCCCTTGCAGGCGTCCTTTTTTCTCCAAAATCGTCTGATAGTCTGCCAGCGCCTGACAAGGATGAGTCAAATCCGTTAGTCCATTAATGACCGGCACGGTTGCGCCTCGGGCAAGCTCAATCACGTTGCGGTGAGCAAAAGTGCGGATCATAATTCCATCCAAATATCTCGACATCACCTGAGCCGTATCCCATACAGATTCGCCTCGTCCAAGCTGCAGGTCGTTTTTGCTTAAGAAGAGGGCATGACCTCCAAGCTGGTACATTCCTACTTCGAATGAAACACGGGTACGCGTCGAGGATTTCTCGAAAATCATCCCCAGCGTCTTTCCTTTAAGCGGTTGAATGATCTCACCGGCCTTATGTCTCTTCTTCATATCGATGGCCAAATCAATCAAATAACGAATTTCTTCAGCTGTATAATCAACCAAGGCAAGAAAGTCTCTCCCTTTCAAGCTGGTGGCCAGTTCATTCAATGTTGCAGTCATCGCAATCCCTACTTTCTTTATTTATTCGCCGCAGTTCCTTCTGTAACGGCTGCTTGATCAGCCAGCACATTTGTAATGATAGCCACTGCTTGGTCAGCCTCTTCTACACTCACAAGGAAGTTAGGCAGCAGTCGGATCACATTCGGGCCAGCGCTGATTACAATTAAGCCTTGATTATGCATCTTCGTAACCGCATCGGCCACAGGAACCGTGCAATCAATCCCAATCAGAAGGCCAAGTCCGCGAACCGTCTTCACTAAAGGGTTGCCTGCGAGCTTCTCGTTCAGCTGAGATTGGATATAAGCGCCTTTCTGTGCTGCACAGTCGGCCAGCTTCTCTTCCAGCATCGTCTCAAGCGTTGCAATCCCAGCAGCTGTAGCGATCGGGGTGCCCCCGAATGTCGTCCCGTGGCTTCCTGCCGAGAACGCCTCGCGCAGCTTCGCTTTGCCCAACATAGCTCCAATCGGGAAACCGCTGCCTAAGCCTTTGGCCAACGTCATAATATCCGGCTCCACGCCATAATGCTCGTAAGCGAATAGTTTGCCTGTCCGGCCCATCCCTGTCTGAATCTCATCTGCAATCAAAAGCAAATTATGCTCATCACACAGTCTCACAACCTCCTGGATGAATGCTGGGGAAGCCGGAATGACCCCGCCCTCACCTTGGACGAATTCAAGCATAATCGCACATGTATTCTCGGTAATGTATGATTTCAACGCTTCTACATCGTTATATGGAGCTGACACGAACCCTTGTGGCAGCGGATGGAAGCCTTCTTTTACCTTATCCTGTCCAGTCGCGGTCAAAGTAGCCAACGTCCGTCCATGGAAGGAGGAATGAAAGGTGATGACTTCATAGCGGTTCGTTCCTAGAATCTTGGAATTATATCGACGCGCAATCTTGATTGCCGCTTCATTCGCTTCCGCTCCGCTGTTACAGAAGAAGACGGCATCGGCGAAGCTATTAGCTGTCAAAAGCTGAGCCAATTCCTCCTGATTCGGAATGTGGAACAAATTACTGACATGCCAGAGCTGATCGAGCTGCTCGACAAGACGATCTCTAACCCGCTTAGGGGTATGGCCGAGATTCGTTACTGCAATTCCGCTAGCAAAATCAATATATTCCTTCCCTTGATCATCCCACAGCTTGCTGCCCTCGCCCCGTACCATTGTGATTGGAAATCTTGCATAGGTCGGAAACAACGCGCTAGTACTAGTGCTCCCTGTCTGCTGTTGCGATTGTGTTTTCTCACTCATGGCTGCTCACTCCGTTCCCCGTGTAATCCGCGTCCCAATGGGATCGCCGTTAAGCACCTTGCTTAATACTCCCGGCTCGCTGCCGTTCACGATCACGACTTCTTGCACATCGCCCTGGATGCACTGAGTGGCCGCTCTAACCTTAGGGATCATCCCGCCATAAATAACTCCGTTCGCGATCATTTCCTCGGTTTCCGCTACCGTGACGATAGGAAGGACTTGCTTCACTCCGTCTATCTCTTTCATAATACCTGGAACATCGGTGACAACGATCATTCGGGCTGCCCCAATGTGGGAGGCAACAGCCCCTGCTGCTGTATCCGCATTTATGTTATATCGCTGTCCTTCACTGTCGAGACCAATCGGAGCAATAACCGGCATATAGCCAAGATCAACGATGCCCTGCACAAGTGCACCATTAACATGGGTTACATCGCCTACAAAACCGATCTCGCTCGCATTCGCAACCGGCTCGGCATGAATTAAATGACCATCCTCACCCGATAAGCCGAGCGCTTTTCCCCCTGACAGCTGGATCCGACGTACGATTTCTTTGTTGATCTGTCCTGCTAACACCATCTCCACAACATCAAGCGTAGCTTCATTCGTCTTGCGAAGTCCGCCTACGAATTCCGACTCAATCCCAAGCTTGCCTAACATGTCTGAGATCGCCGGTCCTCCGCCATGCACGATTACAGGAACCATGCCATCTGCCTGCAGGAGACGCAAATCATGGAAGAATGAATCCGGCAGCGCGGCTAGTGTGCTTCCGCCACATTTCATAACAAAACATGTTTTCTTCATAAGATGGTCCATTCCCCTTTACATTAAGTCCGGTATGCCGCATTGATCCGCACGTAGTCATACGTAAGATCGCAACCCCAAGCTGTCGCTGCCGCACTACCCATGTTCAGGTTCACATGAATGAGCACGAGCTCACCTTTCAAATATTCGGTAGCCTTCTCATCGTCGAACGGGATCGGGCGAGATTGTTCCAGCACTTGGATATCGCCCAATCGAATATCAACGGTCTCGGTGTTCACTGGCTGACCTGCACGTCCTACGGCTGCAATAATGCGCCCCCAGTTCGCGTCCGCTCCGAAACAAGCAGACTTCACGAGACTCGAACCGATAACGGTCTTCGCAATCGCTCTTGCTGCTTCTTCCGATGCAGCCCCAGCGACCGTTACTTCGATCAGCTTCGTTGCCCCTTCACCGTCTCGTGCGATCGCCTTCGCCAAGTATTCTCCTACATACCGAAATGCGTCGGAGAAAGCTTCCCAATCAGGATGCTCAGCATCCAGAGGATCGTTGCCCGCAAGTCCGCTCGCCATCGCAACGACCATATCGTTCGTGCTAGTATCGCCATCAACGGTTATCATGTTAAACGTCATATCCGTGGAACGATTGAGCAGCTTTTGCAAATTCGCCGAGGAGATGGCTGCATCAGTAGTAATGAAACCTAGCATAGTTGCCATATTCGGATGAATCATGCCTGAGCCTTTGGCCGCTCCAGCAACATGAATGGTTTTCCCATTCACTGAAACACGAACGCAGATCATTTTTTTCACAAGATCCGTAGTCAGGATAGCCTGGCAAAATGCTTCTCCGCCCTCATCATCAGCAGTTGTAACAGCAGGAAGCCCTTCAATTCCTGGATTCACACGATCCATCTTCAGCAGCTCACCAATAACACCTGTAGAGGTTACCCCAACATAATGCTCGGGTACACCAAATGCAGCTGCTGCTCCTGAACGCATAGTGCGAGCATCGTCCTCGCCCTGTTTCCCCGTGCAAGCATTGGCGTTGCCGCTATTGACCAACATGACTTGCAGCTTGCCTTCTACAGCCACACTCTCTTGCGTGACTTTTAGCGGCGCTGCTTGAAAAGCATTCAACGTATACACACCTGCTGCTTCTGCAGGCACATCACACACGATAACTCCCAGGTCATTGCGCTTCGTTTTTTTCAATCCACAGTGCAGACCGCCTGCACGAAATCCCTTCGGTGTTGTAACCGACCCGTTCTCCACTACTCCAAATTGAGCTTGCTGTGACATTTCTCCCCATCACCTGTCCCTTATTTACTTATACACCTTTATGGATAGACCGGCGAAAATAACAACCCGGTCGTTTCGTCCCATCCCATCATCAGGTTCAAGTTCTGCACCGCTTGACCAGCCGCGCCTTTTACCAGATTGTCTATGACTGATACTACCGTTACACGGTTCGTACGCTCATCCACCGAAACTCCGATATCGCAATAATTCGAGCCTAGCACCTCTTTGGTTGCCGGCCATTTGCCTTTGTCCCGAATACGCACGAACTGGCGTCCTTCATAATAGTGTCGGAACAGCTCGAGCACTTCCTCATCTGTACGCTTCTGATTCAAGCCCGCATAGATCGTGGCCAGAATCCCTCTAGTCATAGGCACGAGATGTGTCGTGAACGAAATTATAACCTCTTCTCCGCTGACACGTCCTAGCACCTGCTCAATCTCCGGCGTATGCTGGTGACGGTTCACTTTGTAAGCCAGCAAGTTCTCGTTGATCTCAGAATAGTGGTACGTTAGTCCGAGCCCGCGGCCCGCACCGGATACACCCGTCTTAGCATCCACGATGATAGAACGGTTGTCGATCCAGCCAGCATTCACGAGAGGCACTAGCCCTAACGTAGTAGCAGTTGGAAAACATCCCGGATTGGCGATCAAGTCCGCCCCTTTGCTGTCATCGCCGAATACTTCGGCAAGGCCGTACACCGCTTTTGCCAAATAGGCAGGATCAGCAGGCTTATGTTTATACCATTTCTCGTAAACCTCGCCTGACTTCAACCTGTAGTCACCCGATACATCAATTACCTTCAATCCAGCATCCAACAGTTTCGGCGTTAACTCCGTGCTTACTCCATGCGGTGCTGCAAGAAATACGACATCCGCTTTGCGTTTGATCAGATCCACATCAATGCCATCCAGCTTGTCAGTTACGATTTGGGACAAATGGGGATAGCCGTCCGCGATAGGTGCACCTGCGCTGGACGATGAGATAACAGAGCCAATTTCAACATTTGGATGACTCAGTAGTAACCGAATAAGTTCAACACCGCCATAACCGGTGGAGCCGATGATAGCGACTCTAATCTTTGTGTTCATTTTCGATACCCTCCTACAACCTTAATTCAATCCTTGCATTCGCTCTTGTTCCAAAGATATGTATTATTATACGTCTGATAGAATATTAATTCAATGAGAAAATTGCTGCTTAAACCCTTCTCCAAGCACTTCTGTTGCATCCGCCAAAATAATAAAGGCAGCCGGGTCGATCGACTTCACCAACGCTTTCAACCTGGTTACCTCTGTCTGACTAACGACTACCATAAGCACAGGCCTTTCTTCCCCCGTAAACCCCCCATGTGCCGCTAGCTGGGTTAATCCACGGTCCAAATCATACAGAATGGCTTGACGAATGGCCTCTGTTTCACGGGTAATAACGAACGCCACCTTCGAGTATTTGAAGCCTAGCTGCACGACGTCGATGGTCTTAGTAGTAACATAGAGCCCGATGAGCGCTAATAAAGCTTTTTCTGGCGTAAAAATGAATCCTGCGGTAATAATAACAATCCCGTCGAAGAGCGCAATCGCGAGTCCATACCCGATGCCGGTGTATTTATGGAGTAATTGAGCCGCTAGATCCAAGCCGCCTGTGGAGGCACGGCCGCGAAATACAATTCCGAGTCCAGCACCCACTCCAATCCCCCCGTATATCGTAGCGAGAATTACATTCTCCGTCAACGGGCCCCAGTCGCGGGTAAGCAGCACGAAGAACGGAAACACGACCGACCCTACAGCTGTCTTTAAACCGAACTGTCCGCCTAATAATAAGAGACCCAGAATGAATAGAGGAATGTTCAATAACCATTGAACAACGGCGGGCTCAATATCAAACAGATGCTGCAAGATCGTTGATATCCCGGCAACACCGCCAGAAGCAATCTGATTCGGATTCAGAAACAAGTTAAAGCTAAGTGCAATCAGAAAGCTTCCAGCAAGTAATAAGCCGTATTCATACACCTGATGAAGCGGACTTCCTAATCGTATCAGCGGTTTTCTTCGACGACGATCTACCTTCACTAGCCTCACCCGACTTTCTGTAATATAAAAAGATTATCCATATACACTCTGTATGTAGGATAATCTTTTGGTCTGCTATTTATGATGGTCGTTCGTTATTAATCTGCAATCGCAGGAAAGCGTCGATGAATGGATTGATCTCCCCGTCCATAACGGCCTGAACGTTACCCGTCTCCGCTAGTGTACGATGGTCCTTAACCATGCTGTAGGGATGGAAGACATAGGAGCGAATTTGACTGCCCCAAGCGATATCGGATTGATCCCCGCGAATCTCAGCCAAATGCTTCAGCTGCTCTTCAATCTTTTTCTCATAGAGCTTGGAACGCAACATCTTCATAGCCCGCTCACGGTTCTTAATCTGGGACCTTTCCGTCTGACAAGTTACAACGATGCCGGATGGTGTATGGGTAATCCGAACCGCGGAATCAGTTGTATTAATATGCTGACCGCCTGCGCCGCTTGCTCGGTAAGTATCAATCTTCAAATCCTCCGTGCGAATATCCACTTCGACATCGTCCTCAATCTCTGGCACGACGTCGCAGGAGACGAATGAAGTATGACGACGGCCTGAGGCATCGAATGGTGAAATCCGAACCAAACGGTGCACGCCTTTCTCCGCCTTCAAGTATCCGTAAGCGTTATAGCCTTTGATTAGAAGTGTTACACTCTTAACCCCGGCTTCATCACCTGGAAGATAGTCGAGCACCTCCACCTTGAAGCCTTGCTTCTCCGAGTAGCGTTTGTACATGCGGAGCAGCATATCCGCCCAATCCTGCGACTCGGTTCCTCCTGCGCCTGGATGCAGCTCCAGTATCGCATTGAGCTTATCATAGGGTTGACTAAGCAACAGCTTCAGTTGAAAGCCTTCCAGCTTACTGAACAGCACTTTAATGGACTTCCCCAGATCTGCAGCCATAGCTTCATCGGATTCTTCCTCCGCCAACTCCAGCATTAGCTCAATATCTTCATATTCGGTAGACATCTCAAGAAACTCATCTACGACCGACTTCACAGCGTTCATCTCACTGATCGTTTGTTGCGCCTTCTCGTTATCATCCCAGAAATCGGGAGCACCCATCTTCACTTCAAAATTAGCAATCTGCTCCAGCTTCAGATCTAAGTCAAAGAGACCCCCTAAGGTCTTGAATACGCTTTGCCACTTCCCGTAAATCTTGTTTGAATTCCGGATCTAACATCTGTTCACTTCACCTCTCGCGATTAGTATGCTAAGGACCTTGTAATGCACGAAGCCCCCTATGGAGGGGGCTGGTCCATTGCTGTTATCTGTGATGCGGATTAAGCCAGCTTGCCATGACATTGTTTGAACTTCTTGCCGCTGCCGCAAGGACAAGGATCATTACGTCCTACCTTATCGTCACGAACAGTTGGTCGGTTGCCTTCAGCAGCAATTTTGTGATCCACTGCTTGACCTTCGGCCACAACTTGACGCTCCAAGTTGGATTCAACATGTGCTTTCATAATATATTTGGCTACTTCTTCTTGAATATTCTCGATCATTTCCTGGAACATCGCGAAGCCTTCGAACTGATATTCACGCAGAGGATCTGTTCCACCGTAAGCACGAAGGTGAATCCCTTGGCGCAGCTGCTCCATGGCGTCTATGTGATCCATCCATTTGCTATCTACGGCACGAAGGACGACGACCTTCTCGAATTCACGCATCATTTCTGGCGTTATGTTTACTTCACGCTCGTCATATAGATCTCGTACCAGTTTCTGGATTTCTTCGATCATATCTTCCTTTTCTTTGCCCCATAGCGCATCCTTAGTCAACTGACCTTCTTGCAAGAAAGTCGAGTTAGCATATTCAGCAATAGCCTCTAAATCCCACTCTTCCGGGACTTGGTCTTCTGGACAGTGGGCATTCACAATACGTTCTACGACCGGCATAATCATACCGAGCGCAATTTCCTTGATGTTATCCGATGCCAACACTTCGCGGCGCTGCTTATAAATAATTTCCCGTTGCTGATTCATAACGTCATCGTACTGAAGTACGACTTTCCGCATGTCAAAGTTATTGCCTTCGACGCGCTTCTGAGCAGATTCTATCGCACGAGTGATGAGCTTGCTCTCAATCGGCTGATCTTCTTCGAATCCGATCTTGTCCATCATGCCCATAATATTCTCAGAACCGAACCGACGCATAAGCTCATCCTGCATCGACAAGTAGAACTGTGTCGACCCCGGGTCGCCTTGACGACCAGAACGTCCACGCAGCTGATTGTCGATCCGTCTGCTCTCATGCCGCTCTGTACCTATAATATGCAGACCGCCAACATCAGCTACACCTTCACCTAACACAATATCCGTACCACGACCAGCCATGTTAGTTGCAATTGTAACCGCACCTGGTTGACCCGCGCGCGAGACGATTTCCGCTTCTTCCGCATGGTACTTGGCATTAAGAACCTTATGTTGAATTCGTTTAGCCTTCAGCATTTCTGACAACTTCTCCGAATTCTCAATGGAGACTGTACCGACAAGCACAGGTTGATTCTTCTTGTGGCGCTCAACGATTACTTCTACAACGGCTTTGAACTTACCGTTCTCGCTCTTGTAGACGACATCCGCCATATCGTCCCGGATCATTGTACGGTTCGTAGGGATTGTGACAACTTCCAGACCATAGATCTTCTTGAACTCTTCTTCCTCTGTCTTGGCCGTACCGGTCATACCAGCCAATTTGCGATACATCCGGAAGTAGTTCTGCAGAGTAATCGTAGCGAGCGTCATGCTCTCGTTCTGAACCTTCAGTTGTTCCTTCGCTTCAATCGCTTGATGGAGACCATCGCTGTATCTCCGACCTACCATCAGACGACCTGTGAACTCATCTACAATGATAACTTCTTCGTCTTGCACGACGTAATCCACATCACGCTTCATAATTGCATGAGCCTTGAGCGCCTGTGTAATATGGTGGTTGATCGTTATATTCTGGTGATCGAATAAGTTCTCGAAGCCGAATGCTTTCTCTGCTTTGGCTATACCGGCTTCTGTCAGATTGACTGACCTCACCTTAATATCAACGGTATAGTCCTCTTCATCATTCAATCGACTCACAAAACGATCCGCATCATAATACAAGTCCGTTGATTTAGCAGCTTGTCCTGAAATAATAAGCGGGGTCCGTGCTTCATCCACCAGGATGGAGTCGACTTCATCGATGACCGCATAGTACAACGGACGTTGCACCATTTGTTCTTTGTATAACACCATATTATCACGCAGGTAATCGAAGCCGAACTCATTGTTCGTCCCGTAAGTAACATCGCAAGCATAGGCAGCTTGTTTGGCTTCATGGGAAAGACTGTTCAAGTTGACACCAACGGTCATGCCAAGGAAAGAGTAGATTTTACCCATCTCTGCACTATCCCGTTGCGCCAAGTAATCATTCACAGTTACGACATGTACGCCTTTGCCTAACAATGCATTCAAGTAAACAGGAAGCGTACCTACCAACGTCTTCCCTTCACCTGTCTTCATCTCTGCAATTCGACCGTCATGAAGAACCATTCCGCCGACTAATTGCACATCGAAATGACGTTTACCTAGTGCCCGCCAGGATGCTTCACGAACGGTTGCAAAAGCTTCAGGCAATAAATCCTCAAGCGTCTCGCCTTTCTCTAAACGTTCCCGGAATTCTATCGTCTTTGCACTTAACTGCTCGTCCGACAGCGCCTTGTACGTTGGCTCCATTTCGTTGATGTAGTCCGCGACCTTCATAAGACGCTTTACTTCGCGTTCATTGGAATCACCGAATATTTTTTTAACGAGTCCTAACATGGGTCAGACCCCTTTCGCTGCAATATATATCTTTTTCTTGCTTGTGTTCATCAACATAATAATGAGAAGGAAAAACGGTTTGCATAAATTGTATCAGTTTGCAGAGAGTGTGGCAACAATCCATATTTTATACGTTTATATACGCAAAGAAAGTCCGATCCGTTTCGGAATCAGACTTCCCAGATTATGTGTGGATGATAATGCGGAGTGTGGAGCTAGGCGTTAGCGTTAGGCGTTGGGTTCAATTAAGCCATATTTGCCATCGTTGCGTTTGTACACTACGTTAACTTGCTCCGACTCTGCATTAGCGAATACAAAAAAGTTATGTCCAACCATATTCATCTGAAGAATCGCTTCTTCAATGTCCATGGGTTTCAGGTTAAATCGTTTGGTACGTACAAGCTCAAGTTCGTCCTCGTCTTCAAAATGTCGTACAGCAGTAGCTGTTGATCCTTCGTATCCTTCCGAGAATAAAGTACGAATTCCTCCGTTTTGACGAAACTTGCGGTTGGCCTTGGTTTTGTGTTTGCGTATCTGACGTTCGAGCTTCTCAGTCACCAGATCAATCGAAGCATACATATCTTCGCTCTTCTCTTCTGCTCGAAGCAGAATGCCAGTCAGCGGGATGGTTACCTCCACGGTCTGAAGAGTTTTGGATACACTCAATGTGACTTGAACATCAGTTGATGGGGGAGCTTCAAAATACCGTTCGAGCCTGCCGATTTTCTTTGTTGCATAATCCTTAAGCGCGTCAGTAAGAAGAATGTTTTGACCACGAATGTTAAAATTCATATGTTCAACAGCTCCTTTCGTACTTACAACTACATTATATCATATTTAAGAGTACTCTTCAAAAAAACTTAATAATAATTCAAAATTTTGTTAATATTCTGACATTTTAATGACGGCAAAATAAAACACCCCGGATATCCGAGGTGTGTGAGCTACCGTGTTCATCATTAACCATCTATTAGACAGCGGTTCACGCCGAATGATTAGATTTTAACGACGTTAGCTGCTTGTGGTCCGCGTGCGCCTTCTACGATGTCGAATTCGACCGCTTGACCTTCTTCCAATGTCTTGAAGCCATCGGATTGGATTGCTGAGAAGTGTACGAATACGTCTCCTCCGTCTTCACGCTCGATGAAACCGTAACCTTTTTCTGCGTTGAACCATTTCACTTTACCTTGCATGCAGAACATTCCCTTCGTCTTCATGTAGCTGGGGTTATATACCCCACAATTCGAATATATCACCGCTAACTTCAAGCTGTCAATGCAAACTACAGACATCCTGTCCATTTGATTCTTGTGTCCCAGTTAGCTAACAGAATTGCGAGAAAATTTGGCTATTTACAATACATTCACAATATGAAAGCTTGTTTTCATTAGTTATTCACAGAGTTATCCACACTGTCCACAGGCTCTTATCCGACTTACACACATGCCCTGAGAACTATTAGCTCATAAATGGGTCTCTGTGAACGGGAAATTATTTGATTAATCCGATATTTTTCGCATTTGATACTAATTCACAAGTCATAAATACAAATAACCTTCTACTTGTAATCCAGGCAGAAGGTTTCGGGTCTCGTTCTATTTTTTGGAATCAAAAAAGTAACTGGTCTGAGTAGAATAGGTCTCGTAACTTGTTTTTATATTCCTCTTGGTGGAGATCTCAGCAAGCTTATCATTGGCTTCATTCTTCAACTCGATCAGCTTCTCCATAATGACCTGATTCCACTGATTGAATTCCAACAAATTAAAATTGCTTGGTATCGAGTCCATGGGAACGGATTCGTACTCTTGCAGACGAGACATTATCGTTTCTCTTCGCTCAAGGTATTCCAACAACTCTTCATAACTAATTGTAGAGATTTTCAAAGCGATAGACTTGGTTTCTTCATATAACCATGTCCATTCACTAGACATTTGGGACTCCTGAAGCGGTTTTCATCAATTTGGCTGCTTCTACCCAAGTATCTTTCATTTCTGTCAGATAACCTAACACTTCTTCGACTGGAGCTGGGTCCTTGTTGGCATTGGCTGTGACAAGGAGATGAATAAAGTAATCATATAGCTGCAATAGTTGATCTGCAACAGGGGAATTACGATCTAATGTGATAACGAATTCCGATATAATATTCTGTGCTTTGACTAGATTAGTATGCACTTCATCATACTGCTGCCGCTTCATAGCATCAATGCCGGCTTTGCAAAATCGGATAGCGCCGTTGTATAGCATAACCAGCAATTGTTCCTTGGAAGCAGTCTGAATGGAGTTTTCGAAATATTTGTTTTGTTGCGCCTGTTGTTGGTACATCTAATAGAGCCCCTCTCCGTTATTGCCCTGAAAATTGTTGAGCTAACCAAGCACTCTGAGAGTTCAATTGATTAATGTATTTCTCCATTGCTGTGAATTGCCTGTAGTATCGATCTTCGACGTCGGTCAACCTCTTAGTCATGGCTCTGATTCGGCTATCTAAATCGTCCATCTCCTTGCCTTGCAGGTAATCTTGCGATCCGCTGCTTGCCGTGCCGGCTGTTTCCTTCAACTGATTCAGCACTCGTTCTGCGCGATCGTACAAACGTACGGCTAATCCGTCAGCAGCTTCTGAATTCTTGTCTTTATCGTCCGCTGTGAATAAGGCCATGATTTGTTCGGGTTGTTCTGCAATCGCCTTTCTCAGCTTAGTCTCGTCAATGTGAAGCTTGCCTTGATCCGCATAACCACCAGTCTTAATTCCGAGCTGAAGCATCTGGTTTACGTTATTCGCAGGTAGCCCACTGACAGCATTGTTTAACGAATTGCGCATGCCCTGAAGCGTACTATTCAAGATAGCGTCACCCTTGAGCAAGCCGCTCTTAGCTCTCTCTTCCCAGCGTTTGATCTCCTCATCTTTCATATCCTTGCGTTGTGCTTCCGTCAGCGGTTTGTACTCGCGGTAGCGGGTCTCGCTTGTCTTCTTATTGACGGCATCAATCAAGTCATTGTATTCATCGACGAACGATTTAATTGCCCCAAAGACCGATTCCGTATCATTTGAGATAGAAACCTTTACGGGTGTGCTGGATACCTTCCTGGCAGTGAAGCTGACTCCGTTAATTTCAAAACTGTTGGTCTTATAGGATACGGGAATACCGTTATATTCAACATTAGCGTTAACACCGGATGCCACCACTTTGGAATAATCTAAGTTGGATGCCAGTGTAAGTGATGCAGTTCCAGCACTAGTCAATATTCCGAGTTCCTCTAATAATTTGACATCATCCTGAGTAGAGCCTGCGAAAATTTCTTGAAATTCGATCGATTTGTCGTCATCGGGATTAAACAGCTTCAGCTTATTGTCTGAATCCAACTGAGCGGATATGCCGAGTTTACCCAGATCCGAGCTGTTGATGCTGTCGATTAAATCTCCGATGGATGTCTTCTCTTTGATGACAAAGTCATAGGTCATATTATTGTAAATAAGACGGAGCTTCTGATCAGGTATCGGATTCTTATTCTCGGGATCCTTCTTAATGACAGTCTCCAACACACCGCCTGTATAAGCTTTGGCTGCCGTGACGGTCTGTCCCTTACCAGCCTCATTTACAGCCCCAGGGAGCTTAAGGACAGTATTCAGCAGCGCAGCATTCGTACTTTTCACTTCAATCTTAGAGTCGTTTCCCGTCACAACATTCGTCAAGAAGAACCGGTCCAATGTTTCGTCATAACTGGCGGTAACACCGGTGTGCCTAGCTTTGTTGTTAATGTTGGCAACAACATCAGAGATTTTATCACCTGGTTTCACTTGTATCGCAGTGACACCTTTTTCACCGGCGACTGTTAAGATCGCCTCTGCGCCCAACCCGATCTGGGACATCAACGCGGACTTATTACGCACCCCAAGGGCGGAGTCAGAATGGAGCGTAGCCGACTTGGCAAGCTGAGTGACCTTAATGTCATGATTACCTTCTACAGCCGCAGAGGTAGCGGTGGCCGTCAGGAAGGTATCATCCTGTGATGTTGCCAGCTTAGCCAAATAATTAGACTGCAGCTTCATATCGAAGGCGCTGTTCTTAAAGCTAAGAAACTGGTTATATACTTCACGGTAACTGTCACGCTTCCACTCCGTTGATTGCTTCTGCTGACTCAATTTGTCCATAGGGGCCCGCTCTGCCGACATAAGTTTATTGACCATCGTGTCAATATCCATGCCAGTCGCGAGTCCGCTTATTCTTGTAGCCATGCTGTGTTCCCTCCCTTACCTTCGCTCATCGATTAATATGCCGGCCATCTCCCATAGCTTAGCAACAAAATCGAGATTCTTTTCTGCCGGAATTTCACGAATGATCTCGCCCGAATCTTTGTTCAATACCTTCACCATAATCTGCTTCGTTTTCTCATGAACTGAGAAATCAAGCATCGTATTGGGTCCTTGCATCTGCTTGATCGCTTTCTCAATTGCTCGAATAAGCTGCTCTTCACTTATGGTAATGTGAGCACCCTTATTCTCGGCCTGCTTCATTTCTTTTGCATTGTGAATAACTGGCGCGGGTACTGGAGCTTCTGCTTTGGACTTTGAAACAAGGTTCGCTGCGTCTGCCCCAGGTGTCGGTTCAATTCTAGGCTGTCCCCCTGCTCCTCCAATAGGAAAATTCGAGCTATCCATCCTTAAGAACCCCCATTCCATCAAGCTTAATAATACATGTATCGGCTTCTTGCCCTATATTTTTTATAGGCATTGACAGGAGACTCAACACTCATCTTATAATAATTTTTAATCTCGTCTTGAGTTGTCATTTACGTCACTTTTGGGGGTTGCCAACAGACAACATGGTTAATTCTTAAGCAAAATAGCCATATAGGCCAATGACGTGAATTGATTCTCTTTCAGCGCTTGCTGGATTTTGTATAAGTAAGCGTTACTGTGCTCCACTGTTCTCGAAAAGGACTGAATGAGTTCCACGACCAACTGTTCGCTGATCGCTTTATGATGACGGGACATCCCGATTAGCAGTAACTTAATCATAGCGAAATGGATCACCATCATTACGTATGAATCGAACACTTCCTTCTCATTAAAAGGAAATAGATTCTTATAAGCATAGTTTACCAGGTAATTCTCTAGCATGTATTCATGTTCTTTCATGAAAGGAGAGTAGTAGCTTTCGTATGCTTCCTTGTAACGCTCTGTTACTTCTTCAACCGTAGTGTCACTCGTATATTCCAAGCCATAAAGGAATTGCCCTACACAGGTCTTATATCGATTGCTGTTAACGCCCAATGAAAACCGCTGATCCAGGATTTCCTTTGCAAGAACAAGCTGGATCGCTACTTGTGCCGGGACGTTATTGAGCTCTTCTTTCAGTATTCCGTTATTGACTATTAGAGTGTATTCCTCTATTATTTGCGGAATTTGATGTACTTGATCACTGGAACTAGAATCGCGAATTTTCTGCAAGAACATACCCAACAGAATAAGCCGATCTGGTAATGAATAAGCGCGGTTCTGAAGCAGTCGGATTGTAAAAATACGCATCTCCCAGAAGTACTTCTGATTGCGCTTCAGATTTTCCACACTCTCCGTGTTTATCTTCTTTGAAAGATGAACTCGGCTGTCTACCTCACCTTCAACTTCGTCAAACTCGATTCCATCTGGGTTCAACAAAACCAATCTAGCTATTTCCGGACAAGAAGTAGTGCCCGACCGTTCCAAAGTTCCATTAATTTCATTATTGATCCGTGGGAATTGAGAACACGTATTCGACAAATACTCTTCACCCAATTTGGTCTGAATGCCACAAAGCTTCGACTCATTCAGAAATGGACAATTCCCATTGGATTCCATACGGATTTTGGCATAATTGCTTTCTGAAGGATTGCTACGATTGCGGGTTACACTCTTGTCGATTACAGAAGTCAATTGTTCATCGCGGACTTTAACGTACTTCTTATATGTTGGCTCATCGATTGTCACTTGCCAACCCACACAACAGCTATCCTCACAGAATGAGCCGATGCACTGAAACTGCTGCATATAACGGGGAACTAGCTGCAATCGCTTTTTTGTTTTTATTGTATTCATATAGGAATCCCCCTTTATACGACAATATATGGGCGAAACGATTCATGGATGGATAACTTCAATTCCCGATAGCGGGGGATGACGAAGTTCCGATACATGGAATCCAGTTCATGGTATGCCCGCTCTTCATAGGCCGATGTTACTTTCCCCATGCTCTCGATTAAATCATTCTCGCAATCTACTGCCCGATCCAGGTCCATCCTATCTGACAACAATTCCAAAGTACGGCTCACTTGGTGTACAGCCCCACTGAAGTCACAAAACAATTGAATAGATGACTCGTATAATCCATTTTCCAACTGGTGAGTGATTTGCTCCAAGCCTTCATGCCCGGTATCCAACAATTCAAGTGTCTTATCGATGATTTCACGGTTTTGATCCATATACAATTCCTCGCTTTAATAAATTTGGGGAGTGACATCCATATTAGAAAAAAAGGAGACCCTAGACCAGCTAGAGTCTCCCTGTAACCAACTAAGATTAACGGAGCAATTGAAGAACTCCTTGCGGTTGTTGGTTGGCTTGAGCAAGCATTGCTTGAGCAGCCTGTGACAAGATGTTTTGCTTGGTGAACTCCATCATTTCTTTAGCCATATCCACATCACGAATACGGGACTCAGAAGCAACCAAGTTTTCGGAAGAAGCACCCAGGTTGTTGATCGTGTGCTCCAAACGGTTCTGGAACGCACCCAACTGGGAACGCTGCGAGGAGACTACTTCGATCGCATCGTTGATTACACTGACAGCAGCAGAAGCTTTCTCACTGCTCGTAATGTCCAATGCAAACTCAGAATTCTTGTTCGTAGTTCCGTCTGTAACATTAGCAATTTTTACGTAGGATGCAACTGTTCCGTTCTTAGCAGCCACTGTTTCGACCGAGCCATCGCCGCTGACACCCAGAGCTGCAGAACGCATATCGCCAACTGTGATTGTCATGCTTTGACCACTGTTCGCACCAACTTGGAACGAAGCAGTGAAATCACCCTTCGGCGAGTTCTTCGTTTGCACAACAGGTGCTGTTGTTGATTCTTGTCCTTCCTTCTGTTTCAGGACAAGCTCTCCACCGTCGTTAACAGATGCAGTGTATTTGTTGTTCAATGAAGCGTTTTTATTGATTGCATCAGCCAGGGCTTGGGATTGGGCTTCAGGGTTAGTTGCTTTAACAGCCGTACCATCCGCATACCCTACGTGAGTGTTTTTGCTAGAAACTTTGATCTCTACATTGTCAACAACCAATGCAGCTCCGTCTGTCAGTTGCTCCGAAATTGTAGCGGCGAATTCACCTTGTGTGCCGGCTGCTCTTACGCTCATTTCAGTAGCTTTAAGATCTGTTCCAGTACCGGTGATTTCGGTAATTGTAATCTTGTCGCTAGCTGCTTGAGCTTTGTAAGTGTTCTTCAACGTGGCGTTCGTACTGATCGCATCAGCCAAACCAGCCGCTTGTGCAACAATGTCGCCACCAGCAATATTAAATTCACCTTTGCTTGCAAGAGCGTCCTTCGCAACAGCTTTGAACGTTTGTCCTTTGATTACGACAGTATCGCCTTCAACAAAGGCTTTCTCCAATTTGAAATCGTAAGATCCTTTAACTTCTTCAGTACCGCCTACAAAAGTACCCTCGGATTTAATAATGGAGTTTCCTGTAGTGTTGGTATCCCAATCGCCTGTTGCTTTAACAGTAAATTTGGAGAAATCTAAGCCGTCTGCATATTGAGAAGTTCCAAGATCCTGGATTGCTTTCTCAATTTTCGCAGAAGTATTCTTGCTAGCTGTGGAGCTGGCAAGATAAATTTTCAACTCACCATTGTTATTCTCAACAGCCATTGTGTCTGCGTCAGCGATACCGATTTTACCTGCTGTAGCACTGGTAGCACCGAAAGTTATTGTTTGGCCTTGTAGGTCTGTATCAACTGCAACACCACCATTTGTAACAGACATAGCATTCACATTTGTTTCATTAAATCCAGCTGTAATCAGACCTTTTTTGATTTCTGTTAAGGCTGCAGTTGCATTATTGATATCTCCCGAAATCGTTAATGTCTTCGTATCGGCATCCCATGAGTTGGACGATGTACCTGTTGTTAGATCTGAAGCAAATTTGATGTTAACTCCATTTAGTTCTGTACCTACAGAACCTGCAGAGAATACAGCTGTATTAATAGCAGCAGTACTAGCTTTTGCAGCTGTTTGGGCTGCAGATTGAACAATCGTAACTTTCTTCAAGTTCTGACCACCAGCATTGGTAAATGACAATCCATCATTCTTGCCTGAACCTGTCACTACTGCTTCATTCAGTGCTGAACCTGTTGCTTTTGTAGCATTTTCAGTTAAAGTAATACGTCCTTCCGATGCTGTTGCAGTGAATCTGCCGTTTAACTTATCATTTGCTGCAATAGCTGTTTGTAGGCTCGCCGCTTGAGCTGTTTTTTGAGCAGAACTGTTGTCTCTAATACCGAACGCGCTTTGAAGTAAATAGCGATCTTCATCCACAGTCGTGTTAATTTTGAATTCAACTTCGCTGGTCTGACCAGATGTATTGGAGGTTACCACCAACTTACCGGCACCATTTGTAGTTGCAGATGCTACTGTAGATAATGCCACCCCGTCTGCGTCTACTGCAAGAAGAGCTGCTGCATCCGCATCAAAAGTTCCATCAACATGTGTATCTAATAATGCTTTATCTAACTTATACTCTTTACCATCAACAGTGAAGGATACAGAAGTATCCGCGCTTAATGCTGTAGAAGCTGCACCGAATGTTGTAAGCTGAGCAGACCCTGTATTAGCTATAGCTACGTTTCCGGATTTAGTAATTTCTAATTGATTATACTTCGCAGTGGTCGAACCTGCTGTAAATGTGATGCCTGCACCGGTGCCAGCTATCGTAAAGTCAGCAAGCGCGCTAGATGCACCTCCAGCTGTTTTAATAGCGTTCAATGCTGCAATTAGATGTGTTGCTTGTTCATTTGCTGTATCAGCGCCATCAGCACCATTAACGTCTAATGTTATTGTCGCTGAATTAGCTGTTACATTTGTGGTTGTTGTATCATCCGCTCCACCAGCAGGATTAATAGCTGCTGCGAAATTAATTGTTACTCCATTAAAGGAAAAAGTTCCTGATTGACCTACTGTTAATGGTGTAAAAGCACCTGAATTAAATACTGCCGCTGCTGCTGCTGCAGGTGTAGAATCAGCAAGAGCAATTACTTGCTTCCCGCCTGTTAATGCAGCTGCACTGCTATTGCCAACATTAAATTCACCTTTTGTTGCATCTGCACCAGAAAGTACAGCAGTGAACTTCTGTCCTTCAATAGTAACTGTATCGCCAGCTTCTTCGAACTTATCGCTAATTGCGATTTCGTAAGAACCTGTTACTTCAGCTCTGCCATTCGCCAACGTACCAGATGCTTTAACATCAGTTACGCTCTGAGCTAAATCAGATACATTTACTGTTAATTTCTGAACTTCTGCATCAGAAGAGGCCTTAATTACTGCATCCAATTGATTCATCAATTCGCCGCGATTAGTGGCTAATGAAGAGCCATCGGAGCGAGAACCTACTTGGAACGTATAAGTCTGAGTAACGGAGTCATAATTTACAGTTGTGTCTGTATCGGCTACTGCGTTTTGCTTGATTTCTACTTTTCTTCCGTTCAATGCTGTTGTAAAGTCTTCTGACTGAATTGTTACACCGTTGGAAAGTGTAATTGTCGCATTCTTCCCAGCAACACTTGCTGTGTTTTCAACAACTCCTGATACAGAACCTGTCACTTTGGCAGATGAACCTTGCACGGAAGTTGAGGACTCAGAAGCTTTCACGCTATTCGCACCTGTCTCAAGCCCAGAAATCTCACCAACAGGAACGCCAACGACACCTGCAGTAACTGTTTTTTGTGCTGCAGCAGTCGTCGTAACAGCCGCATTCTTACCTTTCAACAACGACTGGGTATTGAACTCAGTGGTGTTACCGATCCGGTTGATCTCGGAAGTCAATTGGTTCATTTCCTTCTGGATCTCTTCACGGTCGATGTTCACGTTCGTGTCATTTGATGCTTGTACAGCCAACTCACGCATACGTTGCAGAATCGAGTGAGATTCGTTAAGTGCACCTTCTGTTGTTTGGATCATGGAGATCGCATCAGACGAGTTCCGTTGTGCTTGTTCCAAACCGCGAATTTGTGCTCTCATCTTCTCGGAAATCGCAAGACCCGCTGCGTCATCGCCTGCACGGTTGATACGAAGACCTGAAGATAACTTCTCGATCGACTTGCCGCCTTGCCCTTGGTTCACGGTCAGCTGACGGTATGTATTCAGCGCCGCAATGTTGTGATTAATTCTCATTTCTTTACTTCCTCCTTGAAGTTTCGTTTCCACATCCATGTGGTTTTGTTGATCTCTCCAACCGGGTGGCCACTCCGGTTAGAAAGTCATAATATTTATATCGAATTTTGGAGGTTAGAAATGAAGAGCTATTTTTTGCATTTATTCATTTCACATAAAATTACTCCTTATTTCTAAATGCTTCTCCTATATCCTTCCAATCTACCTTACGCTGGGTTGCCTCCTGATTGGATGCCCGGATCATGTTGTATATTTCTTTCCGATATACTTCGACATCTTTAGGGGCCGTTATACCGAGCTTCAAGGTGTCGCCTTCAGCTCCAAGTACGACCACTTCAATCTGATCGCCAATCATAATGGACTCGCCCTTCTTGCGGGTTAGCACAAGCATGCTCTCACTCCCTCTCAGCTACTGCTTCTGCATGGTCCGTAAACAGCAATTTGTGTTTGGTCTTGTATTCCGAACGGTGCAAGATGATTTGTTTTGCAAGTTTCTTTGGTTGGTTGATCACAATTGGAGCAAGCAAATTCATGGTTGCTTCGGCTATATTCTCCGTTAAAGTTACAATAACCCACACGGATATGTCTTGATCGCTCTTAACCTCCAGATCCTCAATAACCTTATCCGTTAACTGAAATTCATACTGCTTGTTAAACAAAAAAGGACTCGTAATGATAAATGCCAATTCGCTCATTTCGATCGATTGCAGGACTGAGAATGGTGTATGTTCATCGGGTCTAATCAATAAAAACTGCTTGTTGTTTTCAAATCCCGGTAATCCTTCAGGGAATACAACTATATTCTGTTCATTCATTTCAAGCTGCCCAAAATCTCTCGTTGCCACCGTAACCAAGGTAATCCCTCCCAAAATAATAATATTTGTATCGCTAACAAAAAAATAGCCATAGACCATGTCTACAGCTATACCCTCATATCAATCTGTGGCGGGATCATCTCTATCTTTGGATACTGTTGCATGTGAATGTCCAATTTCCCCAATTGATAATCAATGATCGGTTTGTTTACCTTGCTGTTATTTTCGATTCGTCCCAACGAAGCTTCTATTATTGGCCAACGCGGAGTGAAAGTAATGTCAACGTTATCAACAGAAGCTGGTCCAGCGAAGGCCATTTCCTGAAATTCGCCTACAGAAGCTTCCGCATTGTCAGCAATCGCATCGTTACCGTTATGGATCGCTGCAAATTGGTTGCCTTTCTCCACAATCTTAGCTATTCCCTGAAGCGCGATATCCTTAGCCTGAGAATAAATACGATGCATGGTTTCGAGGTTATTACCCAAGGCTAACGCATCCCAGGCTTTGCTCTGATCGATTTGCAAGTCCCCCCGAGGCTGCTGGATATTCAATTCAGATGGAACAGTCTTCATATCGAAGGTCGGTCTCGGCTGTTGGATGCTATATTGTCCGATATCTGCATCAACGTACAATCGAGCGTGTTGCTGACGAATGGTTATAACAGGCACATTCATGCTTTTTTCTACTCCCTACTGGAGAAAATCAATCAGACTGGGGCGGATGAGCTTGGCACCGGTGGAAAGTGAGGCCTGATACACATTCTCGTACGTTTTTAAATTGGTAATGACCTCTGCAATATCGGCGTCTTCCGTCTTGGATTGAAGGGATTGAAGATTGATGCCAATGTCCTCAAGACGACCAAGAGCCAGCTCAATACGGTTCGTCTTGGCCCCAATATCAGATCTAATCTCCAGAATAGAGTCTAGTCTAGTCTGGATCGTGTCGATTGTATCCGATAATCCTGTATAATCACTTTCATCCAAGAAGCCCATGATATCGTCAAACAGCTTAAATACGTTATCCTCTGCGTCTGCCTTGCCGAATACCTCGGTGCCTGTCTTATTAATACCGAGCGTTACTCCCGCACCAATCTCCAAATTAATAATACCTGGGTCTGTTTCCACAAGTAAATTGTCTTCATCAGGGTAAGGCGGTCTGTCTGTCATTTGCCCGTTAAACACATATTTGCCATTAAATTCAGTATTTGCGATATCAAGTGCTTGATTCTTCAATTGAATCATTTCCTGCTTTAGTGCCAACATAGCATTATCATCGTTAGTACCGTTGGCTCCTTGTACGGACAGCTCACGAACCCGATGCATGACATTGCCCAATTGATTCAAGGTCGTATCCGTATAATCCAGCCAGGATAGGGCCGAGTCTACGTTGCTTACGAATTGATCCGTGGCGCCAAGCTCGGTGCGGTACCGCATGGCAAAGCTGATTCCAACCGGGTCATCGGAAGGCTGGTTAATTCTGCGTCCTGTTGACAATTGATTCTGCAGATTCTTCATATTGTTCATATTATAGTTAAGATTACGCAGCAACTGCGAATTCATCATGTTCTGTGTGACGCGAGTCAAGGTCTATTCCCCCTTTCCATGGTCCAACTTATCGTCCAACGACACCCATCCCGTTAATGACCTTATCCAAAATCTCGTCACAGGTGGTCATTGCTCTAGCTGCTGCATTGTAAGCATGTTGGAATTTGATCATGTTAGTCATCTCTTCATCCATTGAGACTCCACTAACGGATTGGCGTCTGGATTCCACGTGTTCGACGAGTGCCTTCTGATTCTCCAGCTGACGGTGCGCTTCCTGTCCTTGAACGCCAAGCTCGCCAATTATCGATCGGAAGTAATCATCAACGGTCCCGCTCTGCCCTTCTTTGTACTCGAATTTCTTATTCTTCAGCCCTGCTATCAGCAAGGCCATCTCGTTACTGCCTTTGACTACCTTGGTATTCCCGGCTTCATCCACGAACGTCCGGTTTGAAGCCGCGATTAGGAACACATTGTCGAGAATGTCCGGGTTCAGCTTGATCGTCTCTGCTTCCTTGCCTGCGGTAATCTGAAAGAACGGTTGGCCAGGAGTATCGTTTAGCGTATAGCCCAGCTGGTGCAGCCCATTCAAACCGTTAACCACAACGGTTGTATCACTCGTCAAAGTTCCGCTAAATTCCGTTCCATTCGCATCGGTCACTGTCACTCCGCTAGGCAATATTGTGTTCGCAGGGAGCGTGATTTCGACTTCGCCTTGGACTATGGAGCGAACCATGGCATTCAAGTCTTCCTTGTATGAGGTTACCAACTGATCTCTTGAAAATATCATTCCCGCCACTTCACCGTTCTGAAGGTTGGTTCCGAAGGAGCTTTCCAGAAAACTCTGTGTCATCTCTACATCCTTGGAATTTCCGGTTACAAGAGCAGTCGAGCCCATACTGATATTATAGCCCCGAGTATCTTCTATGATCGTGACATTAATGTATCCGGACAACTCGTCCACTAACAAATCCCGCTGGTCGCGTAAATCATTAGCATCATTGCCCAACCCTTCTACCCGATAAATCTCTTCATTCAACTTGGCAACTCCACCAAGAATAGTGTCCATTTGTTGCGCTCTAACTTTGATATTCTCCGTCAGATCGGAGGCAAGCTCATTAAGCTTCACTGCCGTACTATTAAGCGAGTCGGTTAACGCAATGGTCCGTTCTTTGACCAATACCCGATTGGTTCGGCTATCCGGATACTTAGTCAGCTCTTGCCACGCATTCCAGAAGCCTTCAATCGTCTGTCGTATCCCGGTATCGGAAGGTTCGTTGACAATCTTCTCCAGCTTCTCGAGTGCATCGCTTCGGATCGTCCATTGCCCCAACGACTTGTTCTCGTTCAAGAATTGAGCATCAAGGTAACTTTCCCTGATTCTAGTAATGCTCGAGAACTCTACACCTTGGCCACTTTGGCCTGCAACAGTCGTGCGCATAAGCCCTACTGCTTCAAGCGGTCTTGCGGCGACAAGATTCACGATTTGACGCGTGTAACCCTTCGTATTGGAATTGGAAATATTATGTCCTGTTGTAGTTAATGCGGCCTGATGGGAGAACAAGCTGCGCTTGGATATTTCTATGCCGGTAAACGTGGAACCCATATGCCTTCCCCTTTCAAACTAACAAGTATATCCGTTGAAAACGGCCATGTATGGCTGTTAAGCTTTTCTATCAAACATACGAATTCGTTGCAACTGAGCTTGATCATGAAGCGGATGCTGATAAGTCGGTTCTTGATCTGGTGCTGCTGAAATTAAATCCAGTGAATAATCAATATAGGCTAGGGATTGGGTAATTAATTGTTTGTTCAGTTCGTGAATCGACTTCAACTCTTGAATTAGACTGATCAGCGCTTGTTGACGAGAACCGAGTGCTTGCTTCTCTTCCAGCTTCACGACGAGCTTGGATAGGTCGCTTACACTAACCGCTCCGGCAGGAAACAGACCTCTTCCCCGCAGATAGGCATTCACGGCCTGAATGCGAAGTGCTTCCAGATCTCCGACAAGCTTAATCAGCTTGTTCTCCTTGTGCGTGATCTGAGATAGTCGATCGACTTCGTTCGCCACGATGACCGACTTCTTCTCCGTGCCGAGCCCAATTAAGACCCGATGTACGTCGATCATCTCATCCATGGCTTTTAGTATCGTTTCCAAAGGAACCTTCACCTCATGCGGTTTATGACTTCAAGTAAGGTAAGAGCTTCTCCGCAATTTGGTTAGCCTCTACATGGTATGTCCCTGTAGAAACGGACTGCTTAAGCTCCTGAATCTTCTGTAAACGCGATGTATCACTACTAGCTTGAGCCTCTAACAGCTCTTGAGCTTCGGAGGATATTCGGACTTCGTCTCTTTGATTTTCTTTGGCCGCTTTCGAATTATTCGATCTCGTCTCCTGATTGCGGTTGTAAGGGTTCGGTCCGCCTGCCGAGTATATACCATTGATTTTCATTAGAATCACTCCGTTCCAGTTCCTTATCATTCATTGCGGAACCTTTATCATTATCTAGTTTATCGGACGGATCGGCTTGAATGTTTAGAGTTTTACAGTGGGTATTTAGTGGTAAATCTATGATTAGTTCTTTAGCCGATTAAAGTCGTTTTTTGTCATCATTGCGGTCTTTGATCTGGAACGTACTCGTATTCTTCCTCTCCATCTCTTCTTTGCGCAGCGCATCTTGCTTGAGATGGTTGATATCGTTGTTAAGCTTCATTCTGCAGTTGTCGCATATGGTGCCTTCCATAATCCCATCGCCGCATACCTCACAAGCCATTTTGACATTAGTAGCTTCGCGATTGGTTATCCTCCCCTCACGAATAAACTTCGTGATTTGTTTGACACTTACGCCCGTCCCCGTACTTAACTCCTGCATACTGCAAGCTCTGTTCTTACGCAAGTATTGCACGCAAAGCTGATATTGATCCTCGATGGCTCTCATGCAATTAGGGCATATGTTATAAGGATTCTTAACGTAAATTTTACCGCATTGGGGACAATTGTCCAGATTCATTCCCATCATCAAAACCCCTTTTATTCTATTCTATGTGGCCCTTAGAATTTGTACACCCCTTATGCTTTATCTGGCCCATGTAAGGCCGTATAACTTAGCGTGTAAATGTGTGCTTATGACCTTCGCGCATTGATTAAGTGTGCTTCCCGTTGTATAAACATCATCTATCATTAATATAGTTATCGGTCGAAAGTCCGTTTTAGTTAATATTCGTTTTTGGGTATCCAGTCGGATGTCAAAAGCTTGTTTCATATCTTCTAGACGTTCCGCTCTGCTTTTATAGCTTTGTTTGCCGGTATGTTTCGTTCTGATTAACAAAGGTTCAACTGGAACCCTTACACGTCTGCCTAGTTCTTCGGCTAATAACTGAGATTGATTAAACCCTCTCTCTGCCAAACGTTCTGAGCTAATCGGGACATAGGTCAATAGATCTACATTTACCCCTAAAGTTCCCGTGCGATGGTGATAATGCTGCAAAAAAGTACGCTCTAACATATTGGTCAGCATCAATTTCAACCGTTCATCTCCACGATACTTGAATCTGGCCAGCCAAGGTCTTATTTGCTCGGAATAACGAACGGAGCTTCGACTAGCTACAAAATAAGCATCCAACCTTCTGCGGCAATCATCACATCGTTCTCCTCGGCCGCAAATCTCACATTGTATGTTATTAATCCACTGGACTTGTCCATAACAACGTGCGCATAAGTGTTGAATTTCTTGATTGAAGCTGTTGGATAAAACAGGTCCGCCACAATAGCCGCAGCTTTCTGAACTCGTTTGAAGTAAGGTCTCTATAGACCGCACACCCGCTCTGCACAGTTGGAACCAAGATTTCACTAAGTTATTGTTCAGGTTCATATCATCATCCCCCTGTATGAAAAAGAATAGAATTCTAGGTCAACAAGAAGCCCTTCTTGCGGGCAAGACGATTCATAAGCCGAATTTGTTGAATCGCCCCGGCTTGCGCATTCGTCTTCGCGGCGGATACGAAGTATACAATCCCATTCGGATCATCCTTGGATCTCCCTGCTCTGCCGGCCATTTGAACAAGAGAAGCTTCATCGAATAAAGCGGACTCGGCTCGTAAAATAATTACATCTGTCTTGGGCACTGTTACTCCTCTTTCTAGTATCGTGGTTGTAACAAGGATGCGAATACGACCGTCACGAAATTGTATAACTTTTTCTGCGCGATCTGGATCCTGGGAGGAAGTACCGTCAATGAATCCTTGTAGATTAGGAAAAAGGGATGTCAGATGCGTTACTATATTATCGATTTCTTTGATTTTTGGAACAAAAACAAACAGTTGGGCGCCGCGGTGAATAGAAACTTCAAGCGCTCGTCTCAAATTAGTAGGCAGTGGATTTTTACGGTTCGTGATGAGGAGCCTGGGGACTGGGAGCGGATGACGGTGAAACCGAACAGGTACTCGAACATGAGGTAATTGATTTCGTTTGACGGCACGTTGCATAGGAGTAGGCGGGGTAGCCGATAGAAAAATATAAGTGCCTTGAGGTTTGCAAACTTGTCCTGCTGCATATTGCAGCTCAGGATTGTTGTGGTATGGAAATGCATCGAGCTCATCAATAATGATTAGATCGAACGCTCGATGAAAACGCATGAGTTGATGCGTTGTGGCAAGTGTAATGTCACCGCGATTCCAGCGGTCCTCACTGCCGCCATAGAGCGTGACGATCGTCCGATCCGGGAACGCCCGCTGCAAGCGGGGGCGGAGCTCCAGGACGACGTCACGCCGCGGCGTGGCCATGAGAACCGTGCCGCCGCGGGCGAGCTCTGCTTCGATGAGCGGGAAGATCATCTCGGTCTTGCCTGCGCCGGTTACCGCCCAGATCAGGAATGATCTGGGCGGGGCATCGGCTGCATTTGGCGGCGGCGACGCTAGGAACGCGAGCGCCGCGCGCACCGCCGCCCCTTGGGCGGGGCTGAGCCCCCAGTTGCCGATGATGGCATCGGCAACTGGGGGTGGCCCGCCCTGCGGCGGGAACTGCGCGGGCGTACTCGCGCTTCGTGCCCGCGCAGCCTGCGGCCCCGCGCTGCGCTGCGCGGCAAGCCCGCGTATCAGCAGCGAGCATTGCTGCTGCCGCCCCATCGTGAGGCACGCTTCGCAGTACAAACACGGCCCGCCGCAGTGCGGACAATCTGTCGCGTACATCCGCGACATTCCGCTCCCGCAGCGGCGGCACCTATACTGCGCCTCGCGCTGCTTCAGCGCAGGCAACCACCAACGCAGCTCTCGCTCCACCCGCTCGAGCCCGGTCACAAGTGCCACTCGGCCGCGCAAATAAGCGGCCTGCAAATAACCGCCCTGGTGCTCCACGATAGGCTCGAGCCCTGCATGCTGCAGCAACCCTGCGAATTCCTCTCGAGTCAGCGACCGACCCTGAAGCTCTGCTTCCATCTGCTCAAGCATGTCCAATTGCAGTTCAGGAGCAATAATGCTTGACCTTACACCGCTCCACGGGCTTGTTGTGATTTCGGCTGCCCTATTCCTCCCCCCTTCCTGCTGCTCCACCGCATCATCTACATCATACTGCTTCCTACGACTGACCTCCTCATTCACCCTCCTCACATACTCTTCATACTTAATGGTGATAGCCCTCAGATCCGTTATCACCTTTAACATTCTCTCATCCTTCCCCACCTTTTCTTTCAGCAAATGCAGAAGGGCCTGTTCATCCTTGAACAAGCGACCTTCCCTATTCAATACTCTTTTCACTTCATGGGCTTGTCCTAGCGACATGGACGGCTCCAACACCACGATGGATACTGTGCCACCGTATTGCTCGAACCAGAATGCATAGTCGATGCGAATGTCCAATGTTACTTCCCAGCTCCATTGTTTGGGACGGAGAATAGCATATACAACCGCCTTCATTCCTGCCTCCTTTGTAAGCGATTACTTAATGTGCTAACGGAATCTTTTGCAGATCAGGTTCGTTGCTTAATCGGACCAATACCACTTCTTCTTGCTCATAACAAGCAATAATATCATCTAGTAAGTCGGGATTTTCCAGCCGCATTACTTGCATTTCATCTGGACGATCTCCCGCCATCCGATTTGCAATTGTAAGTGTATCATCAGTCGAACCCTCATCGAGCAGAAGCACCCTTACATTTCTTCCTTTTAACCAGGAGAACAATAACAAGGAGCGCAAGTACCACTCCACATGAAGCTCATTATTTTTCACAATCAGCAAATAAGTCAGAGGCTTTCTACGGTTCCACCGAGCCAATGAATAACACAAATGGACCAAAGCAACAGCCGAACCATAGCTTCCAACAATCAAAAGCAATCCGACAATCATAGCGGCACCTCCCTTACATGAAGTATATGCTGCTAAGCTGTCTATGGTTCCTGCTATGCCGGTCCATTCTTTGGATCCGTCTAAATTGTTTCCGTACTCTTTACAAAGTCACCCAACCATTTTTAATCGCTATAATAACGGCTTGTGTCCGGTCTTCCACTTCCATCTTTTGCAAAATACTGCTCACATGGTTCTTAACCGTTTTCTCGCTGATGAATAGTATTTCCCCAATCGACTTATTGCTTTTTCCCTCCGCTAACAAACGAAGGACTTCGGCCTCTCTACGAGTAAGCGGGCTATTCGGCTGATGGATGTATTTGACACCAGCTTCTTTAGGACCATGATCTCCGCCAGCCACTCCAACCGTATCCAAGTAAGTCATCCGTCTCAACTGGTTGATCAACTTACCCGTCACTTTGGGATGAATATAAGCATGTCCTGCAACTACTGACCGAATAGCGTTAATTAGCGACTCTGCCTCCATGTCCTTCAGCAAGTACCCGGAAGCTCCTTTGCGCAGGGTTTCGAACACATAACTCTCATCATCATGTATGGACAGAATAATCACTTTAATCTCAGGAAAAAATTCCTTCAGCCGCTCTGTAGCCACGACTCCGTTCTCGATTGGCATGTTGATATCCATCAATACTACATCGGGACGAAGGTCATTACATAACTCCACTACTTGAATCCCATCTCCGCATTCCCCGATGACTTCGAAATCAATTTCCATGTTCAGAATACGCTTTACGCCTTCACGTAATAACTGATGGTCATCCGCAATAACGATATTGACCGTGCGGCTTGCTTCCATAGCTTCAATCCTCCCTGGGTTCTAAGCTTATTGGTATTAGCATGACAAGTTTGGTGCCGGCATTCAAAGCGGTCTCAATATCCATTCTGCCTTCGAGCAGCTCGATTCGCTCGCGCATCCCCATAATTCCAAAATGCGCATTACCCTTCGTAATTTGCATCTCCAATCGCTCTAAATTAAACCCGACACCATTGTCTTGCATCATTACCTTGACCATTTGATTCTGAAACGTAATTTCCACAAAGACATAACTTGCCTTAGCATGCTTCAGGACATTCGACAAGCCTTCTTGCACCAGTCGGAATACAGCAACCTCCATAGCTGACGGCAGTCGCTTCTCTAATCCCACAACATCGAATTTGATCCGGACTCGTGTTCGATCTTCAAAGTCTTGTATGTACTTACGTACCGTAGGGATAAGCCCAAGATCATCAAGCGCCATCGGACGTAGGTTAAAAATAATTTTGCGGACCTCTTCTAACCCCATTCGTACCTGCGACTTCAGATCTGAAAGCTCTTCCTTCACTGCGGCGAACTCACTTCGCAGCAGCATTCTCTCGGCAATCTCAGATCGAAGAACAATATTAGCCATTGCCTGAGCCGGACCATCATGAATCTCGCGGGCAATCCGCTTGCGCTCTTCTTCTTGAGCGACAATAATTTTTAATCCGACAAGCTGCCTGTTCTTCGCCGATTCCAGTATTCGTGTTACCTGATTCAGGTCTCCAGACAAATACTCCAGCACAACGTTCATCTGCAGCACCAGCGCCTCAGCTCGTTCGATGGTGCGGTCTACGTTCTTAATTCGCTTCTGAAGTTCATCGCGTCTGGCTCGCAGTTGATACTCTTTCTCTCGGGAGATAGTAAGCTGCAATTGCAATTGCGTGGCTGCCTCGTATGCTACTCGGATATCCTCTTCCTTGAAACGGTGAAAATCCCGACTTACTTCCGTAAGTCGGATCCTTGCCCGCTTGTATTCCATTTCCAACCGATCCACTTGATCGATCATCTGGGAGGCTTCATCTTTCACCAGCTGCAGTTCCTTATTCAGCGCGTCCCATTCGGAGCGGGCACTTTCGCAAATCTCAAAGATCTGGTACTTGCTAGACTCCATGACTCCTATGGCGTTTTTAATTACCTTGTCGATGGTATCATATTGCAACTGAACCAGAACCCCTCTTTCCATTTATGGCCTATATCAATCCATCTGTAATTCTTATTACCTAGCAAGTGTATTGTACACTATTTTTAATACTACCATATTTGTAGCTCTTTTGACTTGATATGTTGGAACTAAATTATTCCAGTGTAACCGAATAAGTCACTGGGTCCCAGCCCACCTTCCAGCCCATCTTCTCGGACAAAAGTCTCAGGGGGACCATTGTTCGCTCATTCATTAGCATAGGAGCAACCTCAGCTGTCACTACCTTTCCGTCTATGATTAGATCTGCATTATCCAACCACAGCTCGGCATAATGGTTATCTTTTAGAATGGAAACTCTACGATCAGGATCACTCCAGCCTATTTCTCCACCCATAGCTTCAACCACAAACCTTACCGGAACCATTGTATTGTCCTTATAAATAACTGGTGCTTGATCTAGCATAATCGGCTTATCGTTTACTATAAGAGTTCTATTATTAATCGACAGCTTAACTTTGTTTAAATTTGTCGGTACGTTTGGTGCGTATTGGAAAGAAATGTCGTCAAAAATGATTTCCCCAGTTAACGCACGCTCATCTTGTCCTTGTGCTGGATTAGTGATGTAGAGTCTTTTCAGCGTCATCGGATAAGCTATCCCATACGGACTTAAATCTGCAGTCAATGTCTTCCAGTCGCTCCAGTTTACATATTGGGTTAGATCAATACGTTTAATCTCACCCTTGGCATCTGCTACTTCCGCCCTCACCCAGTTAAAGCTGTTATCACCCTTCACTTTTACGGATAATGTTTGCGGCTGCCCTGGAACGGCCACCCCATTTGCGCCTAACATGGCGTATGCTGCCTTTGTACCTGTTCCTTTTGTGAAATCATAGCTTAACGACAGGGCATATGCTCCCGAAGGCAATCCTGGGATAGAGACACGTTTCGTACCTCCAACGACCTCTGTCGGATAGCTCTGGAACGTTACTGGTGTAAGATTGTTCTCAAAATCCAGCAGGGACTGCATCTGTCCAAGCGGCATAGAAATCATAGAAGTGAACCCATCATATCTAGCAAAAAGTCGTCCCTGCTTCGTCCCTGGATCAATAGATTGTACGGTTAACTTATCTCCTTCTATCTTACCTTTGAAGCCGACCATTTCCCATTGAATAAGCTCAGGCGGCACGGTTCGTGTTGCACCTTGTTTCGTAGTAGCCGTTACAGGAAGCTTGTAGATCGAATTAGGCAGCAGCACTTGTGATGACGGTTGTGGCTGTAGGCTAGCTATCTGATCGCGTCCAAGGACTTCAATGTCGATACTTTGCGAAGCTTGTCCCGATTTGACGGTTAAAGTCGTCTTGCCTGGTTGTAGGGCAGTAAATGTATTTCCTTGAAAAGAACCTATTGGTTGGGATGTGCTCCAAACGGTTGGCGCCCCGGTCATATCCATCGGATTGAAATATCCATCAATTGCTTTAAGGTTGTAGGAAGCTTTTTCTCCGATAAATAAACTCGTTGCACCGCTCACTTTTATTTCTCTAACTTCTCCTTTAGGCGCCATGGAGTACACTCCAACGCCATTTACCACTCTTCGTTCATAGGTTCCGCCATATTCCAGGTCATTTGTTAATACGGTTTGCTGCTCTCCTAATGGCCTGGACACCATCTGAGTGGAGCCGCCGCCATCTAGATTAAGGCCTTTCCATACCCCTACTTTTATCATAAATTGTTGAAGCTCGGTCATGCTTAATCCTTTACTGTCGCCTGAATTATCTGCCGTTATTAGAAAAGCATATCTTTGATCCTGAGAGTATCCAATAGCCGTTCTTGATCTGTATCCGCCAATATCCGACACATTTCTCGAAAAAGCCGCTGGCTGCCCATTATCTACTAGAATCGTATGACCGCCAACCATCATTTTGAAATTAGCCGCATCATAGTTCATAGTAGGATCTTGACCGGTCACTTTATAGTTGGCAGTAAGGCGATCTCCTACCTTCAGATGCTTCTGTACGAATTCATCTGCTTTTCCAGAAGCACGCAGTATGTAGCCATCTACTGGAGCAATGATGTTCAACACACTACTACGAGCAATTTGCTCTATCACGCCGTTACGAACTAGTATTTCGGTTGGTACCGTAACACCATCATTGGAGCGGTCAGATTGGCCCCAGGCATTCGTATACATGAAAAGACCGTCGATCATCGTATGCTTGCCAGCTTCATGTACTCCGTCTTCTTCGTACCAGTAATACGTTTTGTTAATGCCTCCGAGCTCGTAAGATGCCCCATCCTTAGCCGTTATTTTCCCTTGAAACGTGAACAAATCGACAATAGGCTTGTTGTCCTTAGTCAGCGCAAACGAATAGAATCCTGGCAGAAAAGGAGGCGTCGCTAATAACTTCCCGTTCATCACCTGCGGTCCCATGGGTACACCCTCGGCTTGGGTATTATAGAAATCCCCGTTTACTGCTGCAACCGCGCCTGTTTCATTTGCCATCTGACGTACCGTTTGCTTCTTTGTGAATTGTCCGTTCGTTCCTGCCATTGTGTCGAGGCGCACCATTGGATTCTGCAGATCAATCTGTATCACATCCGCGTTCACCTTTACAGGCACATTGTTACGATCAAATCGATATTCATAGCTTCTGAGAGTCGCGCCATATGTAATAGCTGATTCACTTAGTAGCTGGATTGGGGAGTCTGCTGGACTCGCTGCCCCTGTTGAGGATGCTCCAATTATGGATTGGAATAGCATTGTTGCTACGAGTAAAGGAGCGAATCTACGTCCTTTACCCGCGCTTTTGTTCCTCTTAGCTTGTGTTTCTTCTGTGGTTACGACTTGTTGAAAGACTGCCATCTCCGTTTTCTCTCTCCATTCCTATTCTTTCTTTTCTCTCTATCTTCTAGTATAGACTCTTAATCTCGAGAAAAAGTTACGACAAATTGAAGTTGCAACTTGTATCATTTTTATAATCCTTCGTGAGTGATGTTCGTTTTGGGGGAACAAAAAAGCACCAACCCCTGGATCAGGATCGGTGCTTCCGATTCATTCGTTTAAATTTACTTATACTAACGCTTGCTTGCGCAGTTGTTCTACTTTGTCCGTGCGCTCCCAAGGTACATCAATATCCGTACGTCCAAAATGGCCATAAGCCGCAGTTTGACGGTAGATCGGATTGCGTAATTGCAATTCCTTGATGATACCGGCTGGACGCAAATCGAAGTTATTGCGAATAACTTCAACCAACTTCTCTTCGCTAACTGTTCCTGTACCAAATGTATCAACAGCAATAGAAACTGGACGAGCTACACCAATTGCATAAGCCAGTTGAATTTCAACTTTCTCAGCAAGACCAGCTGCAACAATGTTCTTAGCTACATAACGAGCAGCATAGGCTGCAGAACGGTCAACCTTTGTCGGATCCTTTCCTGAGAAAGCTCCGCCACCGTGACGAGCATAACCGCCATAAGTATCTACGATAATTTTACGGCCCGTTAGACCAGCATCCCCTTGAGGACCACCAATTACAAAACGGCCTGTTGGATTAATGAAATAGTTCGTTGCAGCATCTAACCATTCAGCAGGAACGACTGGTTTAATTACATGTTCCTTAATATCGTTCTGGATTTGCTCCAAAGTGATCTCTTCCGCATGTTGAGTCGATACAACGATCGCGTCAACGCGAACTGGTTTGTCGTCTAAGTATTCTACTGTTACTTGAGTTTTACCATCTGGACGCAAGTATGGCAGAGTGCCGTTCTTACGAACTTCAGATAAGCGGCGTGCCAAGCGATGTGCTAGCGCGATAGGCAATGGCATCAGTTCTGGAGTCTCATTAACAGCAAAACCAAACATAAGGCCTTGGTCACCAGCGCCTAATGATTCGATTTGTTCGTCCGTCATAGTTCCTTCTCTGGCTTCTAATGCCTTGTCCACACCCATTGCAATGTCAGCAGACTGCTCATTCAAGGAAGTCAAGACGGCACAAGTGGAAGCGTCAAAACCATACTTCGCGCGCGTGTACCCGATCTCCTTAATCGTTTTACGAACGATTGCAGGAATATCTACGTATTCTGAACTGCTGCTAATTTCCCCAATTACCAGAACTAGCCCAGTGGCTACAGATACTTCACAGGCAACACGTGCGTTTGGATCGTTTTCAAGAAACGCATCCAATACCGCATCCGAGATTTGATCGCATATTTTATCAGGATGCCCTTCCGTAACTGATTCTGATGTAAATAAACGTTTTCCTTTTTGTACCGCCATAATGAATCAACCTCCTGAATCTTAAAATATATAAGTCCTATAATTACATTTACTCATAAAATCAACCTTTTCCGATTGGAAAAGGTTGCATTAGAAAGCATGACCTTCAACATAAAATGATACTTGATTTGTCGACAGGTGTCAACAAACGAATGCTTCGTAGTAGGGTTAAGATTGCATGGATTGCTGTTGTGCGATTTGAACCAAACGTTGAGTAATGCTCCCTCCAACTGCTCCTGCATACCTCGATGGAAGGTTGCCCCAATCCACATAACCTCCGCCAGCTGATCCAAGCTCATTTGCAAATTCTACATCTGATGAGCCCGCTTGAGCTGCCCCCATCAATCCCAACTCTGCAGCAATTTCATATTTCATTTGATCAATTGCCTTTTCGCATCCTGGAACAAGCTTTTGATTTCTTCTCGCCATATCGTGTAGTACCTCCCTTGTTGGTGTACTTTTAGTATGGCAATGCTTGATATCCTCAAACGTCAATCTTGTTGTCAAAAACGGATAATTATATAGCTTAAGGTATAATATAACTTCCTCGTACCATAATAAAGATGTCCCCTGCATTTTTGGGATCCGGTTTAACTCCGCGACCTTCTCTTGGGAAGATGAGCAAGTGATTGGTTTCGATCGCTTGTCCCGCAGCGATATCTTTCCCAGCCGTTACATCTGGGATACCGTTATCGTCACTGCTAACGGCAATAGTCTTGCCTGTGCGGACGATTAGCTCTGTCCCGGCTCCTGCGTAGAGCGTCTTTCCTGGCGGCAACTGAACAACTTCCAGAGCTGAGTCCGCCCCACCTCCTCCTGTCGTAGGTGGCGGTGTAGGTGAAGGGGTTTGGGATGGTGTTGTTGGTTGCTGCTTTGCTATTGCTTCTGCGATCTTTTGATTAATCTGCTGATCGAAGTAACTCTTCGTAATAACTGGATCATCGACAGATCCTGGTTGGGCCGATGTAGTGCCTCCGTCAGCGTTAGAAACGATGACAGACCCTAGCCAAATGGCTCCCCCTAGCAGGATAGGTATATAAAGTAGTTTTAATCTGTTCGTACGCATATGGCCTTGTTGTCCTCCTTGTCTAGCAATCTCTCTCTATGATAGCTAAGTTTAGCTAGATTAGGCAAGAAAAAAAGCCGAGACTAGGTCTCGGCTTTCTACTGGTTAAGCTATTACTTGATGATTACTTTGAAGGAAATAGTCTTACCAGCAGATACTGCTGTTACGTTGAACGTATCACCTACAGCAAAGTTAGCAGTCGCTACCGCTGCGTTAGCAGAAGCTACGTTGTATTGACCAGTAACAGTATCTACACCTTGGATTGTTCTTGTTGATGGAAGGTTAGTTACATATACTGCATGTGTAGGTTCTAAAATTTGTGTAGCACCTGTCAATTCCGCACCATATTGATCAACTGTTTTAACTACAAGTTGAGCAAACTGAGTGGAAAGATTTGTAAATGCATTGAAGCTAGCTAATGGAATAGATAGTACGTTTGCACTTTCTAATGTTGCACCAGCAGCTGCTACAACAGATAGTGTAGTTGCAATTGGTGTTTCTTTGGAAGCAACGATAGTCTTAGTTACTACTTGCGGTCCAGTTGCACCACTCACAACGACTACTGCAGTCAATTCTTTCTCAGTCTTGCCAGTGTCGTATGTTACTCCTTGTGCATGCATTTTCGTGGAGTATACATTATTTGTAACAGTTGTTATTGCAGACAAACCTTGACCTGCAGTTACGTTTACTGTGTAGTAGCTTGTAGGAATTGCTACTTTAGTGCCATCTGCCAACACACCATTAACTGTAACAGCCTTTTCCCACGTTGTAACTGTTGGATCAGCAAGTGCAGGTGTTGCGCTACCAGTGTCGTAAAGTTTAGCAATGTCAGCTACTTCATAAGAAGCGATATCTGCTTTAGCAACTACATTTGCAGACACAGTAAGAGCCGAATTTGCTTTATCTGCTGAACCATCACCTGCTTGTAATTTCAGGGTTAATGTAGAAGTACCTTTAGCTAACCCATTCAATGTTACATAAGTGTTTGTTCCATCTAAATAAGTTGCAGTTGATACAGAAGCTTTAGTAGCATCTGATGTGCCTACGTTAATTCTATATTTATTACTAGCTGTCCCCAGGAAAGATGACATTGTTACTGCACGGCTGTATTGATCTTGTACAACAATGTTACTGGTCGTCAAGTTAACAGCTGCGCCAACTGCCATGTTAATTGCTGCTGAAGTGCTAGTGATTACTGTAGGTACTGCTGGAGCTTGAACACTAATTGTTGTTTGGCTCACTTTGTTTGTAGCAGTAACAGCAGTTAATACAATTGTTTTAGCAGCTGTCAGGGTTGAAGCATCAACTTCCAGTACCGGTGTACCTTTAACTGCATCTAGCTTAAATGCTGTAGGAAGTGTTCCTGATGCGCCATCAGTTGCAGATAGAGAAATGTATGAAGTCCCTGGAACATTTAGTGTACCGACAGCTGTAATCTCTGCGCCGAATTGATCAATTGCAGAAAAAGGAACTTGGAATTTTTCACCAGCTACTGCTAACGATGGTGCGCTTACTGTTAGTGTGTCAATTTTCGCTCTGTCTTTTACAACAACGTCGAATTTTGCAACAGCTCCAGTTGTTTTAGAAATAATTGAGATTGTAGATGTACCAGCAGTTAATGTGCCAGCAAGAGCAAGTGTTGTTCTCGCAGTTCCATCAATTGTTTCTCCAACAAAAGTTGGTACAACAGGTGTTGTGCCTGTGCTTGCAAAGTTAGCAACAGCAGGGTTTGATGCAGTCACAATAACATCATTAGCAATGTTTCCAGCAGAAACTGCATTTCCGTATTGATCTTTAGCAACAACAAACAGCTTAAAGTTTCCAGGAGTTTGTGTTACATCTAGTACTTTTTTGTCAGCATTGTAAAGTTGCGAAATTTCTAGTGTTGCAACTTGAGCCATATCAGCAACTGTCAGTACCGTAGATGCGAATACATTAGATCCAGCGTGAATTACACTAACTGCAATCTTCTCATCTTTTGCAAAAGAACCACTACCTAGTGCCAAGTTCAGAGTACCTGCAGTCGCATGAGTAGGAGTACCTTTACCTGCTGTAAAAGTTAATTCTCCGTCTTTTGCAGCTGTAATGTCTTCACCATACTGGTTAAGCACTTTATAGCCGGCATTTACAGAAGTCAAATCTGGAAGCCCTGTTGCTACAGTTCTAGCGAAAGAAGCTTTGTCAGACTTGAATTCAATTTTGCTAACTACTTCAGCAGCTACGGATACTTTAAGGTCAATTGCTTCAGTAGTTAATCCTATTACAGATACAGTGTAGTCTGCTTTAGGAAGCGGAAGTGCAAATGTCAAAGTAGCTGACTTCTTGTCGTCTGCAAAAGCAATTGCAGATGTGTTAACTGGGTTGGTTCCGTTCTTAACTACGAAAGATACCTTCGTAGCGTCAACTTCAGAACCAAACTCTACTTTAAGTTTCTTAGCACCAGCTACTGATAATGCTGCTGTTGGTGCCTTGTAAGTTACACTAACTGTGTACTCACGATCTTTGTAAGTAACTTTGACATCAGTTGCTGTGCCTGTTACCAGAGCAGTGTCAAGAGTTTTCTCAACTACACCAGCATCGCTGAATGTTACTTTTACTTTCTTGCTGTCAACTGCAACAGCTTCAGTAACCTTAGGAGCTGCAAGCTCAGTTACAGCAGCATAAGTAGCGTCTACAAGAACGGAACGAGCTGCGTCTGTAGTGTAGTCTGTTTTAGCTTCCAACAAGCCGAGCTTTACAACAGTTGCTACATTAGCTTTTGCCCAATCGGACACTGTACCACTTACAACTGCGCTAGTATCTACTTTAAGATCCAGTGCGCGAACCAATACGGTTGCTAGTTGCTCAATTGTTACAGTACCTTCTGGATTGAAGACACCAGGAGCTGTTCCGTCCATGATGAATGGAGTAGCTTTGGATACAGCTGCGATTTCTTCAGCGGACCAACGGTCAGCTGCTACGTCAGTGTAACCAGTTGCTGTTACTGTAGGTAATGGGAATTTCTTTAATAGTGCAACGATCTTAGCTAGTTGCTCACGAGTCATGCCCGCGTTAAGCTCTGCACCATTATTAGTACCGTCGAAGATACCTGCTGCTACTAGAGCATCATATTTTGCTTGTGTGTCCAATGGAGTTTCTGCTGCGTATACTGCGGAAGCAAGCATGGATGAAACCATTGCACCTGCTACAAGAACGGATAAACTTTTCTTCATAACCTTTTTGTCTCCTCCTCGATTAACCTTCAATGTGTTTAATTGCTGTTCTAAGTTCAAGCCCGTTTCACTCATCGATTGATTCACCCCCTTCCCAGAGTTGAGCGCGATTTACTATAAAAAGTCTGTAACTCGTAGTCACAGAAACTAGTAAACAAAAATAGATAGAAAACTAGAGACAGTGACACCACTATAACATTATACAATGGTGAATATCTACCGTAAAGAGAAATTTGTGAAATTTACCCAAGTGTCTCTTTGTTTTCTTCTTGCATTTGCTTTGTTTCACTTAATTAAACGCAGAGGACGGAAAAAAGTTGCGCGTTTTTAAAAAAACTTTTTTCTTATGTATACCGTGCGCTTCAAGTTCTGATCAGAGTTCTTATGTGTGTCATACTTTATGTCTACGTGCTTAGTATACAACCATCTATCACTATCGTCATTATTAAGTATTTTCCAATTCGTATGTCTAATAAATACAGCTGCCGGCTACGAAACCGGCAGCTGTATGGCTATCATTTAGGTACTTTTTTCTGTTGCTGCAACACGCGCATAGCTACTACCGCAGCCTCTGCTCTTGTGAAGGTATTAAGCGGATCAAAACGCACTGTAGCTTTCTTTTGACCTTGCTGCAGTACGTTCTCTTTTCCTTCGATCAATCCAGCTTTGAATACAGCTTCCACAGAGGTTCTAGCATAGATATCGATCTGCTCTCCGTCCGTGAAGGCTTTCTGTAAATTATCTAGCACCTTATCTAATGTAGAGTCAGGTGACAGCTTCAAATCAGCAGCTCTGGCTATCATAACCGCTGCATCCTGACGTGTGACAGCACTGTCTGGCAGGAAACGCCCCAGGGCTGCTCCCCTGACAATACCTGCTCGAGCGGCTGTTTCAATATACTTATAATCGTACAGCCTGGTTAAGATGTTCACACGAGGCACGTCAGAGAATGTAGGAGTCTCAGTATACTGTAATGGAATATCGAAAATCTTAACAAGCATCGTTGCGAACTCACCGCGAGTGATAGCATCGTTCGGCACGAATGCCGTTGCTTCCTTATTCAGCATTAACCCTTTGGCATAAAGAGTATCCAACTCATTCCTGGCCCATGGGTGACCCGTTACGTCATCAAAGCTGTTCCCCATGTACATCACTTGATAATAGCCGAACGTATCAAAAGGTACGGTGATGGTGTTATCCGCTGTTTTAATTACGCCTCCAAGGTTCTTCCATCTCCACTGTGTTGTCCCTGTATAGTCCTCGTATATATCAAAGTGATAGACCGAGATATACTTCCATGCATCATCTCGGATATTGGAATCGTATTTCAAGGTAAGCGTACCACGTTCTGTAGGGATAACTTGATCATCCTTACTTCTCGCATAAAAAGCTTCATTATCATAAGGCAGACGACCGCCTCCGTTTAATGCTTTAACCATATCTGTCTCATTCTTACGAATGCTGCCAGCATCAATCCATAACAGCGGTCCGGCCGGGCGGAATTTACCTGTTGGTTCACTAAGGACTTGCTGACCCGTCGTTGTAATGATCGGGATGTTGCGATTGCCGATCTGTCCGTCTGCTGATGTAGGATGCTTGAATTTGTCTACACGGCCATCGGTTTGGTTGGCAATCCCGAACAAAATCTTACGATCGGCAGTAAGGAACTGGTTCACTGAGCTTTGATCGTTACGGCTAAAGTTTGTTCCTCTCGGGAATGTGAGTTTAGCCTGACCATCAAAAGCAGTGATGGAGTTTTTCAGAGCTGTTTTGAATTGAGCTCCCTCAACCGGTGTATCTACATTAAACAATATAAACGTTGCTGTAGACTGCTGGGTTCCTCGGTGTACCGTGAACCTAATACTGTTCTTGCCCGCCTTTAACTCGTCTATTTCGTAGAAGAATCGCTTGCGTTTAATCCCATTCTCATCGAATACTTCACGTTGAACCGCTAGCTCTTTACCGAATACAACACTATCCGCGCCTTCGGCCTCCATCTCCACTTCAACATAATTGCTATTAATATTAGCTTGAAGCTCGCCCTTCTCGTTCGTAATAAGAATCGGATACTTGATGACGAAGGCTAATGGCTCACGGCTTATCGTGATTGTGCGTGTTACAGTGATGCCAGATGCGTTCGAAATCGAGAATTCGAAGATCGTTTCTCCCTTGGTTGCCAAAGTAATCGGGATGGTTCGGAACTGTCCAGCTGAAGGACTGTTCAATAAACTGAAATAGTTAGGATTGTTGCTTAGCGGTTCGGCAGCTGAGAAGTTGTTGTATCTTCGGTCGTATTTCACAACAGGAACTCCATTCTCATCCTTCGTCCTTACGGTTAACTTAATCTCGCTTGAATTAGCAAACTGACCTGAAAATGCAACGGAGGTTTCACTAGTCGAATAAGTTTCTACCTGTTTGCCTGGAACATACTTCACAATATCTGACGTTTCTACTGGTTTAATGGAAAGGAATTCAGGTGCATCTGTACTGAATACAAATACCTCATACTCGCTTGAAGTAATGATTGCTCCGTTTCTTTTCACATTGAACTTGATTGTATTCTTCCCTTCGCGGAAATTGCCTACTTGGACGTAGAACGTCTTGAATACTTCTTCAGCATGAAGGATGTTTGTATTACTCTCATTAACTATAACATCCACCGTATACGAGTTTGTCGCACCAAACGGAAGCGGAATATTCACTAGCCGCCCAGAGATACAGCTTCCTGTTGCAATTGATTCTGTCGGTTTCCTACAAGTAATCTCTAGATTAGGATTCTTCACAACTCTTCCATCATAAATGTTGTTTACAATCAGATAAGGTGTGTTAGACACGGTTAAGTCGTACTGCCTTCGTCCAGAATAATTCTCACCTGCTTTTGTTCCTATATAATCCGCAGGGACAGGATCTGGTGGAGGATCCGTAGATGGAATAAAGGTAACCTTTGTTACTCCGTTTGATATATTATTCGGTATCGAATACGTGAAAACATACTTTCCGCTGATCGGATCTGTAATCGGGTTCACCAATGTGGTAGTAACAGGAGAGTTAGTTGTATAATTCCCCAAATAGACGTTTACCCTTTTTGTCTTTGTATCCGTAATAACCGATAGAGTCGACGGCATTTCCGTAATATCATTCCGTCCGCCTTCAATTAACGTCATTCCATCCGATCGTTTCACCGACTCAATATACGGTAATGTAGGATCCACATAATTAAATGTAAAAGTAGATGGTGGAATGTTGTCATTCGACGAGTTGAAGAATCGGAATTCAACTACTTGGACTTTATCCGTAGGGATATCAAGCTTGGCGGAGAAATCGAATACCTTATACCGGTTCGTCTTTGACCAAGCTGCCACTTCATTAAGTGATGCGGCTACTGCATTAACACTATAATCGAATGGATTGCCAATAGCTGAATCATTGTACATCAGCGAGACGGAATAAGACCCATTGGCAAGTGTTGGAGGCCTAGTAAATACTGCCCGTCTTCCAGCATCAATTGCTGAAGCTGTCTGATCTACAAAATTGTCCGGGTTAGTAACAGGGGCAAAACGGAGTTTCAGCAGATTCAAGTCTCTACCTAAATTCGTCCCTGTTACAATAACATCCGTTCCAACTTCAGATAATCCTGATGCTGCCGGATCAGCTACTACGAAAGGATACTGCGCGAGCAGCTCATTGTTGTACAGAACCTTCATTAAATAAGTGCCTGCAATCAGACCAGGAATAGATGTGAAGTTTCCTGTTGCTTGTGTCCCCCCTGGATTAGTAGAGAGTACGTTCGCATTACGCTGATTAGTGCCGTCGTCGTTCGTCACTGCTAATGTAAGCTTCGTACTATCCGTGATGCCAACTCCGTTAACGGTTATCGTTGAAGTACCTACATCGGAAGGAAGCATTTGTGGAATGGTTATACTTGTGATTGCCGTTGTTCCGGCTGCAGCAGCAGCGTAAACGGAATCTGAAACTGTTCCTCCGCTAGCGAAATTCGCAATTGAACCAGCCGATCCGTCAGGATAACGAAGCACTTTGTCAAAAGCAAGCTTGTAATTATTATTCAAAACCAGAGCAGATTGATTAGAAACCCTGAAAAGAATGCTTGTATCTTTTACATCTATGACTGTAAGCGGAATATCTGGTGCGACTCCCGGGATTGCCTGATCCACCAGTCTGGCATTCTGGATATCTGCTTTACTGGTCCCCAAGTTCACCCCACTGAAATAGATCGTTGTCGGATTAAGTCCATCCGCAGGGGCGAGTGCTGTAAATGCAGGAATAGCGCTGGCGTTGTTCAACACAACAGGTCCGTTCACCAGAACATTCGGAGATGCCGGATCCTTCTTGCCAATAGTAAATGCCCGTTCTGAAACCGGGAAGCCGTTATAAGTAATCTTATACTTGTACATTCCCTCTGTCTGAATAATAGGAATCTGGAAAGAAACAACGGATCCCGCAATGGTTCCGGTTACGGAAGCGATCGATCGGTTCAAAGTATCTGTTACTTGCAGGCCATAGTTGCCAGAAGCAATATCTACAGTAAAACCGGCAGATGTAGGTAGACTGCCCGCTTTGGCAAAATCAGTCGATGGATCCGGTACTCCAAAAGTACTTATTACGGGCAACGGTATTACGGATGAAGTAGTTGCAGGCGGAACAATGCCCGTCGCCACACTCACTCCCACTGAATAGGACTGGTCATGTATCGCACGATTGCCATCCCTGACTTCTAATCCATATGGACTCCCTGCATTTGTTAATAATCCTGATGCGATTCGATAAACCGCAACTGTTTTCGCACTATTAACTGCTATCGGCACTGCTGATATTTTGTCGGCATCTGGATGTAAATCAACAGCTGCTCCTGTCTTTGACGTAACCGTAAGCAAAGATCTGGTTGACAAGGCCTGACCTGTAACGAATATATCCGTATGGGTGTAGCCATTATAAATCACACTCGGATGCATAGAGAACACTTTCGGCGCAGCATTTGCTCCATCCAAATTATACGGTCCGTACTTCTGACCGCCAATCATGACTTCAACAAATTTGTATTGGAGATCGCCTAGAGCGGTCAAATCATTCTTCAGGTACGCAGAAATGTTCGCTTTTGGCTTCGTAACGGTAGGTGTCTTGATTAATTCCTGAGGTGGAACAACATTTCCAGACCCATCAACAACTGGATTCCCTGCCCCATCCAGCTCCCCGATCCTGGCATTAAAAGCGAACGGCTTTCCGTTATCATAGATCAAGTTCTTTTGGATCTCATACGTCTTCGAATTATTCACCGCCATAATCGTCATTGGATTGTCTCCTGGGCGCAGGCGGAAAGTAGCTGTAGAACTAGGCTTGTTAATATCATCGGCAAGGAAGAAGTATTCACCGCCGCTGAAGAAAGCATTCTTCGGCGTTGAATCTCCATCGAGGTACGCTTTTACCTCTGTCGCATTAGGAGCTCTGCCAGAGATATTAACTAATGTAGACTGTCCCGGATTCTCCGGATACATCTTTCCGTCTTCAAACGGAACTCCATTGATGTTAAAGCTCTCTATGTTGGTGGTTGGCGTATAGAACACCCAAGCTGGCGCTGAAGAAACGACACTTGAATCGCCCAGTTTGATTGTTATCTTGTTTAGCCCTTCAGTCAACTGCACATTATTAAACACAATGTCAAATTGTGAGGTCTTCTGTGCTTTATTGGTCGTATCAGCTACAGGCTGGCCGCCCATGCTCACATTCGTGATTTCGAAGTAAAGACTTTGGATCTGATTATCACTGATATTCTCGATAGTAGCCGGAACGCTGATCGGATTACTCGTCAGCCTGGGAACAAGCGAATTGCTAAGATCCGGCTGCGATTCCGAGATATAGAACCCGGTAATGGTAATTCGCGAGGTTGCTGCAAAGGCTGACATCGCAGGCAACAGACTGAGAAGCATGGACATGATCACTAGGACACTTGTCCATTTACGGTAAGACTTTTTCAAAACGGTTCCTCCTTATGTAATAAAAATTCTTAAATTAAGAATGGGATAATAAAGCTTAAGTTCATTTATTTGAACAGGATCTCAGATCTACATTATTTAACTCCTCTCCAAATATTTACATGGCTGTACATGTAGACGTCGAGCCTGAACCAAAAGTTTCACGTATAGTTGTTATCGGTCGTTTTAGGTTAAAATTTTAGAGATGAGGTGAAATTGCGCCCATGCAAAAAAACCAATCCGCAACGGGACTGGTTTCTTAGACTAATAAGTGCTATTTATTTAGATGTGCTTTTCGCGCGGACCCTCAGAAAGAAATTAATAATCGGTCTCTTTCCTTTGGATACAATTCCGATCACTTCTGCACCCAACTGCATGACCAGTAAAATAAATACTACAAGAATAATCGTTACCCATAATGAAGACTGAGACAGCAGAATCGCGCATACTCCGAAAAACAAAGAAATGGCGTATATGATTAGAACCGTTTTGCGATGGCTAAATCCGAATTGCAACAAACAATGATGAAGATGATTCTTGTCAGCAACCGAAATAGGAAGCTTGTTCACTTTCCGGCGCACGATGGCGAAGAACGTATCCGAAAGCGGAACCCCTAGAATCAATAAAGGTACAATAAATGAAACGACTGTAGCTTGCTTGAATCCTAATACTGAGAGAGTAGCCAAGCTGAACCCTAGGAACAAAGCACCGGAATCACCCATAAAGATCTTGGCCGGATGGAAGTTATAAAATAAAAACCCAATGATACTGCCAAGCAACAGCACGCTAAGTACGATAACAGTCGGATTGCCCATAATAATGGCCATTACGAGAATGGTACCTGTGGCAATAGCCGAAACACCGCCTGCCAAACCATCGAGACCATCGATCAAATTCACGGCATTTGTGACACCGACAATCCATAGGATCGTAAGCGGAATACTAAGCCAGCTCGTCTCAAAAGAATCTCCGAATGGAACATTGAGCAGATCAATCTGGATATCCCCATAAAATACAATAACGAATGCTGCAATAATCTCTGCGGCTAATTTCACTCGAGGAGACAAATCAAATCTATCGTCTAAAGCCCCGACCAGCACAATAATCGCACCGCCGATCAATAAGGCAGAAGCTACTTTTACATTATAATCGTCAACGGCTGGAGCAATGACGAAGAAAGCTCCAACAAATGCAAGGAAAATGGCTAATCCACCCAAACGCGGCATAATGCGCGTATGTACTTTTCGTTGATTAGGTTTATCCACAGCGCCGACGAAGAAGGCAAATCGTTTCACGAGCGGGGTCATACATACAGCCAATAAACACGCTGCCAGAAACCCAATACCGTATAGAAACTCCATTTGTCTTCTTACACCCCCTGTATATTCTGTTAGTTGTAAAGGTGAGAATCCGTGCCTCGCATGGGCAAGAAGGCCAACGGACACATTATACTCCCTGCTGAACAGAAACACCACAGCTAAAATTGGGTAAATAAGCGGTTTTCAGGCAAATTTCTCGCTGATTATCTAGGTTTCTGCACTTTCTCTTTTTCGCGAATCACTTTCACTGCGAATTTCGGCAACGCAAGCATTCTTTTGTACCGTTTGGGTTCTTTTATTAATCGGAAAAGCCATTCTGCTCTTAACTTCTGAAACAATACAGGTGCACGCTTGGATCGACCGGAAATGACGTCAAAGCTTCCTCCTACACCGATCACGACTGGAACCTGCATTTCATGCTTGTATTTATCGATCCAAGGTTCTTGCCCTTCTACAGAGCGACCTACTAAGAGAAGGTCTGGTGCAGCGCGCCGTATATCCGCAACTACCTCTGCATCCTGATTGGGTCCGAAGTATCCATCTCGAACACCCACGATCTGAAGCTTCGGATATTGTATAGTAAGCCGTCTTGCCGCTTCTTGAATCACATCTGGTGCAGTGCCAACCAAATAAACCTTCCAACCATACTGTTCTCCAATATCGAATAACTTATGAATAAGCTCGATTCCTGGAACGCGTTCGGCCACTGGATTGCCAATATATGAAGCAGCCCACACGACACCCGTTCCATCCGGTACGATCAATTCTGCTCGCTTCATCATGCTCAAGTAGGCCGGATCTTGCACAGCCGTCATCACCATAATCGGATTAGCTGTGATGACATGATGCGGTTGTTGCCGGCTCTTCACAGCTTCAGTGAGGTACTGAGCGGTATCGATCATGTTCATCTTAGAGAAAGGAACGCCAAATATATTAACGGTAGGAAACTTCATGTGCGGAATCATCCTTTATGACGCAATGCTGCGATAATTTGTTGCGCTGGGCGCTGCGCTTCTTGTCTCAATCGTTCGATGGACTGGCTCTTCTGCAATCTCCACTCCGCTGTGTTTTCTAACAATCCAAGCAATTCGTTCTCGACTAACCCAGAATTAAATTCAAGTCCATCCAAAGAGGTGGAGGCCGATGCGTCTATGTCCAAGCGATTCAAAAACTGATTGATCTTCGGATCGTAGGAAATTCCTAATAGAGGTACGCTTTGTGAGGCTGCATAAATTAACGAATGCAACCTCATCCCTATTAACACATCACAGGTGGCCACCTCGGCGAGCATATCCTGAGGATGGGTTATCCCGCTAATTAACTGCAGCCGATCTCTTCCCGCTCCTGTATCTTGATCCGAAGAAAGTAGGTCCATTACATAACGGGATGCCTCCTCATCGGATGGCAAGTGAAACGGCAGAAATCGCAGGATTACATCCCGTTTCTTACGAATTTCGCGAAGTGACTCAGCCAGTGCAGTCAATTCCTCGCGATTCTTGTTCCAGAAGCGCACCGATATCCCGATAATCGGTACCTCTTCGACATCCTTCACGGCTCGGATAAAAGTAGATTTCAAGCTTAATCCCATCACCGGATCAGGAACGATATCTACTCGTTCTCCAGGGACTCCCATGCGCATTAATAAATCAGCAGACTCTCGGTCTCGAACCGATATATAGTTGCACTTCTTAAATATGGTTCGAATGAAAGGGTCATACATACGTCGGTACACCGGCCCAATTCCTTGAGCATATATAAAAGTCGGCTTTCTTAACCATTGCGCGATTTGGAGGATCCCCAAATAGTATGGAATCGTCAAGGAACCTGTTGCATCCTGCAGCAAGCTGCCGCCACCGCTAATTAACGCATTGCATTGACGAAGCTCGGACACCACAGCTCCAAGCTTCATCCTATGAACAGCACGAACACCATAGGTCTTCTCGGTCCACTCCGGATTAGCGGATAGGACTACGGGTTCAACCTGAACACCTTGAGTCTGGCCTTCCGATTCCAGAGCAAGAAGGATCGATTGCAGAACGGCTTCGTCACCGCTATTGTTAAATCCGTAATAACCGGAAATCGCTATTCTGAGTACAGGTAAGGAGACCATCGTTTCCAACTCCTAGCCAGCAATTCCCATACTGCAATATATACGATCCCTATGACCAAACCAATCAATACCCCGTACGTGATCCGAGTTAGTGAGATATAGAGAGGCGTGTGCAGATGAGCAAATGTATCGACAAGTGACAATTGACCCATAACCGCACCAGCAAATAAATAGGCTGCATGTTTATATTTCATTAACAAGTATGCTCCAAGGATGAACAAGGGATGCGCGAATAAAAATTCTTTCGTCCGAGGGCGGACACCTAATGTATCTTCAAGCACCGCACGGAAAACTTTTTCCAACTCAGAGGCTTGTCCCTCATTCCCCGTACGCGACAGATAATACCATAATCCCAGCACCATCACGCCAGCCAATGTAACCCACAAGATACTAATCTTCGCTGACAAAATAACGCGTGCCCGTTTGATTGCCCCTCTTAGGCCATTTTGTTCATTGAACAGGAGAACATAAAGTCCTACCAGAACAATCGGAAGCATATGCAATAAAGCAACGCCGCGGAATTGTTCGAGCACGAGATAATAGGAAAGCCCGCTTAGCAAGCCTACCACATAGGCGATTCCAACTAAGGTAAGCACCGTCGTTCTTAAGAAAATAACCAGAGCCTTCACAGCACTTGGAGCTGCTCCCTTTAATCGGCGTCGATCAAGAGATCGAATGGCGGACAAGGTTGCCCAAGTAGGCGCGCATACACCGACCCCAAAAGCGGTTGCTTGCAATGCGATCGATGAGCTTAATCCATATAACCCAAAAACGCCCACGATTCCCAATACAAACACTACCGTAACCAAAGACCTAACGAAGTAGCCTATTGTTAAAGCAATCAGCGCCGTTCCACCTGCCAACAACAACAGCTTGAGCCAATTCAAGGACTTTCCATACTCTACAAAAGCATGAGCTTCACCGATCTGATATCCGGCTTTCTCAATCCTTTCAACTGCACCTTGAGGACCTGTAAGACTCTCGATAATGGAGGTCATATAGTCATTCATGAACCCCTTCTCAGTGTCTTTTGCTGCTTTTGTATTTAGAAATATCATGCGAATGTCGCGATCTTTTACCGCCAGTACGAGCTTATCTGCAATCTTGTCCGGCTTCAGATTGGCTTCTGTCTCGAACAACGGGAAGACTCGAACGGCATTCCCTTGGAGTTTGTTGACAAAAGAAACCGTAAATCCGCTCTGTGGAGCCTTCAAACGTTCAATGGCGCCCGTACCGATCTGATACTTGTTCATCAAATCGATGACATGCGCTATATTCGACTTTTCTTTTTCCTCGTCGTAACCGGTCACCGCTACACCGTCAAACACGATACGCTTCACACCGTAGCTGCTTAGGTTCTTTAATGTAGCATCCAGCTCTCCCGTTGTAAAAGGCTGCATCCGATTGGAAAGTCGAGCTACAATCTGGAATTGATGCTGATTATGCAGCATATCCAGTGTAATCGGATCTGGCGGCAATGGCTTCGTATTCGCTTCCTCATAAGGGAGTGCGATAATCAGCCCTGTCTGATTGTTATAACTCCACGTGCTAACATCGACATTTAAACGTTGGCGATACACTTTCTCAATCATGCCCTGAAGCTTGGTTCTTGCAGCTTCGCTAGTGAACAGCAGATAAGTGTGATTATCTGCTGTTCCCGCCAGCTTTCCGGTCAAGCCCGCATACTCATTCGCTGTGAATAATTGAATGCTGCGGCTATTTTTGAGCTCCTCAAGGGTCGCTTCATACACAGCCATCGAGCCTACTCCAGCTTCCTTAAGCAGTTTTAGCTGCTGTTGGATATAGGCTTGTGAGTTCGGCTTGTATTGAGAAGCTTCAAGAAGATCGCGATAATCGAACACGATCTCTACATTTTTAGTTGATCGTTCTGTCTGCACTCTTTTGTAAGCTAACGGAAGCGAAGCTAGCAACCCAATAATAACAAGCAGCCACAGCCACTTTGTCATTCGTTCGTTGATCCTTATATATCTTTCAAACAATACGGTCCACTCCTAACTTTCTTGTAAGCTGCAATTGTTATGACTGTTATTTGTCTATTCGGGACATGACTGCGGTTCGCAAACGCTCTAGTTTTGCATTGGAGTCTTGCTCGCTCGTTCCACAGACGGAAAAGTATATTTTGATCTTAGGTTCCGTGCCGGAAGGACGCAGACAGAACCACGATTGATCAGCCAATGTATATTTCAATACGTTCTCACGCGGCAAACCTTCTATTCCTTCGGCATAGTCTTTTACAGAAGTAACGGGGATACCTGCTATTTGCTCAGGCGCATTCCCGCGCCAATCCGTCATAATGCCTTGAATGGCTGCTACCCCGTCAATACCTTTCATCGTCCGTGACTCTAGCGCTTCCTTGAACGCTCCATGTACCGCATATAGGTCTTGCAGCACTTCATACAGTGTCTGACCTTTGCTCTTGTAATAGGCAGCTGCTTCACAGAGTAGCATAGAGGCAAGCACCGCATCCTTGTCGCGGCAATAATTCCCGGCGAGATAACCGTAGCTCTCCTCATAGCCGAATAAGAAACGATGAGAACCTGTAGCATCGAATTCGGTCATCTTAGCACCAATGTATTTGAAGCCTGTTAATGTATTCAAGGTTGGGATTCCATAAGAAGCCGCAATGACAGCGCCCATCTCACTGGTGACAATCGTTTTGATCACTACCCCGTTAGCTGGCAATTCCCCTTTTTCTTGTAACCCGCTTAATAAATAATGAGTCAGAATGGCGCCGGATTGGTTGCCCGTCAACACCACGTACTCGCCCTCATTGTTCAAAACAACAGCACCCACACGGTCGCAATCAGGATCGGTGCCTATTATAATGTCTGCATTAACTTGCTTAGCTAGCTCAAGAGCGAGTGTAAAAGCTTCCTTTTCTTCTGGATTAGGAGATCGTACAGTAGAGAAATTAGGATCCGGCTCCTCCTGCTCAGGCACTACATGTACATGATCGAAGCCAATAGCTGCTAACGCCTGCCGTACGGATATATTACCTGCTCCATGCAAGGGGGTGTACACAATATGAAAATCATCCGAAATGGCTTTCACCACCTCTGGATGGAGACTAACGGATGTGACTGCCTTCAGATAAAGCTCATCCAACTGAGGGCCCACTGTCGTAATCAGAGCCTTCGCATCGGCCTCTTCCTTGGAAAGACGCTTCACCTGCCCAATCCCTGAGATGGCCTGAATGTGTGCTAGCACGCGTTCTGCGCTCTCCGGGACAAGCTGCCCTCCGTCCGCGCCGTACACTTTGTACCCATTATATTCAGGCGGATTATGACTAGCTGTGATGACGATTCCCGCCGTGGCCCCAAGCTCCCTAACTGCAAAGGATAGCTCTGGAGTAGGTCTCAACGACTCGAATACATAGGCGCGAATACCATTCCCCGCAAGCACTTGCGCAGCTTCCATAGCGAACTCCGGTGATTGATTACGCGAATCGAATGCAATAGCCACAGACGGAACCGATCCAGCAGCAGCAGAGCCTTGCTCTTCAAGCACAAACTGCGCTAATGCTTGGGTGGCTCTGGCCACAGTATACCGATTGATCCGGTTAGTACCAGCTCCAATTACGCCCCGAAGCCCTCCTGTCCCAAATTCCAAATCCCGATAAAATCGGTCTTCGATCTCAGCTGTTTTACTCTCAAGCGACTTCAATTCCTGTTTGGTTATCTCGTCAACGTCAGCATCATTGAGCCATTCCTGGTAACGTGTATGTGCAGTACTCATCTCATCCCATCTCCTTATGTCTGTGGAATAGAAAATTAGGCTCGGTTGCTCAAAGCAAACATCAATCCGCCTTCAGCCACAACCCGATCGCCCACTTTGGCTACCGCATGCCCTTTTCCAATCGTTCCTTTTAATCGAGTTATATTCACTTCTAACGTCAAGGTGTCACCTGGTACCACTTGACCGCGAAACCGAAACTCATCGATTCCCGCGAAGAAAGCTAGTTTGCCTCGATTGACTTCCATCTTGAGAATAGCCACGGCTCCTACTTGAGCCAATGCTTCTACTATTAATACCCCAGGCATAACAGGATGACCCGGGAAGTGACCGGCAAAATGGGGTTCATTCATCGTAACATTCTTAACACCTACCGCCCGAACTCCTTCTTCAACCTCTAGAATGCGGTCTATTAATAGAAACGGGAATCGGTGCGGGATAATCTCTTGAATCTGGTTCACGTCTAACATAAAATCATTCTCCTTTTAAATAACTGTGTTTTTTGTGGATTTTGTTTGACCCAGTCGTGTATAAAAGATCTCTAATGTACTCAAACTAAATACTGTCCCTTACCGTCTGCAGGCGTATAAGGTTCATATAAGGAGCATGGCGGCAAGGCCACGACGGTCTTCGTTATGCTCTTTTTCCTATGCTGAGAAGGGTCATGGATTTAATTCCGATTGTGGTAGCGGCGGCGATTTGGGGTTAAGCGATTTGAATAGGAAAATATAGATGAACGAAGCCACGAAAGACAACCCTACTGCGGCCCACAAGACAAAAATGCCTAAGGAATGATCAAAAAAGACGAATAGAAAAGCAAAATAAAACAGGACCGTAGCTACCTTGCCCATTGTATTGGCGGGTACCGTTCGTTTCCCGCGAAAATGAAAAAACGCTGAACTCGCAATCATTCCTGCTTCTCGAATGAACATAGCCACTGCCGCTGGCCATGGAATTCTTCCTGTGAGCAGTAGAGAAAGAACAACTGTAAGCATCATGCACTTATCCGCCAAGGGGTCTAACATAATCCCGAGTTGTGTGATCTGTCCACGTTTACGCGCCAAATAGCCATCCAACACATCGGTAACCCCTGCCAGAACGACAATGGCAAAAGCAGTCTTGATATGTCCAAGGCTATAGAAACAAATATAGATCGGAATTAAGATGAACCGACATACCGTAAGCAAGTTCGGAAGATTCAATCACATCGCTCTCCCTCATTCGTACTATCATCCATACATTATACCGTTCTTATACAAAAAATAAAACTCCCTTTACCCGGGAGTCCTGTTATTTCGCGAACACTAACTCGAACAGATGCTTCCATGTCTCCAAATTCCACACATCTGCAGAATCTCTGCCCCCTATATATACGTAGCCAAACACTACGCCAACAATAAGAGCAGCCACACAAAGCATCGGGACTAGCATAATTCTTGCTATTCTTAAAGTTATTCTGACCCAAGGCGGTAAGGGTTTGCGAGCGGACTTAGATTTAGCTTCTGGCTGAGCTTCGTTCGGCGTTGTCTTGGTCGGTTGTGTAGGCGATGGCTTACCTGATGTGTTCGACGGTGGACGAGCGCCTTCTTGCTTTTTCGATGATTGGTTCAAAATAGGTCGTCAGCTCCGAAGGGAATTCGTGAGCGCCATCAGATTATCCGCCGAAACCAGTGCCTTGGCATTCAGCTGGAATGCACGTTGCGTTAACATCAACTCTGTCGTTTCATCCGCCAGGATTACGTTGGATTGCTCTACGAAGCCTTGTCGTACCGCCAATTTATCCGCCTCTGGATTGTTCGGATCTGTTCCAACCACTCTCACGACTTCGCCGAGCGCAGGATCAATCGCATTGGGTAATGTAAACAGGTTCTCCCCTAACTGTTGCAGCACTTGTGGGCGAACCATCTGCACCAGCTTCAGACGTCCCATTGGAATTGCAGGTGTGCCAGGCTCCAGCTCGCTATATGCCAGGATGTTGCCGTCTTCTTCAATCTTAATTTTATGATAATTGGGGATTCGAACAGGCTGATTGTTAGTATCCAGTACAGAATATCCGTGTTTGGTTGTCAAATACACATTGTCCGGATCTCCTAGACGGCTGTTAAGCGAGAACGTGCCATCTCTTGTCCATGCTGGACGCTCCCCCGCTTGACCGTCAGCATCTTGTGTGGGTATGGCGATCTCGAACAAAGCGTCTCCTTCAATTGCGAGATCTGTCTGCAGATCTGTTGCTTTCATGGTACCTTGAGACATCTGAGTTTGAACCGAGCTGAGCTTAGCTCCCCAACCTTGCGTTAACCCAAGCGGAGATACCCGACCCACCTGTTGAAAGGTAGCAGGCTGTTGCATGGTGGTAGTCAGCACATCATGGAAGGTTGCCTCCATGCGCTTAAAACCGGTTGTATTAATATTAGCCATATTATTGGCGATGATATCTAACTTCTGCTGAAGGCCTTTCAAAGACACTAAAGAATTGATCATTGAAGGATTCATTGGTTTTTAAAAACCTCCCTTACTCGTAGTTATGTAAGCATGAACAGCTTAGCTATCCATTCTTATACACGGCCGACTTCATTCACTGCTTTTTCCAGACTGCGATCGTAGTATTGAACCATCTTCTGATTGGCCTCATACATCCGTGAGGCAGTCATGATATCGACAGTCGCCTGAGTGGGATCAACATTGGAACGTTCTAGGAACCCTTGGCGCACTTCCACCTGGTCATTCGGATTGACAGGAGCTGTCAGAGAAGGAAGCTGCTCATCATTGCGTAGAATCCCGCTGCCTTCTGCAACTAACCTCATGGGCTCCTCGACCCTCGTTAATAACAACGCCATAGGCTGTCCATTCGCATCCAGAATAGGCATACCGTTGACGGAGTCAAGGATTTGACCTCGGTTGTTAATGGTTACGTTACTTATGGGCACTCCCGTATCGGGATTTATTAAGAGGATCGGTTGCCCGTCTTGCCCGGCTACTCGGAATCCTTCCGCGGTAACAACTTGTCCCAGAGGGTCAACAGTGAATTTCCCGTTCCGGGTAAAGCGCTGTTCATTATTAGCGTTCAATACTGTTAAGAAAGCTTGCGGTTGAAACACCCGTTGTCCATCAGCCGTAATGGTCTTGCCATTGTCGAACTGGAGTCCCTCTACAAGAATGTCTGAAATAACAGCAAAATCAAACGGATTACCCGTCTCTCTCAAGTCGCCTTGAACGTTCACGGTGAGCGCTTCTTCCGCAAGTACACCCGTATTCAGACGACTCAAATTGACACGCGGCGCTCCCGTCGAATCGCCTTCCTGCAGAGCGATAAGCATCTCCGGAAAGGAACGAGACACCATCCGGCTCTGCTTGAAGCCAGGGGTGTTGACGTTCGAGATATTATTCGTAACCGTATCATGCTTACGTTGCTGCGACAACATTCCCGCGGTTGCGGTATACATTCCTCTTAGCAAAGGGATCCCTCCAGGATCTTAATTCAATAGCCAAGCTCACGTTCAGCTTAATACTATAGTTATCGGCTGATTAGCCGAGTTTTTTTCTAGTGACTTTATCCAGGTTGTCCAACATGAGGCCCGTTCCCTTCACAACACAGTGCATAGGGTCCTCAGCAATCAATACAGGAACTTTCAACTCATCGGCAAGTAATTGGTCAATTCCGTGCAGCAAAGCCCCGCCGCCTGTTAAGATAACGCCTCGGTCAATGATGTCTGCGGACAACTCAGGAGGAGTTCGTTCAAGCACAATCTTGGCAGCTTGTACAATTGAAGTGACCGATTCCCATAAAGCTTCCTTCACTTCATTGGAGCGGATTGTGACGGTCTGCGGCAAGCCTGTTACCATATCGCGACCGCGTATGTCCATCTCCTCGTTACGCGCTTCCGTGTAGACCGTTCCGATTCTCAGCTTGATATCTTCTGAAGTTCTTTCCCCGATTAGAAGCTTGTACCTTCCTTTAATATACTTCATGATCGCAGCATCGAACGTATCGCCTGCAACCTTGATAGAAGAGGAGGTCACGATGTCGCCCATGGATAAAACGGCAACATCTGTGGTCCCTCCGCCAATATCAACGACCATGTTTCCATAAGGTTGGAATATATCCATGCCAGCTCCGATGGCAGCAGCCTTCGGCTCTTCTTCCATAAATACTTCTCTCGCTCCGCTCCGTTCAGCAGCCTCGCGAATCGCCTTCTGTTCAACGGAGGTGATGTTCGTGGGCGCACAAATCAGAATTCGAGGGTGCGAGTACCACCGCTTACCGCCTACCTTCTGTATAAAATGCTTCAGCATCATCTCTGTTATCTCAAAATCGGCAATAACCCCATCCCTCAAAGGGCGGATCGCTATGATATTGCCTGGCGTTCGTCCCACCATGCGGCGGGCTTCATCACCAACAGCAAGTACTCGCTTGGATTCGCTCTCAATAGCGACAACGGAAGGTTCATCCAACACAACTCCGCGCCCTTTGACATGAATGAGCACATTGGCCGTGCCTAAATCAATCCCAATATCTTTGGTAAACATGAACAAATCCTCCCTGAAATCCATCCGCCACAACGACATCCGTATATAGATAATAAGTATATCTAATTCGACAGCTTTTGCAAAATTCCTCTTTTTGAAATAATCCGAATTCACGAGGAGGTGCTACAACTAGTGGGGAGGTTAATGATCACAGGGTAGGAGCAGGACCTAGCGGGCTGTCACCAGATGATCGGAAGTCTTTGGTGAACGTGTCCTCTTGTACTTGACCTTAGTCGCTTCTCCTCCTCTTAAGTGGCGAATGGATTTGTGATACTCCAAAATAAGTTTCACCTGATTGGCCAGTTCCGGATTGATCTCGGGCAGCCGTTCTGTCAAATCTTTATGCACCGTACTCTTGGAAACTCCAAATTCCTTGGCTATCGTGCGAACTGTCTGTCTCGTTTCCACAAGACTGCGCCCGATTTTGATCGTGCGCTCTTTGATGTAATCGTGCACTCCCCTCGCCTCCCTGCTCGAGTTAGTTTGGTACATTATATGAGGGGCAGGGCCATATATTCTTTGTTTCCAAGAGTGACAAGCTCATGCGTACAAATTATTTTATGGGACAATCTAATTTTTCAATCATGGAACAAACAAAAAAGCAGAGGGAAAGATTCCTCTGCTTGGACTAATCGAACTATTTTACTTCTGACCGAGTAACAAATCCGGGTTAACTGGAGTGCCGTCTTGACGAACCTCGAAGTGAATGTGGTAGCCCAGATCCTTCTCGAGCTCACTGCGTCCGGATGAAGCGATAATATCGCCTTTCTTGACTTGTGCATCTTTGGTCACTTTGACATCCGCCAAGCTTTGGTAAATACTAACCGTTCCATTGCTGTGCGTGATCTCTACTAATTGACCTACCAAAGCATCATTCTCAATTCTTGTAACCTTCCCACTGCCTGCAGCGAGCACTTCAAACGGTTTATCGTCACTGCGTCCCAAATCTACACCCATATGAGGCGTAAGCGTATCCCCATACTCTACCATTGCGGCTTGTCTGACTTCACTAGAAGCCTTACTGTCATAGAAGCTCATGAGCACATCAACATCGGCTTTGTTCTGTACGGGCCACTGCATGGCTTCGGCGCTTACCCCTACTGCAAGTGCATCAGGATTCTTAGAGACGTCGGTTTGGGATGGTTTGTTAACTTCCAATCCGGTTGTCTCTTCGGATAACGACTTGCTACCCGAATCCTGGTACACCCACATTAAGGTTAGTATAATTGCCGCCGCTGCCATGTAAGTTGCAGGAAATACCCACTTCTTCGCGGTTAACCTCTTCCATGTGGAAAGTTTGACCGTTTCGGCTCCGGTATTGGTTTTCGGAGCGCTCTGTTTGACCTGAGTTTCTTTGTTTTGTTCACTCATTGGTTATCACCTCAATAACCATTCTGACCAGATCGATAGGTTTTATACGTAAGGTGATAGATTTTTTCTAGTAATGTTACCCTTTCATTTTTTCAAGATAGAAGATGCAGGTTGAATCTCTATTCCTTGATAGTAATGCTTTACAATTTGTTCGGCCGAGTAGCCTTCTTTCGCCATGCCCTGTGCGCCCCATTGGCTCATTCCAACCCCATGCCCATAACCATAGGTGGTAATCTCTATATCCTTTCCTTTCACCTTCCATATGAATTGCGAGGACGCCAGTCCCAATTTCTCTCTTACATCACGGCCTGTAAATGACTTGCCTGCGATCTGCAACCTCTTAATTCTTTGACCGTCGCTAGTTTCCAATATGCGTATACTGGAATTCCCAGTCGTAACCGGGACAGAGGAGGGTAGACCTAAGCTCTTATAGACCTCGCTCCCTTTCAAAGTAACCTTTTGTTCATATTTGGGGGACCATTTCTTATCCCACGGACTCGCAACACTGCGTAGATAGGGAATATAGTTAGCCCAATAATCTTCCGAATTCTCTGTGTACCCGTTGCTCGTTGAAAAAAACGCAGCGAGAATAACTTGTCCTTTGTATGTGAGGATTTGATTCTGAGTCTCGTTCACAGCCTGATTCAGTTTCTCTATTCGCACCTTAAAGCTATCTGCGCCCCATAAACGTTTGAGATCTTCCTCCGAATAGTAAACTTGATGGGCCGTTGTATCGGTTACGATCGCTCCGCTTACAGGAACCTGACTCGTATCTTGCTCTATCAACCGTTTCGTAATGTATGTGCGAGCAGCAAGAGCCTGTGCCTTCAGAGCCTCAACTTCGAACTCTGCCGGCATTTCGCCCGCTACCACACCTCGTACATAGGTCTCTAGCGGTACTTGCTCAATTCGCGCGGCAGCGCTTCGATAGACAGGCACTAGAATCGTTGTATCCTGCTCTGTGAGGATTGAACGGTTCGCGGTATCCGTGGTTCCCGTTGATATACGCCCAATCGACCGTTCACTTGCAGGAGTGCGATCTACTAGAATGGCAGGGATCAGAATAGCGACCACAAGAAACGACCCCAGCGCGATCGCAACTAACGGGGCTGCGGTTTTGCCCAATCTAGCTAATTGTTTGTTCATCCTGGCTCTCCTTGTCTCTTCCTTTGTCATCTCTGTTGCCATACACCAGTCTATGAGATGAAAGGACGAGCTAGAACCCCAATCGAGAGACTCGAGATAATAAGAGAGCGAGTTCCTCTGGACGCAAAAAAAACTGCCATCGTACGTATCCCATGTACGTTCGATGACAGTATTTTATGCCCAGCTTGGTTGTGGATGGATCGAGAATATAGGTAGATCTGCATCCTTATCCTTAGTCGGTTGTTCCACTTGTTCCACGACGGCCTCTTCGTAACGCTTAATGTCCGCTCCTAGAAGACGCAGCTTATCAGTGATGTTAACGTATCCGCGGTCAATATGGTGCACGCCGGAAATTTCCGTCTCCCCGTCTGCGACAAGCGCCGCCAAGATCAATGCCGCTCCTGCGCGAAGATCGGTAGCGCACACCTTGGCGCCTTTGAGCTTCACATTGCCGCTGACTACTGCAGTTCTCCCATCTACTTTGATCTGGGCCTGCATGTTCTTGAACTGCTCTACATGCATGAAGCGATTCTCGAACACGGTCTCCGTGACCAATCCCGTCCCGTCAGATACCATCAGAAGTGCCATCATTTGCGACTGCATGTCAGTAGGGAACCCAGGATAAGGTAAAGTCTTCACATCAACCGCACGCAGCGTCTTATCTGCACGAACGGTAATACCGTTCTCATCCTCAACGACACTCACACCCATCTCCTGCAGCTTGGATATAACCGGTCGAAGGTGATCGCCAATGGCCCCTTCAATATAAACCTGACTTCCCGATATAGCCGCCGCAATCATGTAAGTACCTGCTTCAATGCGATCAGGGATAACCGTATGTACGACGCCCCTTAGATTCTCTACACCTTCGATTCGGATAAGACCCGTTCCCGCTCCGCGAACCCGAGCACCCATTGCGTTTAAGTAATTCGCTAAATCCACAATTTCCGGTTCGCGCGCTGCGTTCTCGATCGTTGTGGTGCCTTCTGCAAGTGTTGCTGCCATCATTATATTCTCAGTAGCTCCAACACTCGCCACATCCAGATATATTTTGGCTCCTTTCAACCGCCCTTTAACCCGCGCTTCTATATACCCTTGCCCTAAATTAATCTCAGCACCTAGCGCTTCAAAGCCTTTCAAATGCTGATCAATGGGACGAGTTCCTATCGCGCAACCCCCAGGTAAAGAAATTCGCGCATACCCTTTACGAGCTAACAATGGCCCCATAACTAGAAAAGAGGCTCTCATTTTTCGAATCCATTCGTAAGGTGCTTCACAAGCTGTAATATGTTCGGCATTCACTCGAATGACTTCATCTTTATAGGTGATTTGAACACCTAAGCTTTTAAGTACTTGGCTAATCGTCATTACATCGTCTAGTGGAGGGGCATCCTGAATGATGCTCTCACCCTCCGAACCTAAGATCGAGGCAGCGATAATAGGGAGAACTGCGTTTTTTGCACCGCTAACTTTCACTTTCCCGAATAATCGCTTACCTCCGCGGACGATAATTACGCTCATCTAGATCCCCCTCCGCGAGTTCCATATTTTTTGGTTTACCCCTTTTACCTTCAAACACCCAACGTACAGTGTAGCATCGTGCCAAAAGCTCAAACAACTGTTAATTGCTTCCTTGGTACGCTTTTCTACCGTTACAGTCTTCGCAGACCAAACGTCTTTTAGAACGGTAGCCAAAAAAGTTTATTATCCTATTACCATTGTTGACAACAAAAAAGGATGTTATTCGACAAGTTAAAACATCCCTCGGAGAAGCTGAGACCAATTAAAGTAATCGATGACGAATCTTGCCACCTCATACCCGAGCACAATGGAGAGAAGGATTTGCAAAACCTTGGCTGGAGCGCTCTTCGGCTGCTTCAGAAACAAATCGAATCGAAACTGCTGCAAGCTCCACCAAGAGACGAAGATGGATATCAGCACAATCGTGATATAAGTTAATCCTGATAAAGCAAGCGAATTTTCTACACGATCCATTACATCCATCCCTTGTTGCTCCTTTTCCTCTTACCTCGACAAAACACGTGTTAACATCACTGCAAATTCTGCCCTCGTACTCCATTGGTCTGGTCGATAGGTGCCATCCTCGAATCCCGTTATCCACCCTTCAGCCTTCATCTGCTTAAGGATGGGGGTTGCCCAGTGATCCGTCCCAACATCTTCAAAAGGTTGATTGCCACGCTGTTTCCCGCTGATCTTCATAGCATTGGCAAACAAGACAGCCATTTCAATACGAGTAAGCGGTTGATCAGGCCGCACCGTATTATCGGGGTAGCCCTGGATTATTCCGGCCTGCGCTCCAAGTGAGATAGCGTCATAAGCCCAGAAGGTATTGGGTAAATCTGCAAATACGATCGCCTTATGCTTGGTATACCCGAAAGCGCGAACTAACATGCTCACAGCCTCAGCTCGGGTAACGAGTCGCTCCGGACGAAAGGTATAGTCCCCATAACCTGAAATAATCTGACTGCTGCTCAGCTCTTCCATCGCCTGCTGCGCCCAATGGCCAGCTATATCTATATACCCACTTATCAGAGAATCAATCTTCGCCGAAATTCGATATACCTGTTCTCTGTAATTAGCATCGGCACTAAGCTTCACATAATACGTCCCTGGAGAGATCGGGTGAACCAAATCAATTTGTGTCTCCCCGAGCCTATTCTCAACAGAGGTAACATAAGTTAACGAGGCATTATGAAGGACCATATTCATCCTTCGATTGGTAGGAATGTCCCTTAGGTGCAGCTGCAATAAGCTCTCTTCCGTTACCTGAAGTTTAAACCAATCAATATCCTCTAACGAATCACTTCGGTCAATGACACCCTCTAACTCGTACTCATTACCAAGCAAGGTTGCTTGAAATGACTTGTCATTTGGCTCGTTTGCATCCAATACACGACCTTCATACTGAACTTCTAATGTGTAAGTACCATTAACCTGCTGACTATTCGTTTTGTCAACCAGAAAATAATAGGTCTCAGCGAACGCCTCCAGCCTATAAGATTCGGATTCCCCATCCCCATTCTGATCAATGGTCATGAGGTTGCCTCCTCTTTGCTGCACCCTAAGTATTAAATCCATTCGATTCGTGTCTGATGTCAGCCTGAGATTAACAATCCCAGATTGCTCTAATGTCATGGAGAACCAGTCCTGATCGCCTTCTTTGTGAAATGTGCCCGTTATCGATTGATTCCGAGGAGCCATCTTGTAGGCTTTGTATGAACGGTCATTGTCTTCGAACGGGTCGCTTCCAATGTGAAATGTATTAGTGATTCGATATGTCCATGCTATCTTCGAGGCGGGAGTATCCTGTATTAGCAAGAACAGGTGCCCCCCTTTACTTACATCCACTTCCAAGCTGCTCCCAGCGTTTATGGTGTAAGGAATGCCTTCAGGATGATCGATTGAATAATGAACCCATCTTGTGTTCACAGGAACCGGATTACTTGAGTTTATCTCAAATCGAATACTTCCCTCATAAGGAGCCTCAAGCATAAACCAATCAGCATCCAGCCCATCCCTAAGCTCACCCATTAGCATGGAATTAAGCGGAAAAGACTTGGCCTGCGCTTGATTGTCATTCGGTTCGTACATATCGTTCACATAGAGTTGAGACACTGCTCGATCTACACGGAGCAATCCATAACCGGTATACATATCCCATCCGGGCTGCCCGATATCCTCGGCTGTCTGACGCAGTAAATTGCGTATTTCATGTACCTTCAAGGAAGGATTGCGAGTCCAGGCGAGTGCTGCTGCTGCTGCAACCTGAGGCGCAGCCATCGAGGAGCCTTCCTCATATTCATACCTGCCGAACATAGCGGTCGTATACACGGACCACGGCGCTACCAAATCGAGCTCTGTCCCGTAGCTGGAGCGAGGCTCTACTTGATTATGGATGCGAACTCCGCCTACAGCCAGGACGCTAGGATAGGCAGCAGGATAGCGTACCAAGGCTCCATCATCGTTTCCGGTTGCCGCCACTAACAAGACACCCATATCCTCCGCGTATTTGACCGTCTCCATGAGGAATGGATCGTTGCGAAGCAGTCCCACGGATAACACAACAATTTTGGCTCCATGGTCAACCGCATAACGAATTCCTTCCCCTAGCTTATCCTCATCACCTTTGCCGTTCTTCTCTAATGCCTTAATCGGCATAATCTTGGCTTTCCATAACAAACCGCTGATGCCTTTGTTATTATTCCCAGAAGCAGCAATGACACCCGCTACTTTGGTTCCATGTCCATTATCGTCTCTTGGAGGTTGATTACGCTGTATTAAATTTTTACCCGGGACCAAGTTTCCTTTCAGATCGGGATGATCCAGATCAACCCCTGTATCAACCAGTGCAATAACTATCGAATCATTAGCGGATACTTGCGCCCATGCCTCGGAAGCATGAATCTGCTCCAGATACATCTGCCGACTCACAAATGGATCGTTAGGGGTTATCGCTGCGAATATCTCAAAGGATTGATTATCCGTTATGTATTGTACGGACTCCGAATGACTCCAGTGGTGAACCCACTCGGATTCGCTGACACCGGGCGCCGGTCGAGCCACAATCGTGCCAGATTCAGGGTTTGTACGGATTACTTGGCTCCATGCAGCAAAATCAGCGTCAGGTTGGTCTTTCCATTTAATCAGCCATGTGGAAGACTTCCCTTCTAAAGCAGACTCATCAGTCGAAGCTAGGGAAGGAGATGAAGATCCTCTATAATTTGAATAGTCTCGTAGTGAGGTAAAGCTAAATAATAGAAGAAGAAAGAGTACTAGGAGACCCATCTGCAGAAATACTCGATTATTGTGTGCCATTTAAGGGGTTCCTTGCTGAAAAAATAATGGTCTTCCTGTTGCATCCTATCTATTGTAACAAAGTTTCTTCTCAAAGTCTCATAGTTAAAGCATATGTAACCAAAATGTAACTATTATAAACTTATATCTAGAAAGCTAGGTAATAATGATTAAACACAAAAGGCTCTCCTTAATCGGAGAGCCCTCTTCCTGCGAAAACATCGGCATTCTTATCGGATAAAAAAGTCATATGGCAGGCTGAAAATATTCTCAATCCACCCCAGCACAATATGAGGAAATACCCCTAATGCTAGTGTAGCAGCTGCACAGATCCATACCGTAATTTGAGCCGGAACTTTAGACTCGAATTCAGACTCGTGATACGTGGCGCGCATGAACATTTGTCGTATGATTCCAAAGTAGTAGTAGAATGAAATCACACTTGTTCCGATCAGAATTGCGGCTAACCAGTACTTGTGAACCTGCAAAGTGCCTAGCATGATATACAGCTTTCCAAAGAATCCGCCAGTAACCGGTAACCCCGCCAGAGACAAAATTAAGATAACGGCGGCAACAGCGGTATAAGGCGCGCGATAGTACAACCCAGCAAAAGCAGAAATATCCTCGTTCTTGGTCGATTCACTGACCATCATATAGACCGCGATCATCCCGATGTTCATGAACAAGTAAGCGATCAGGTAGAAGAAGAATTCTGAAAAGTTGGAGTAGTGGACAATCCCGTATTGGGACGAAATCGGTACTAGCAAATATCCGGCATTCGCGACCCCAGAGTAGGCTAACAACCGTTTCATATTTTTCTGACGCAGTGCGAGCGCATTACCGACAATCATTGCAATCGCGGCTAGTACAGCAACCCCGAGGAATACATCGCTATGAATATCGGTCTGCAGGATGGCACCTAGGCCAAAGACGTTGTACAGCACCCTGAAGATGAGTGCAAACCCCGCCGCTTTGGATATGACAGCCAGAAAAGCGGTGACCGGCGAAGGCGCTCCCTGATAAGCATCCGGTGCCCACGTATGGAAAGGTGCTGCAGCAATCTTGAAGCCGAATCCAGCGAGCAATAGGAAGAAAGCCAAGTAAATGATCGGCTCAAATTCGCTGAAGTTTTCGGAAATCGCCATGTTAATTTCCATAATATTCGTTGTGCCGCTGATACCATACAGAAAGGACATTCCGTACAAGATAATGGCCGTCGAAATACCGCCCAATACGACGTATTTGAAGGCTCCCTCATTTGAAGCCATATCCTTTTTGCGCATGCCTACCATCACATAAGAGGTAATGCTCAACAGCTCCAGCCCGATGAACAAAGTGATCAGATCGCCCGAAGACGCCATAATCATTGCACCTAGAACAGCAGGCAGGAAGAAATAATAAAATTCCCCTTTGTGCGGAATCTCTTCTTCTTTAACTGAACCGAGACTCATTAGAATAATCAAGCCTGTTGCAGCAAGCAGCAGAAGCTTGAATAAGTTCCCGAAATCATCTACTCGGAAGCTCTGGCTTAATAGCTCAATAGGTTCGCCAGAGGTCATCTTGTTCGTAAGCTCATCAATCGGATTAATCGCGATGATCTGCAAACTTACAAACACGATGGAAATTGCAATACTCACTAAAGCGAGCCATCCAATAATGTTTCGGTTCTGTTTTTTGGGCAGGACCAAATCCAACAAGGATAGTATGATCGCGGCGATGACCAAGGTGAGCTCAGGCGCGAGATGGGCCAAGTCGGCCAAGTGTAATCGTTCTAGCTGATCCATGGTTCTATCCCCCCACCTTCGCAATACTTTGAATCCATTGGTCGAACCCGCTTACGGTGTAATGTAAGGTTTGGCTTAGTACCGCCGGGTAAACGCCCAACAAGATAATGAAAGCGGCCAGTGTGATCATCGGCACGGCTTCGATGAGACGAGCATCCCTCAATTGCTTGAAAGGCTCTGAGATCGGGCCGTAGCTCACTTTGAGAATCCCTCTTAACACGTACACCGCTGTAAGAATAATGCCTAGTGCACCCACGATCGTGATCGCTGGCATAGTATCGAACAATCCTAGGAACGATAAGAACTCACTTACAAACCCTGACAACAGCGGAAGCCCCAGAGAAGCCATTCCCGCAAGCATTAGTATCCCGCAAATAAACGGCATTGAGGCAGATAATCCACCCAGCTGATTGATTTCGGTCGTTTGCGTGCGTTCGTATAAGCTCCCAACAATTAAGAACATAAGCGCTGAAATCAGTCCGTGCGAAATGAGTTGGAAGATCGCACCTTGCATCCCGATCTCATTGAATGCGGCGATTCCTACCAGTACGATTCCCATATGACTAATACTGGAGTAGGCAAGTATCAGCTTCAGGTCCTTTTGACGGAAAGCCAGGATCGCTCCATATAAAATATTCACAACCCCGAGCACGGCTAAGCCCACTGCCCAATCCTTCGCTTGTACAGGAAAGAGCAAGATCCCATAACGAATGAGCCCGTAAGCACCCATCTTCAGCAGGATACCGGAGTGAATCATAACTACAGCCGGATGTGCTTCCTTATGCACCTTCAACATCCACGTGTGGAACGGGAAAATCGGCAGCTTAATGCCAAAGGCTATTAGAAGCATGAAGAACAGGGACCATTTCAAAGTATCACTCAAATAGAAAGGGTTGTCCGGAATGACTTCCTCGGTTGCATTAACGAAGGATTCAGGATCTTGGAACAAATTTTTACTAATCACATCCACATTGCCACTATAGAAAAAGTTAGTTCCTTGTTCCGTCTGTTCTAACGTAAACCCCGCGGTATTCACAAGAATCAGAAAGGCAAGCAGCATGATCGCCGATCCAATTCCGTTATAGATCAGGAACTTGTTCGCTGCTTTCTCTCGATTCATGTACCCCCATATTCCTATGAGGAAAAACATTGGAATAAGCGTCAGCTCGAAGAATAAGAAGAACATGAAGAGATCCCGGGCCATAAATACCCCGAACATCCCTACCTCAAGCAACAAAAACCAAATGTAGAATGACTTCCACCGTTTCTTCAGATGCACAGACGCTAATGCAGCCATCGCTGTCACGAGCGCAGTGAGGAACACAAGAGGAAGAGATAATCCATCAACCGACATCGTGTAATTGAATTCATAATAGAAACTCTGGAGCGAACTGATCTCCCCGACTTCTTTGTTAAGAGGAATCTGGATCCAATTCACTTCTTCCTTGAACTGCATCTCATCCGTATCTTGTTTGAAATCAGCATACAGAAGTCCCGATAACAAAAGAGGCACAAGCGTTGTTATAATCGCTATTGTCTTCAGCATGCGTCCTTTGTGTTTGGGCACAAATAGAAGAACAAGAATACCGAGCACTGGGGAGAAGACGATCATCGATAGTATAGGCCAGTTATCCAGCATGTTAGATGAACCTCCTTCCGACAAGCGCCAGCATTAGAATTAACAGCCCTAGTAATGTAATAAGGCCGTATGTTTGTACTTGACCATTCTGCAAGCGTGAACCGGTTCTACCCAACCCGGTAACAGCAGCTGCGGACAACCTCACTATACCGTCCACTACATACACGTCGAACAGATTTAGTACATGACCTATTCCTTTGAGCGGCTTTACAATTATGATCTGGTACATTTCGTCGATGTAATATTTACGTTGAACGAGTTGCAGTAACCAAGGTGCAGGCCCAGAAATTATTTCCCTGGAAATAGTGTTCTTGACATACATCAGGTAACCGAGTCCAATTCCAAGCAGCCCGACCAGGGTCGAGAGTATCATAACAAGTGCTGCTCCTTCGTGATGACCCGCCTCTTGACCTGTCAACCATTCTCCGAACCATCCGCTAAACGGTGTTTGCACGAAACCCGCGCCGAAGGCCAGAACAGCCAGAATGACGAGAGGGATAGTCATAACTGATGGAGATTCATGTGCATTTGTGTTATTCCGCGATTTGCCCATAAATACTAGGAAGAATAATCGGGACATGTAAAAAGCTGTGAAGAATGCGGCGACTAGTCCGATCACGAACAATCCATAACGCCCGTTATGAAAAGCCTCAGCCAATATGGCATCTTTAGACCAGAAGCCTGAGAAAGGAGGAATCCCGGACAGTGCCAACGTACCAATGGCAAATGTCCACGTGGTAATCTTCATTTTACGGCTTAGGCCACCCATCTCGTGGATGTTCTGAGTATGTACAGCATGAATGACACTACCAGCACCAAGGAATAACAAAGCTTTGAAAAACGCATGTGTAAACAAGTGGAACATACCGGCTGTAACGGTAGCGCTAATTCCTAACGCCATCATCATATAACCGAGTTGACTCACTGTTGAGAACGCCAGTATACGTTTAATGTCATTCTGTGCAACCCCGATTGTAGCGGCGAAGATGGCTGTGAATGCTCCCACATAGGCGACCAGATCTAAGGCGATTGGCGATGCCTGGAAGATATCAAAGGTTCGCGCCACCAAATACACTCCGGCCGCAACCATTGTCGCAGCATGGATCAGCGCACTAATTGGAGTAGGCCCTTCCATGGCATCAGGCAACCAGGTATGTAACGGGAATTGACCAGACTTACCAATTGCTCCGATGAAGATTAGAACGGCAATCCAATTAATGATATGCTGAGGAATCTGTTGTTCGGATAGAGCATTATGAATGCTGGTGAAATCAAGAGAATGGCTTGGCACATACCAGAATAGTAAGAGTATGGCGATAAATAAGCCTACATCCCCAATTCGCGTCATGATAAATGCTTTCTTCGCTGCAGCCCGCGCTTCAGGTTTAAAGTACCAGAAACCGATTAACAGGAAGGAACCCAATCCTACAAGCTCCCAGAAAATATACAGCTCGAGCAAATTTTCTGAAATCACTACACCCAGCATGGCAAACGTAAATAGCGCCACATAACTGAAGAATACAGTCTTACGATCGTCACCTTGCATGTAGCCTTTGGAATACAGGTTCACAAGCAAACTAACAAGCGAGACAATAAGCAACATTAGCGCGTTGAGATTGTTGATCTCGAATCCCATGCGGATCGAGACATCGCCGACCTTGATCCACTCGAGTGAGTTCCACGAGTAGTTGTTTACATTGTCACCCAGTCGTTCAATCCAGACCAAGAGTGACAGGACGAAGGAGGCTAGCGTCGCGATTATGCCCACATAGGCACCAAGCTCTTTCCACTGACGGCCGAAGGCAATCAACACTAGAAAAGCTGCCAGCGGGAACAGCGGAATGAGCCAAGCTAATTGTGAGTAGGATTCCATTGCTTTTTTCCTCCTTAAGACTTTGCGTAGCAAAGTCACTTCGAAAGCATTAACTTAGACTTTGCGTAGCAAAGTCACTTCGAAAGCATTGACTTAGCCTTTGTATCTGCAAGATTACTTCGCATAAGCAAGGTAAGTTGCTTTGCTTGCAAGTACAAAGTTATTTCTTCATAATATCCATTTCTGTCACGTCACTCGTCCCTTTATTCCGATAGAGAGACACGAGAATCGCAATCCCGATCGCTGCTTCTGCAGCCGCTACTGTCATGCTGAACAAGGTGAAAATTTGTCCCGTCATCGAGGGGTTCACACCCATTTTGGAGAAAGCAACCAAGTTCAGGTTCACTGCATTGAGCATTAATTCAATGGACAGAAGCACAATGACGGCATTTCTCTTGGATAATGCGCCGTACAGGCCAATACAGAACAGGATCGCGCTTAACGTTAAATAAGGCAGAATCGTATCGCTCATCGCTTAATCCTCCTCCCGCTTAGCCAAGACGATGGCTCCAATAAAGGCTACCGTCAAAAGGACGGACACTAGCTCGAACGGAATCACATACTTGTTAAACAGTAGCTTCCCGATTTCAAGTGTGTTGTCTTGGACTTGAGGGATATCCGCTTGTGGAAATGTCGCTTGCTGGATGGCATAGAAAATGACACCGAACAGAATTAATGCACCAAGCCCAAGCAGTACTTGATGGACAGGATTACTGGATGGTTCATCCTCTCGCTTGTGCTGGGTCATCATAATTCCGAATATCATCAGAATCGAGATGGCGCCTGCATAGATCAAGATTTGAACAAAAGCAAGGAATTCCGCATTCAACAGCACGTACAGACCAGCTAAGCTAATAAAGGTAACCGCAAGCGAAACGACCATATGAACGACTTTGGTAAAGCTGATCATAAAGATCGCTCCGCCTATGGCGAATAATGCGAAAATGAAAAAACCGATATTGGCCCCGCTGGAGAAGAAATCAACCAAATTATCCAGCATCCTTCTTCGCTCCCCCTTTAGGCAAAGCCGCGTTGTTATTCTCTTTGCGGACATTCTTGTTGTTATCATGCAGCCAATCCATGTCCTTGTACAGTTCATCACGGCTGTAGCTGGCCAACTCGAAATTGTTCGTCATCACAATCGCTTCTGTTGGACAAACCTCTGTACACAAATCACATAGAATACAGATCTCAAAGTTAATATCGTAGGTCTCAATAACGAGCTTCATCTTACTCTCCGGGTCAGGGTTCTTCTTACCGGTTAGCGTAATGCATTCGGTTGGACAAACCCGTACGCACTGATTACATACAATACATTTCTCAGGATCAAAATATTGGATTCCCCGGAATCGGTCAGGCAGCTCCAAAGGAACGTCTGGATAACCGTAGGTCACTTTTTTCTGAGTCATCGTCTTTAATGTAAGTCCAAGTCCTTTAATAATGCCCTTCATTAGGTGTTCACCCCATTCGTCATTGAATTCATCGTAAGAACTCCAATACAATCGCCGTCAGAAATACGTTGGCCAAGGCTAAAGGCAGCAGCACTTTCCAACCGATCCCCATGAGCTGATCTACACGAACCCGAGGTAAGGTGGCACGCAGCCAGAACAAGAAGAATACGAAGAACGAGAATTTCAGCAAGAACCAGATAATGCCTGGGATGAAGTCCAAGAACGGAAAGGGACTATACCAGCCGCCGAAAAACAAAATAGTTGTTAATGCGGATATCGCAAACACGTACACATACTCTGCCAGCATGAAGAAGGCAAAGCGGAATCCACTGTACTCCACATGGTATCCAGCTACCAACTCTGATTCTGCTTCTGGCAGGTCAAATGGGGTACGATTCAGCTCCGAAACACCAGCAATTACGAATACAACTAACCCGAGAATTTGCGGAATGAAGTTCCAATCCCAGAACCAACCTTGCTGACCTTCAACGATTAAACGAAGATTCAAGCTTCCCGTCATCATGATTACACCGATAACAGAGATCACAAGAGGAATCTCATAGCTGACCATTTGGGCCGCGGAACGCATACCGCCTAACAAAGAGTACTTGTTATTGGACGCCCAGCCGCCTAATACAATCCCAATCGTCGAAATGCTCGACAAGGCTGCATAATACAAGATCCCAACGTTCAAATCAGCGAATTGCCAAGTAGACGTAAAAGGGAATGTGGCCAAAACCACGAATGATGGTACAAACGTAATGATCGGTGCGAGTATGAACAATTCCCGTTCGGCTTGACGAGGTATCGTATCTTCCTTGATCAATAGCTTAAGAACGTCTGCAACCGACTGTAATAACCCTAAGGGACCCGTACGGTTAGGGCCGATACGGAATTGCATCCAACCAATGACTTTGCGCTCAAAGTAAATGGCGTAAGTAACAAAGCCTAATACTAATAATAACATCAGCACGCCAAGGGAAAGCATAATGCCGAAGTTAGTCCACGTCAGTTGCTCTTCGAGAATCCCAAACATTAACAGTCAACCTCCCCGAGCACGATGTCAATTCCGCCAAGGATCGTAATCAAGTTTGTCATGGATTGACCGACTAACAGTTTCGGCAAAATTTGCAGGTTAACGAAAGAAGGTCTTCTGAACTTTAAGCGATATGGCTTGTCTTTACCTTTGGATACAATATGACAACCGATTTCTCCCCGAGGAGATTCGATCCTAACATACACTTCACCTTCCGGCGCCCGGAGAATACGAGGAGCTTTACCCATGATGTCGCCATCCGATGGGAATTGTTCAACAGCTTGCTCCAAGATGCGAAGAGATTGATGAATTTCCTCCAAGCGGACCAAATAGCGATCATAGCAATCCCCATTCTTGCCCACTGGCACATCGAATTGAAAGCGATCATAGATGCTGTATGGTTGGTCTTTACGCAAGTCCCACTTGACGCCTGTAGAACGCAGATTGGCTCCACTGAGCCCATAATCAATGGCCGTCTGAGCATCATATTGGCCTACTCCCTTGATACGACCAAGAAAAATTTCATTACCCGATACTAGGGTATCGTATTCTTTTAACTTCTCTCTCATATAAGGGATGAAGTTACGAACTTTCTCAATCCAGCCTTCCGGCGCATCCCATTTCACTCCACCAACACGCATGTAGTTGTATGTTAGACGCGCTCCACACAGCTCATTGAACAGATCGATAATGATTTCTCTATCACGGAAGGCGAATAGAAACGGACTCATCGCCCCGATATCGAGCAAATAGGTTCCCCACCATACCATGTGGCTGGCAACACGCTGCAGCTCCATTACGATTAGACGCAAATATTGCGCGCGCTCCGGAATTTCCAGTTGCATTAGGGTCTCAACTGCATGCACCAGCACATAGTTATTGGTCATCGCCGATACGTAGTCCATTCGGTCCGTATAAGGGATGATTTGGGTATAGGTCAAATCCTCAGCCAGCTTCTCGGTTCCCCGGTGCAAGTATCCAACTACAGGTGTGGCTTCGGTTATGACTTCACCGTCTAGCTTGACTATAATCCGGAACACCCCGTGTGTACTGGGATGCTGTGGTCCCACATTAAGCAGCAATTCTTCAGTACGAATCAACAGTTACACCTCCGGATCAAACGGTTCATAGTCTTTGCGAAGCGGATGCCCCACCCAATCGTCAGGCATCATAATTCTCCGCAGGTCAGGGTGACCGGAGAAATGGATGCCTAGCAGGTCATACACTTCTCTCTCCTGCCAATTAGCAGTTTCCCATATCGGGGTTACGGAAGGAACTGACGGTTCGTTACGATCCGTTTTTATTTTTAAGCAGTAGTCTTGCTTCTTATCTAGGGAAATTAAGTACACCACAACTTCCATGTGGGTTTCGTAGTCTACGCCAGACAAATTGCGCAAATATCGCAGCGACAGCTCTTCATTTTCTTTTAGAAAAGCTGCAGTCTCCGCCCAATTCTCACTCTTAATGGTGATAACGGGAAGATGTCGGTCTCTTTCGTTGATTACCGCTTCTACAACAGCATCCGCGGCGACGTTATCTTTAATCAACTGAACAGCGCGATCAAGTACAGGTTGCTTCGGTGATGGTGCTTTGGGCTCGCCAGAATCGCCTTCACCTCCACCCTCCGTCTTGGCAGCACGTGCCGCTGCTCTAGCCGCTCGTGCTTCCGCTGCCGCCTTGGCTTTGGCTTCCTTTTCCGCGTCCTCTCCGCCTTCTGAAGCCGTTGCAGGAGTCCCTGCAGAGTCGCCATCCCCCTCAGTCCTCGCTGCGCGGGCTGCTGCTCTGGCTGCTCGTGCTTCCGCTGCAGCCTTCAGCTTCGCTTCCTTCTCCGGGTCAACATCGGCAGGAGAAGCATCCTCCACTCCAGGAGCTTTGACCTCTTTCGTTTCCGCAGCAGACTCAGCAGCTTCTGAGGAAGGAGTTGCGTTTTCAGGTTTATTGGTTACGCTTTCTTCTTTATTTTCATTCGAATCGTCGCTCATCGGTTGATCACCTTCTTCCCGGTCTTCGCTTCGTATCGAATTTTCTCCTGGAGCTTGTTAATTCCATAAATAAGAGCCGCCGGATTCGGCGGACAGCCAGGAATATAGACATCAACAGGAACGATCTGATCTACGCCCTTCACTACAGCATAAGAACGTATATAAGGACCACCAGCTGTAGCGCAGGAGCCCATTGCGATTACCCATTTGGGTTCCGGCATTTGATCATATAATCGGCGCAGTAAAGGAGCCATCTTCTTCGTGACTGTTCCCGATACGATCATGACATCAGATTGACGGGGAGAAGTCCGGAATATTACACCGAATCGGTCCAAGTCATAATGTGCCGCCCCTGTACCCATCATCTCAATCGCACAGCAAGCCAAACCGAACGTCAGCGGCCACAAAGAGCTGCTTCGCGCCCAACCCTTCACTTGATCCAGCGTAGTCGTAAGGACATTACGCTCCAGCTCTTGCTGATCGTCTAGCTTAATTGTCTCTAGATTGATGTCCATTGCAGCACCTTCTTCTTCCAAGCATAGATAAGTCCAACAACTAGTAAAAGCACGAAGATCAGCATTTCAATGAGCGCGAATAACCCAAGCTGGTTGTAGGCAACGGCCCATGGATACATAAACACTGTTTCCACATCAAATATTACAAACATTAAGGCAAACAAATAATACCGAATGTTAAAGCGCACATGACTGTCGCCGATCGGTATATTCCCGCTCTCGTATGTCGTTTGCTTCTGCTCGGTTGGCTTATTAGGCCTCAGCCAGCGTCCTACCGTCAGCGCCACAATGGGAAGCAATATTCCCAACGCAAGAAAAATGGCCACAAAGACATAATTGTTCGTGTACAGCGCCATACCATCGCCTCCATTAAACAATTGAGTGAAGAGATCCATACTTTCAAGCTAACCATCTGCAATGGAGCAGTTGCTTAACTCGGGTTAGGGTACTATTCATTCTTTATAAATAGTTCTGATTTCTCTTTTAAACACCCACACAATTATACCAAAAGCACCTATAAACGTCTATGTACAACTGAAAGTACAACCTGTCCTTTAATTGTCCCTTCCGTTATTCATTTACCATAATGATGTAGATCATACAAAGCTTTGTAAAAAAGCAAAAAAAGCAAAGGACCGAAATCCTTTGCTTTTGCTTGTTACCTTCTTGTGGAGACGTCCAAACGGTTCATTGCTCTTTGCAGAGACATTTCCGCGCGACGGAAATCAATTTCATCCTGCTTGCCAGCGATTCGTTTCTCTGCGCGCTCTTTAGCCGTTCTTGCACGCTCGATATCAATATCGCCAGGACGTTCTGCGGATTCAGCCAAAATAACAACCTTGTCCTTCCGAACCTCCATGAAGCCCCCGTTCACAGCCATAACCTCCGTTGCACCGCCACGTTTAATCGTGATCGGAGCAATCTTCAACGGTGTGACTAACGGAATGTGATTTGGTAATATACCAAGCTCACCGGATACACCTTTTACACTGACCATATTCACATCCTGGGCATACACTACACGCTCAGGCGTTACCACTTCCAATAAAAAAGTACTCACGCCAATACCTCCTGAGAGCTTTCGGTAAGAAAGCTTCATCGTAAGCCTACACGGATCTTGCCGGTCAAAAAGTCTATGTCTAAACGTCCTTGACCGGCACAGTTCCTATTACTTCATGCTTTTAGCTTTTTCAACCGCTTCTTCGATCGCACCTACGAACAAGAAAGCTGCTTCAGGCAAATCATCATGTTTGCCTTCCAAGATTTCCTTGAAGGAACGAACGGTTTCTTTAACTGGAACGTATTGTCCTGGGAACCCGTTGAATTGCTCAGCAACGTGGAACGCTTGGGACAAGTAACGTTGAATTTTACGGGCACGGCTAACGATAATTTTATCGTCATCCGACAATTCGTCCATACCAAGAATCGCGATAATATCTTGCAATTCCTTGTAACGCTGCAAAATCCGTTTAACGCCTTGAGCAACGTTATAGTGCTCTTCCCCTACGATGTCCGGTTGCAGCAAGCGTGAGCTTGAAGCCAACGGGTCAACCGCAGGATAGATCCCCATCTCGGAAATTTTACGCTCTAGGTTAGTAGTAGCGTCCAAGTGAGCAAACGTTGTTGCTGGAGCTGGATCCGTGTAGTCATCCGCAGGAACATAAATCGCTTGAATGGATGTAACAGAACCCTTCTTGGTGGAGGTAATACGTTCTTGCAGACCACCCATTTCCGTAGCAAGCGTTGGTTGGTAACCAACCGCCGATGGCATACGGCCCAACAAGGCCGAAACCTCGGAACCGGCTTGTGTAAAGCGGAAGATGTTATCTACGAACAAGAGAACGTCTTTACCTTCTGTATCACGGAAGTACTCAGCCATTGTAAGACCAGTCAAGGCAACGCGAGCACGCGCTCCAGGAGGCTCGTTCATTTGACCGAACACCATTGCCGTCTTGCTGATAACGCCTGAATCTTTCATCTCGTGGTACAAGTCATTTCCTTCACGAGTTCTCTCACCAACACCTGCGAATACGGAGATCCCGCCGTGCTCTTGTGCAATGTTGTTGATCAACTCTTGAATCAATACGGTTTTACCTACACCCGCACCGCCGAAGAGTCCGATTTTACCACCCTTTGCGTATGGCGCTAGCAAGTCTACAACCTTGATCCCTGTTTCAAGTATTTCCGCTTGAACAGATAATTCATCGAATGCAGGAGCTTGTCTGTGGATTGGGTTCACCGTTTCGGATACTACCTCACCAGCGTTATCAATGGGTTGACCCAATACGTTAAATACGCGGCCAAGTGTTGCTGCGCCTACTGGAACGCTGATTGGAACGCCAGTATCAACCGCTTCTGTGCCTCGCACCAAACCATCCGTAGACGACATAGCAATACAACGCGCTACGTTATCGCCTAAGTGAGTGGCTACTTCAACAGTAAGGTTGATTGTAGGCTCGCTTGGACCTTCCGATTGTTTCTCGATTTTGACCGCATTAAAAATTTTCGGCAGGTTACCTTTTTCGAATTCGATATCGACAACAGGTCCCGTTACCTGCAACACGCGTCCTTTATTCATCTTGTTTCCTCCTACAACTTTTTGAAGAAAAGTTATTTCGAAAGCATGCTTTACGACTGAGCACTCGCTCCAGCCACAATCTCCGAAATTTCCTGCGTAATGGAAGCTTGGCGTGCACGGTTATAAACTAAAGTCAACCGTGATACCATTTCATTCGCGTTTTTGGTAGCATTCCCCATAGCTGTCATTCTGGCGCCGAATTCACTCGCCTTACCTTCCAGTAAAGCACTGAATATTAAAGTTTCTGCATATTTCGGCAGCAAAACATCCAGTACTTCTTCCGGGGATGGCTCGTACTCATAGTTAGCACCAGTCGCAGCTGAGCTTCCTTCTACTTCCAACGGTAAAAGTCTATTTAAGACAGGTTCTTGAGATATGGCATTGTGGAATTTGTTATAGACGATATACAACTGATCGTAAACACCTAAAGTGTAGTTAGTAACCGCTCTGGAAGCGAGCTCTTTAATATCCGAAAACTTAGGTGCATCCGATAAACCAGTTACCTCATCTAGCACAGGCATATTGCGTTTCTTAAAAAAATCCCGACCTCTACGCCCTACCACCATAATCTCATACTCATTGCTTGATTTATGGTTTTCGCGAATGGTCAACACTAATTTACGCAATAGATTGGAGTTGTACCCTCCAGCCAGACCCCGATCCGATGTAATAACGAGGTAGCCGGTTTTCTTAATCTCACGAGAGACAAGAATAGGATTCTTAATCCCCTTGGTGCCTGAAGCAATGCTGCTTACAACCTCTTGAATCTTCTCAGCATATGGACGAGCTGCTGTTGCAGCTTCCTGGGAGCGTCTTAATTTAGCTGCCGCTACCATTTCCATTGCCTTAGTAATTTGCTTCGTATTTTGAACGCTCTTAATTTGGCGTTTAATATCGCGCATTCCTTTTGCCATGCATTTCACCTCCGAACTTTCCCGATAGGAAAGTTAACTTCGTAAGCAGTACGCAAGCTTGCAAGAAGCGGATGCTTAAGTAACATCCGCCTATACAAACCGTTTTATCGGTTAAGCTGATGGAGCAAATCCCTTTTTGAACTTGCCGATCGCTTCCACCAACGCTTTTTCATTATCTGGCTGTAGATCTTTGGTATCCCGGATCGAAGCATATACCTGCGGATAATTAGCATCCACGAAAGCAAGGAACTCGCGGTCAAAACGCAGAACGTCTTGAACTGGAATGTCATCCAAATGTCCTCTAACTACCGTATAAATACTTAGTACTTGCTTCTCAACCGGCAAAGGTTGGTTGTTCGGTTGCTTCAGAATTTCAAGCGTACGCTCACCGCGACTCAGACGAGCTTGTGTGCTCTTATCCAAGTCAGAACCGAATTGTGCAAATGCGGCTAACTCACGGTATTGAGCCAAGTCCAGCTTCAAAGATCCAGCAACCTTCTTCATTGCTTTGATTTGTGCGGAACCCCCTACACGGGATACGGAAATACCAACGTTGATCGCTGGGCGTTGTCCGGAGTTGAACAAGTCAGATTCCAAGAAAATCTGTCCGTCCGTGATCGAAATCACGTTCGTAGGAATATAAGCGGATACGTCGGAAGCTTGAGTCTCAATGAACGGCAATGCAGTCAAAGAACCGCCACCCAGTTCATCGTTCAGCTTCGCAGCGCGCTCAAGCAAACGGGAGTGCAAGTAGAAAACGTCACCCGGATAAGCTTCGCGTCCTGGAGGACGTCTTAGCAGCAAGGACAACTCACGGTATGCAGCAGCTTGCTTCGACAAGTCATCATAAATGATCAACGCATGTTGACCCTTGAACATGAAGTATTCACCCATTGCTGCGCCAGCATAAGGAGCCAGGAACAACAAAGGAGACGGCTCGGAAGCACCTGCAGTTACTACAATGGTATACTCCATTGCGCCTTGACGACGTAATGTTTCTACTACGTTCGCAACTGTAGACTGCTTTTGTCCGATGGCAACATAGATACAGATTACTCCGTTGCCTTTTTGGTTAATGATGGTGTCAAGCGCAATCGATGTTTTACCTGTTTGACGGTCACCGATAATAAGCTCACGTTGACCACGGCCAATCGGCACCATGGCATCGATCGCTTTGATACCTGTTTGCATAGGCTCATGAACCGATTTACGATCGATAACACCTGGTGCATTACTTTCTACTGGTCGGAACGAAGTTGTGTTAATTGGACCTTTGCCGTCAACTGGAAGTCCTAGAGCATTTACTACACGGCCCAACAAAGCTTCGCCTACCGGAACTTCCATGATTCTGCCTGTACGTTTAACTTGGTCGCCTTCACGAATGTCCGTGTAAGGTCCCAAGATAACAATACCGACATTATCTTCTTCAAGGTTAAGAGCCATACCTACTACGCCATTTGCGAATTCAAGCAACTCGCCCGCCATAACGTTCTCCAGGCCGTGAGCACGAGCGATCCCGTCGCCTACTTGAATTACAGTACCTACATCAACGACTTGAATGTCGGACTTGAACTGTTCGATTTGCTTTTTAATCAGAGTGCTGATTTCTTCAGGTCTGATACTCAACGAAATTCACCCCTAACTTAGTCCTTATACAACATGCATTTCTACAAATATAGCCTATTACTTACATAGTGAACGCTTAAGCTTGCTTCAAAGCTTTCTCCAAACGTTGAAGCTTACCGGATAAGCTGCCATCATAGAGTCGATCACCTATGCGGACTTGGATTCCTCCGAGCAGGCTGGCGTCAACCACATTTGAAACGCGGATTCGTTTGCCTGTCAATTGACCAAACCGATTAGTGATCTGTTGCGATTCTGCTTCTGTCAGCGGGTATGCGCTGTACACGGTAGCGTTAGCTTGACCCAATGACTCATTCGCAACCTTTACATAACTATCTACAAGATCCTCAAGTACGGATTCTCTTCTTCTTTCCACGAGCAGCTGCATAGTGTTAAGCACCGCTGCTGACACTTTACCCTCAAATGCTTCCTTTAGAAGCTGCATCTTGACGTCGGTGGAGATGTTCGGATGTTCAAGCAGTTTCCCGTAGTCGGCGTTCTCACGAATCACTTGCAGGATTCCCTTGAGCTCTTCCTCCACCTGCGCTACGCTGCCTTGGCCTAAGGCGACTTCAAATAGCGCCTTCGCGTAACGTTTGGCTACGATCGTTTCCCTGCTCATACATTGCCCCCTACCTCTTTCAGGTATTGGTCAATCAGTTCTTGCTGGGACTTCTCATCTACTTGCTTATCAATAATCTTGGAAGCAATCATAACGGACATAGCGCTAACTTGACTGCGCAGTGCTGCGATCGCTTTGTTCTTTTCGTTCTCAATGTCGTTCAAAGCCTCATTCTTGATACGGGAAGCTTCTTCTCTAGCTTGAGCAAGAATATCGTCAGCCTGACGAGTACTCGTTACTTTAGCTTGTTCGATCAAATCATAAGCATCCTTGCGAGCCGCTTGGATGGCTTGTTTCTGTTCATTCACCAGACGCTCGGATTCAGCGCGGTTCTTCTCAGCTGTTGATATTTGTTCATGAATTAGCGCTTGACGCTTCTCCATCATCCCGAATAAGGGACCAAACGCAAACTTCTTAAGCAGCCACATTAAGACCAAGAAAGCTGCGATTGAATATACAAACGATGTCCATAAAAAAGTCAACTCGGGTCACTCCCTTCTGAGCGGTGTTGTGGCGGCAAAATGAAGGCGCGGAAGCCGCAACCTTCCCCGCCACGTCCTGTATTAAAGTACGAAAGTGTAAAGCAATGCAAATACGAGGGAGATAACTGGCAATGCTTCTACTAGACCAATACCGATAAACATAGTTGTTTGCAAAGTACCGCGAAGCTCAGGTTGACGGGAAATACCTTCAAGTGCGCGACCTACGATCAAACCGTTACCAATACCTGCGCCCAATGCGCCAAGACCAATTGCAATTGCTGCTGCAAGAAATTCCATTTTAATGTTCCTCCTCAAATAGGTTACCAATTTTTTTGTTGCTATATGAACGTACCGCTCTTAGCGGTAGGCCTAAAGCCATTACTTAATGATGGTGCTCTTCGTGCTTGAGATTCTGGGAAATGTACACCATAGTCAGGATTGTAAAGACGAACGCCTGAATGGCCCCGACAAACATACTGAATCCTTGCCATACAATCAGCGGTAGAATTCCGGCAACGCCTGCCATGAGGATAACCGTGATTAATACCTCACCCGCATAAATGTTACCGAATAGACGCAAGCCGAGCGTAAGAAGCTTGGAAACTTCCTTGATAACCGCTAGCGGGAAAAACGCCCAGTGCGGCTCAATATAGTGATGCAAGTATTGCTTGGTGTTCTTGATTAATCCTAAGTAGTGAGTCAGCACGATAATCATGAGCGCGAGACCCATTGTCACTGAAGCGTCAGCAGTAGGTGATTTCCACCAGACGAGGCCAACACCGTGATCGCCCTTATCGTGAGCGTCATTAAGATTAGCTTGTGTAACTACTTCTTGTCCCAGGAAGGAGAAGGTGCTCTCGTGCTCCGTGATAATCGGGAACGGAAGGCCTAACATATTCCCAACGAAGATGAACATGATCAGGGTAATGCCAAGCATAAGAAATGCTTGTCCTTTTTTCACATCCATAGTGCTGCCGATCAGACCTTGAACGAATTCTACAATCCACTCTATAAAGTTTTGCATCTTGCCTGGTTTAGTTACAGAAAGCTTACGCGTTCCAAGGATGGCAAGAATGAAGACGATGAGACAAGTGAGCGTGACCATGAAGAGCGTAGTCAAGTCAAATTTAATCCCACCCAATGTTACAATAACCGAATGATGCATGCAGTAATTTTCACCCCTTTCCGCAGAAATATGACTTACTTCCTCCTGACATTAGAAACAATACCCAGTAGGAGTGTTGCCAATTGCACGATAAATAATCCTGCAAGAGTTGTGGACAATGCGATTTGTTCCGGGTTCTTCGCCGCTACCACGATAGCAAGCAAAGAAGTGGAAGCCCTTGTAATGAAGCCGAGATTCACCTTGCGATTCGTCTTCTCCACTACAGCCTTTGTCAATTGGCGGAGTTTCAATGCCAGGTACTGGGCATTCATCCAACTGACAGCCGACCCCACAATGAGGCCCATGGAATAATCCCTATAATCAGGTAGAACTACCCAAGAGAAGAAACAAAAGGACAACCAAAACAGGGTAAACTTTTGTACCGCTTTCAGATGGGCCGTGAAGTCATCCATTCGAATCAGAGCCCTCCGTGTAAAATCTAAGTAAGTAATAGATGCCAGCTACTCCGACAAGAAAGCCTGCCATAATGCCGACGACAATCCATATGGTCTGCCCGCCTTGCAAATCGCTTAAATAACGGCCGCCAAAAAAACCGACCAGCATGCAAACGACCAGTTCCACGCCAATAGCGCTAACCAGCCCGACAGCTTTCCATGGATTATCTTGTGAACGGGGCTTACTCAATGTCCCTGCCTCCTCCGATGGAAATATATCGTTTCCCCAAGATGAGAGACCTCACAATCCTCACTTATTGTATCGAAGCGGGACAATGTTTGTCAATTCTAATAAATTCAAACATTATGTGAACGGTTTGCCTAACTTTCCTTGTGGCACAACGCCTCTCGGGATTTTGGAAGCAAACAGCGTACAGTAGAACTGTTTGGTTTATCGACAGGAGTTAACATTCTTTTCACAACTAGGTTGTGAACGGCTCCGGTTTCTCGTTAATCCGGCCAAAGTGGTGCAAGATGCCTTGTACAATTCGTCCTGATGCTTGCCCATCTCCGTAGGGGTTGGTGGCTTTACTCATACGAGTATACGCTGCTTCATCAGTAAGAAGTGCCTTGGCTCGGTTGTAGATCAGTTCTTCATCCGTACCCACAAGCTCTAACGTTCCGGCGCCTACCCCTTCCGGGCGTTCCGTTGTATCTCGAAGCACTAATACCGGGATCCCGAACGATGGGGCCTCCTCCTGAATACCTCCAGAATCCGTCAGGATCAAGTGAGTGCGCGGGAAGAAGTTGTACATTTCTACTAAATCAAGCGGTTCTACGAGCTTAATTCTTGGGTGACCGCCTAACATCTCATGGGCTGGACCTTTGACTGCAGGGCTTGGATGAACCGGGTATACAATGGCGACATCTTCGAATTCTTCCGCTAACCGTTTGACTGCTCGGAAAATATTCTGATGAGGTTCTCCCTGATTCTCACGTCTATGCGCAGTCATAAGAATCAGACGTCTATCACCGACCCAGTCCAGCACAGGATGAGAGTAACCTTCCGATACTGTATATTGGGCTACATCCGTCACCGTATTGCCTGTTATGTAAATGGCAGCATCCGACTTGTTCTCTCTTCTAAGATTACCAGCGGACCAGTCTGTAGGCGCAAAATGAAGATCAGCGAGCACACCGGTTAATTGTCTGTTCATCTCTTCGGGATACGGAGAATATTTATTCCACGTGCGCAGTCCAGCCTCTACGTGGCCAACTGCTATTTGTTGAAGAAAAGCAGCGTAGCTGGCAACAAACGAGGTTAATGTGTCCCCATGCACCAGAATGAGGTCTGGTTTGGCCTCTATAAAGACCGGCTCCAAGCCCTGCAGCACACGAATGGTGACTTCGTTTAACGTTTGGCCTGGTTTCATTACATCGAGATCGAAATCGGGCTTAATCTTAAAAATGTCCAAAACCTGATCCAGCATCTCGCGGTGTTGAGCGGTCACACAGACCAGTGACTCTATATGCTCAGTATGTTTCTCCAATTCGAGAATGAGCGGAGCCATCTTGACGGCTTCTGGTCTTGTCCCGAATATAGTCATGATTTTAAGGCGTTTCATTATCCAATTCTCCTTTTCCCATGAGCTTCCAACTTTTATTTATTTGGTACCAAAAAGCCTGTCTCCAGCATCGCCCAGTCCTGGAACGATATAACCGTGATCATCCAAGTAATCATCAATAGCCGCGACATAAATATCCACATCGGGATGTGCTTGCTGAACAGCTTCAATCCCTTCAGGTGCTGCAATTAAACACATCAGTTTAATCTGATTGCATTGCCGGCCCTTCAAGGCATCGATGGCTGCTATAGCAGAGCCGCCAGTAGCGAGCATCGGATCTATCACGATCAGCTCACGCTCTTCCACATCAATAGGAAGCTTGACGTAATATTCAACAGGCTGTAAGGTTTCTGGATCCCGATACAATCCAACATGGCCGACCTTGGCAGCAGGAATCAGCTTCAAGATTCCATCCACCATACCGAGTCCCGCGCGCAGAATAGGAATCAAACCCAGCATGCGTCCGGAGATGATGCGGCACTCCGCCACACTTACTGGTGTTTTTACTTTCACAAGCTCTAAAGGAATATTTCTAGTTATTTCGTAGGCCATCAATGTAGCCACTTCATCCACTAACTCACGGAAATCTTTGGTGGTCGTGTTCTCATCTCGTATGTATGTGAGCTTGTGTTGAATTAAGGGATGGTCACATACGTAAACTTTACTCATGGGGAATCCTCCTACAGCTTTACCGAGGTAACGTTTCTTCGTAAGCATAGACTTTAACTACGTTGAAGGCAAATACCGTCCTATTATAGCATTGTATTTTATGCGTTGCACGATACATTTACACGACAACCTTTTATCAAAAAAAGAGGGTCAGCGTTAGCTGCCCTCTAGTGCTGCAAAAACTTAATACCCAAGGTTCTCGTACATAGGGAATCGGCTAGTCAATTGTTTCACCAAGCCGCGAGCTTCGTTAAGAATAGCCTCATCCTTCGGATTCTTAAGCGTCATGCCAATAATCTTGGCAATTTGCTTCATAGCCTCCGCATCAAAACCGCGGCTTGTCGCTGCAGGGGTACCAATGCGGATTCCGCTTGTTACGAACGGGCTTGTTGGATCGAATGGAATGGCATTCTTGTTCACCGTGACGCCTATTTCATCAAGTACATGCTCCGCATCTTTACCGCTGATGTTGATGTTGCGGAGGTCGACCATCATCAGGTGATTGTCCGTGCCGCCGGATACAACATTCAACCCTTCCGCTGCCAACGCTTCTGCAAGCACTTGCGCATTGCTTATTACATTGCGGCTGTAAGTCGCAAATTCAGGTTGAAGCGCCTCACCGAAAGCGACAGCCTTCGCGGCGATCACATGCATTAGAGGTCCGCCCTGTGTTCCAGGGAATACGGCTTTATCGATCGCTTGCGCCCAGGATTTGCGGCATAGAATCATACCTCCGCGAGGGCCGCGAAGCGTCTTGTGTGTAGTTGTAGTAACAAAATGAGCATGAGGAACCGGGCTTGGATGAAGACCAGAAGCTACCAATCCAGCGATATGCGCCATGTCAACCATGAATAACGCGCCAACATCATTTGCAATTTGGCCAAGCGTTGCAAAATCAATAATACGCGGATACGCACTTGCGCCCGCTACGATCATTCTTGGCTTGTGCTTGAATGCAAGCTTGCGGACTTCATCATAATCAATGCGGAAATCCTTCTCGTTAACACCGTAAGCCACGAAGTTGTATAGCAATCCTGATGCATTGACCGGACTTCCGTGTGTCAAGTGACCACCGTGAGCCAAGTTCATACCCAGAACCGTATCTCCCGGATTAAGAGCGGCCAAATATACGGCTAAATTCGCTTGCGCGCCGGAGTGAGGCTGTACGTTCGCATGCTCTGCACCGAATAGCTCTTTTGCACGATCACGAGCAATGGTCTCTACGATGTCTACATATTCACAGCCGCCATAATAACGTTTTCCCGGGTAGCCTTCCGCATATTTATTCGTCAATACAGTGCCCATGGCCTCCATGACAGCTTCGCTAACAAAGTTCTCAGAGGCAATAAGCTCGATTTTATCTTGCTGGCGGCCTCTCTCCAGTTGAATCGCTTCTAGAATTTTCGGATCCGATTTGCGTAAATTTTCCATTTCAATAATTCCTCCCACAGTATGATGAATGTGTATAATTAAACTTCTTGTTCGACTATATATACAGCTCGCACTCCACCGATCAATCTCGGCCGGGTATAAGCCATCGTAACATGCGCCTGTCCGATTGTACGGATCGAGGGTCGGACTGGAACGGCTACACGACGGAGATGCATCCCGATGAACGTGTCCCCGATATCAAGACCTGCATGCGCTTGAATCGATTCGACCAAACATGGATTAGACAAATGGCGAAAAGCATAAGCAGCCATGGATCCTCCCGCTTGTCTAACCGGCACGGCCGACACTTCCTCAAGCGTAGGGTGCAAGTGAAACAGATCACGCTCAATCACTAGTGCGCGATTCAGATGCTCGCAGCATTGATAGGCGGGCTGGAACCCAACCTCTTGACGGACGTTCTCGACAGCGTGGAAAATCGCCTGCGCCACATCTTCCGTTCCTGCTGTTCCAATATGCTGGCCCACGACTTCACTTGTGCTGGTGCCTATTACGACTATTTGCCCCAGACCGATACCGCCCGCCTGTACAAGCTCGCGTAATACCTGCTCCACTTGTTGAGTAATCATACCGAACGATCTTCCAAGTTTTTGATTTTCTGGATGCGGTTAATATGGCGGGGTCCTTCAGAGAAAGCTGTGTCCAACCATACTTTTATGATTTCAATAGCAACACCCGGACCGATTACCCGCTCCCCCATAGCCAACACATTGGAGTTATTATGCTCTCTTGTAGCTTTGGCCGAGAATAGATCATGCACGAGTGCGCAACGAATACCTTTTACCTTGTTCGCTGCGATCGACATCCCAATCCCAGTACCGCAAATGAGAATGCCTCGGTCTGCTGTGCCTTCTACGACTTGTTCACATACGGGTAAAGCGTAGTCAGGATAGTCAATGGAATCTGCACAATGGCAACCAAAATCCTCGACTTCATGCCCTTCCTTCTTCAGGAACTCGATCACTTCGTCTTTCAACCGGAAACCAGCGTGGTCTGCTCCAATAGCGATTTTCATAGGACTCGTGTCTCCTTCATGCTTTGCGAGAGCAAAGTTATTTCAACTTAGACTTTATGGTACTAGTATAACCGAAAGGAAGGCTAAGATGAAAAAAAGAGCAAACCGACCGTCCGAAAACGTTCGTTGCTCTTGCCCAGGCGACCGGCCGTATGTCTCGATGCTCCATTGGGGTAATCCCCGCTTGTCGCCAGTTACATCGAGTCCAACATCTTGCTTCCATCATACCGCATTCGTGAATCGGTGTAAAGACATGGACATCATATTCAGCCTTAACCAAAAAGTGCAAAATATGTGATCGATATGACAAAGAATTTGGCACCAGAACCGACTATTATGAATATAGGCTGGGTTCATTCTAGGAAAAGAAAGGATGAGGATACATATGAAATGCGGCATGTTCGAAATCGATATTACTCCGACGCTTGGAAGTACGATTCCCGGTTACTTTGAAGACCGAAAGGCTACAGGTATCAAGGACAGACTGTTTGCGAAAGCATGTGTGATTGAATCGGAAGGAAAAGTTCTGGCGCTGCTCGTTCTGGATAGTTTATTCGTCCATCCTTATGTGACGGATGAAGTTAGAAGAAGAGTCCAAGAGGCTGTAGGTATAGCCGGTGCTGCGATCATGATTGCGGCGACTCATACGCATACAGGGGGCCCCGTATTCACTACCACCTTCCTGTCGGCGGATCAGGGTTATTTGGAGTTTCTCGCAGAGCGTGCCACGGAGGCGATCATCACGGCCTATCATGCACGGCAAGAGGCCCGTATAGGTTGCGGCATTGGGCAAGAGGGGGACATCGCCTTTAACCGACGATTCTGGATGAAGGACGGAAGCTTAAAGACCAATCCGGGTATTTTGAACCCCGAGATCGTAAAGCCTGAGGGCCCTATTGACACCGAACTGTTGGTTGTGCGAATGGATGACGCTGCCGGTAATCCCATTGGAATTATAAGTAATTATACTTGCCATACAGATACCGTTGGAGGAACGGAATTTTGCGCTGACTTCCCAGGTGAGCTAAGTGCTGTGCTTAAGGGGACTTACGGAGATTCCTTAGTCAGTCTGTTCTTTATGGGGGCTAGCGGCAATATTAACCATCTGGATGTAAGTGGTAAAATGAGGAGAAAACCAAATTACTATAAGATGATGGGCCGTATTCTAGCAGGGGAAGTCATTAAGGTGAGAGAAAAAATCTCGACAGAAGAGACTTTAGAGATCGAAACGGATCAGCAATATTTCACAATCGATTACCGCCGCCCTGCAGCTGAAGAAGTATTGGATGCCCGCGACATTATGCAGAGTGATTCAGTAACCAATATAGACAAGGCTTTTGCCGCTGAGCTTCTGAATTCGCTTGATTGTGAGACTCAGGCGGATGTTGAGGTCCAAACATTCAAGCTTGGTCCCGTTGCCCTCGTAGGAGTTCCTGCAGAACTATTCGTTGAATTCGGACTGCAGATCAAAGCCCAATCGCAAGCTCCATTCACAATGGTCAATGAATTATGCAGCGGCCATGTTGTGGGATACATATGTCCCCAAGAGGCTATCAATAATGGGGGCTACGAGCCTCGTATTACGAGTAATAGCAGAATACCTGGAGATACGGGGAATCGAATTGTGGAGCGTGCCGTGTCCATGCTGAATAAGTGAGGGATTAAACAAGTCTTTTAGTGGGAGAGGAAGCGGGTTGCTTCCTCTTTGTTGATGAGTAAACCTAAAAGTGTGGGCACAAATCTGCTATGAAGCATTACAATTGTTTTTGCAGCTTAAGAAGCAGGATCCTGAGAGCTTGTTCAATTTCTAAGGCACAAGCTTCGTAATCCTGTAACGAACCGCCGAACGGATCGGCGATATCCGGATCTGGTAACTGGCGCTCCAGCATGTCCAGCCTGCGTAGATCCTCATTGCTTATTTGTTGAGACAAGACTTGCTTAATCTGCAGCTCGGACTCCAATTCTCCTCGCTCTGCCATTAAACTTAATACACGGGGATCATCTTGAACGTATTCTTTGAGCGTAAATACTTTATCCACCGTGTCCGGAAACTGGCGCATAACCAATTGTTTATGGGATGAGGTCATCGTTAGAATAAGATCGGCCCATTCTATCTTGTCACCTGTCAATAAGTCGGACTGCCCTTTGGCCTTGGCTCCTTTATTCCTCAGGATAGTAGACGAATGTGTTGATATGGGTGACCCCCCGAAAGCAGACACTCCTGCTGAGCGAACTTGCCACGAATGCCCCTCCTGCTCCGCCATTCGCCGGAATAACCCTTCTGCCATCGGACTGCGGCATGTATTACCGGTGCAAACGAATAAAATATGCTGCTCGCGCATGATTCTCTCCCCTTTATATTAGAAATCGGATTCCGAAAGCAATCAGTATAATGCCGCCAAGTGCTTCTCCGTACTGTCCCGCCCATTTGCCAGCATTCCTTCCAACCAGTAAGCCCAGAACGGACATTACACCGCCAAACAGACCGAACAGCAGTACCGTCATAATAATATCTGTGGCAAAAAGACCAAGTGATACCCCAACCGATAAGGAATCGATACTCACACTAAGTGAAAATAAGAGAACCCCCCATATGGAGCGATAATCAATAACGACCGTATCCTTATTGCTGAATGAGGTGTACACCATGTGTACACCTAAAAGAAGGAGCAACCCTCCTCCGGCCAACATAGCTACATCTCCGAGTATCGTGCTTACGTATTGCCCCATGAACATTCCCGTCAATGGCATGATAACATGGAACAAGGCGATTACGAAACTTATTCTAAGAATATGCAAAAACCGTATTCCCTTGAGCCCAATGCCGATCCCCAATGAGAATGCATCCATGCCCAGCGCAACGGCCATCATGAGTATCGTTAATAGCTGCCCTGCGGCAGCAGAAGCGGTAACAACTTGCATGCAATCTCCCCCAAAGGTCCTGTCCTATGTTCCTAAACAACATATGCGGACAAAGGGGGAAACATGTTCGAAAATCTGGCCAAGCTTTTAATGGGATACGGTGACCACTCGCCCTCCGGCTGCCTTCACCATTCGGTTCATCAATGCGGTTCCAATTCCATCGATAGGATAAGCTTCCGCCCATATCGAGGTAATCCCCTGCTCATCGAATTGGCGCAGTGCTGCGTACAAGAGATGCGCTGCTGTTTCCAAATCGTCAGGTCCTCCACAGCCAATAACCAGATCCGCATCGTAGTGAGAAGCTCGTTCTTGCATGGACAGAACACCTGTTCGTTCCCCTCGAATACGCGCTTCGTTTACCTGAGATTGAATCCACTCTCGAACTGGATCTTTTTGTGAAGAAGAAGATAGTTGCGGCGAATAATCCTCCTGCCGCCTGACAACCGTCATTTCACCTCTAGGGGCGTAATGGGTATATTTGATTCCGGGGGATTTCGGAATAGATGTAACAGGATCAGGATCAGGCTCGACACCGTAATCCTCCACGGTGCAATCGGGCACCGCTGCACGCAATTGGTCCGCGGTCACACCGCCTGGCCGGAGCACATGCACGCGATCGCCGACGACCTCGACGACGGTCGACTCGAGCCCTACGCCGGTCGGCCCGCCGTCGACCAGCCCCGCGATGCGCCCGTCCAAGTCCTCGCGGACGTGCGCCGCCAATGTCGGGCTGGGGCGCCCCGAGCGGTTCCCGCTCGGAGCCGCCACGGGGCAGCCCGCCGCCCGAATGAGCGCCTGCGCCACCGGGTGGGCAGGCATCCGCACGGCCACGGTCGCGAGACCGGCCGTGACACGGGGTGACACGGCGCCGGGCCGCGCCGGCAGCACGAGCGTGAGCGGCCCGGGCCAGAACCGGGCCATCAAGCGGCGGGCGGCGTCGCTGACTTCGGCGACGAGCCCGTCCAACTGCTCCCAATCCGCGATGTGCACGATGAGCGGATTGTCGGAGGGGCGGCCTTTGGCCACGAACACGGCCTCTACCGCTGCCGAGTTCGTCGCGTCCGCCCCCAGACCATACACCGTCTCAGTCGGAAACGCTACAATCTCGCCTGCTGCGAGTAGTCTACCCGCTTCCTCTATCTTGTATAAATCTGTAGATTGTCCGGTTATTCCTTCCGGATCAACGGTCCAATATTTCGTCATAGTTCGCGATACATCCTTACTCATCAAGTAATAGCTAATCCCATTAGTATATCGCTTCATGAATAAGCTGTCATCTTGACTTAAGCAAACAAGCTTTTCACCTTCATGGTTATTTTCTTAGTTACTTCCCATAAGAAGAATTTCACTTCCGCTTTAGGAGCGGCGTTACCATCGATTATGGCCCCTGCATCTGCAACGGCTTTCCCGCTTACTACAGTGGCTGTACCTGTTTTCGCTTTACTTGCCGTGTTTGTACTCTCGTTCCCTTTGACTGCAGCCACAGAAGCGGTCTTCACGTTTGGTGTACTTGTTTTTTCCACCGTTTTATTTGCCGTATTCTTCCCATTTGCTGCTGGCACAGGCGCTGCTGCACTTGCTTCCGCTGATTTAGCCTTCACACCTACGAAGCATAGCGGGGGAAACAACACACACCACCAGTTCTGCCCTTCTCCGCTGCCCAAAACAATTCGCAATGCCTCGTACTCCCCTGCAGGATATATTTTATTACCGAATTGTTTCGCAGGAAAAGACACTTGACCTAATTCAACTTTGTATTCCATGGTATACCCATTGTTTACTAGCACCTCTTCAACCAGGCTTGCAAGTGCCGGGATGTTCGCCGCTATAGTAGCACGGGCTTCTTCTAATCCATTGGGATCCATTACCCATGTACTGATTTCTTGAACAACCTCATTCTGCACTTCACGCTTGATCCATTGATCCTGCGGTGAATCGGAGTTAGCCAGAATGCGGATCCGTATAGCATCTTCCGGTATAGAAGAATCCAAGAGTGCAGCTTGAATTCGGTTAGACTCCCAACAAAACATCATCACCATAATTGCGAAAGCTACGAATAAATAAGGACGGAATGATATGCGCTTGACCATAAAAGAAAACCCCTTTCTCTTACCTAGTCCAAGTATGGCCAGGAGGGAAAGGAGTTAAACCTACGAATCTATTATTTTTTCTATGAATCTAGCAACACACTCTCAGCTCTATTCATTCTCTGTAAGAGCGTCTCATTTACCACCGAATCGCTATCACATGCCGCTCTATCCCAGCCAGATCCTGAATGATTCGGATATCCTCCCATAAGCCTTTCTCCCGAAGCATAGCCGCAACATCCTGCGCTTGCCCTTGTCCAACCTCCAGCCCTACTAGACGCGGGGATACTGGCTTAAGCCGGCTAAGCTGCTCGGCTAACCGACGGTAAAGGATTAATCCATCAGGACCTCCATCTAACGCCAGCACTGGCTCGTAGCAGCGCACCTGCACTTCTAGTCCGGCAATCGCGTCCGTCTCAATATAGGGAGGGTTGGACACCACTATATCCGGAGAATTCTGCAGGTGATGCTGACTCCCTTCTTCTTCAGCCAAGAAAGGTTCCAATAAGTCCCCTTGAGAGAATGCGACTCGCTCCGCCACTCCATTGCTTGCTGCATTGCCCCGGGCTACCTCAAGCGCTTCAGCCGACAGATCAACCGCGTGCAGTTGCCACGAAGGACACTGGACAGCCAAGGTCACAGCGATCGCACCGCTGCCTGTGCCAATATCGGCCGCGACTACCGGCGTCCCAACAGGCCATATCTGCCTGCCGATCTGTACGATCTGCTCTACAAGCAGCTCGGTCTCCGGCCGCGGAATAAGTACAGATCGTTCCACGTGGAACGTAAGCCCATAGAATTCCTGCTCACCCATTATATATTGTACGGGCTCTCCATCGGCTTTTCGTTGCAAGTATGCATTCCATTTGTCTCTTTTGTCCTCTGGAAAAGTATCCGACCAGCTGAGGAATAACTCGGTACGACTCAAGCCTAGCGTGTGGCCGAGTAACAGCTCTGCCACGAGAGCATGATCCGTCACAGCCTGCTGCTGCAAAAAAGAAGAAGCCTCCAAGTAGGCTTCACGTATGGTGGACATAACCTTATTCCCCTTTGTCCATTAGCTCGGATTGGGCTTCTATCGTAAGTGTGGAGATAATCTCCCCCATGTCGCCGTTCAATACCTGATCCAACTTGTGCAGTGTAAGTCCGATCCGATGATCCGTTACCCGACTTTGCGGATAATTGTATGTCCGAATCCGTTCACTCCGGTCTCCAGTGCCCACCTTGCTCTTCCGCTCCGTTCCGTACTTCGCATCTTCCTCTTGCTTCATCATGTCGTATATCCGCGCACGAAGAACTTGCAGAGCTTTATCTTTATTAGAGTTCTGCGATTTGCCGTCTTGGCAAGTCGCTACAATACCTGTTGGCACATGGGTCACACGCACCGCAGATTTCGTCGTGTTAACAGACTGCCCACCCGCTCCGCTCGAACAGAATGTGTCAACCCGAATATCGGAATCCTTAATGTCGATCTCTACTTCTTCGGCTTCCGGCATGACAACAACGGTCGACGTCGAAGTATGAATACGACCGCCCGACTCCGTTACTGGAATGCGTTGGACGCGGTGCGCTCCACTCTCGTATTTCATCTTGCTGTATGCGCCCTTGCCCGAGATCATGAATATAATTTCCTTGAAGCCGCCCAGATCGTTCAGGTTCGCCTCAAGAATTTCGGTCTTCCAGCCCTGAGCATCCGCGTATCGGGTATACATGCGGTACAAATCCGCTGCGAATAACGCTGCTTCATCCCCGCCAGCGGCTCCACGAATTTCCACAATTACATTCTTGTCGTCGTTCGGGTCCTTAGGGAGCATTAGAACGCGAATTCGCTCTTCCAGCTCTTCCTTACGCTCTGTCAGCTCTTCGAGCTCCATTTTCACTAGCTCGCGCATTTCGTCGTCTAGCTTCTCATTCTGCATCACCTTAGCCGCTTCGTACTGCTCCATCACGCTTTTATATTCCGTCATAGCCTCATAGGGCTCTTGCAGATCGGATTGTTCCTTTGAATATTCACGAAGCCGCTTTGAATCATTGGCAATATCGGGATCACAGAGCAGCTCGCTCAATTTCTCATACCGATCGGCCAGTGCTTGCAAACGGTCCAGCATCATTACCACCTCCTGTTAATTGGTTCCCTACTCTATTTATACGTTGAAACGGAAATGCATGACATCTCCATCTTTCACTTCATACTCTTTTCCTTCCAGACGAAGCTGACCCTTCTCCTTGGCTGCGTTCATCGAGCCGCTATTAACCAAGTCATCGTAAGAGACCACTTCTGCACGGATAAATCCTTTTTCGAAATCGGTATGAATCACTCCCGCAGCTTGCGGTGCCTTCATCCCTTTGCGAATGGTCCAAGCGCGAACCTCTTGCACGCCAGCTGTAAAGTAAGTGTACAAGCCCAGCAGCTTGTATGCCGCACGAATCAAACGGTTCAAGCCGGATTCTGTCAGCCCAAGCTCTTCGAGGAACATCTCTTTGTCTTCGCCTTCCAGCTCCGCAATTTCGGACTCTACTTTTGCGCTAATCGGGACTACTTCTGCTCCCTCGAGTGCAGCGAACTCCCGTACTTGCTTCACGTAAGGATTGTCTTCAGCATTGGCTGCTTCCGCTTCACTCACATTGGCTGCATACAACACAGGCTTCATCGTTAACAAATGAAGATCACGAATTAACAGCTTTTCGTCAGCTGTCAGTTCGACTGATCGAGCAGGCTGGTCTGAGTACAGAGCTTCTTTTATACGCTCCAGGCACTCAACCTCTTGAGCAACCTTCTTGTCGCCGCCCTTCATGTTTTTGCGGGAGCGATCAATCTTTTTGTCCACGGAATCAATATCCGCCAGAATAAGCTCCAGATTAATCGTTGTGATATCTCCTATCGGATCTACCTTGCCCGACACATGCGTAATATTATCGTCTTGAAAACAGCGCACGACATGGACGATTGCATCTACTTCACGGATATGAGCCAGGAACTTATTTCCCAAGCCTTCCCCTTTGCTCGCCCCTTTAACCAGACCTGCAATGTCTACGAATTCGAATGCTGTGGGTACAACTTTATGAGGAACAACGATCTCCGTCAGCTTCGTCAATCGATCATCCGGCACTTCTACAACCCCAACATTCGGGTCGATTGTACAGAACGGGTAATTGGCCATTTCGGCCCCTGCCTGAGTTATTGCATTGAATAAAGTGGATTTCCCTACGTTCGGAAGCCCAACAACACCGCATGATAAAGCCATCTATATACACACTCCTTAGATTCTTAGCTTAACTTATACATTATACAGTAGAACCACCTGAATGTCATCTCTCACCAGAGCAACTCGATTTTCTAACCATCCCACATATCAACAGGCACGAGGCACTTTTACACCCTTACCATGTTAAATGAGTGACTTATCCACATTCTATCCCCGAAATCACAAAAGTTATCCCGAGTTTACTCCATTCATCCACATTTCAATAGCACTTACCCCCAAATAAGGTCCATGTCTCTAAATCCACGCCATTCCTCCATAGCCACCCACCACTCTATAAGTTCAAATGACATCGATACCCTTGCTATTCCTAATCGCTTCTACTAAAATTAGAAAAAACAACGGGAATCACCAATAGCCGGAGTAAGTTATCCCCATGTGGATATCAGTTATCGACATTCAAAAGTAAGTTGTCAACAGGTTTATCCACAGCATGTTAACAACAAGAATAAATGTTCGGGTACAGGTTCCGGCTCAATCTGACATATAAACGGAGATAGGATTATTATTATGGATATGGACGAGCATAACAAATGGATGTTGGAAGCTATAGCTGAAGCTCGTAAAGCCGAAGCTGAGCGCGAAGTACCGATTGGCGCGGTGATCGTGCGTAACGGGGAGATTGTAGGGAGAGGCCACAACTTGCGAGAGACGACCTTCGATCCTACCGCACATGCTGAGATGATAGCCATTCGTGACGCTAGTGAACGATTAGGAGCTTGGCGTCTTCTCGATTGCACATTATATGTCACCTTGGAGCCGTGTCCGATGTGTGCGGGGGCGCTCGTTCAATCTCGTGTCAAACAGGTCGTATACGGGACAACGGATCCGAAGGCTGGTTGCGCAGGTACCCTGATGAATCTCCTTCAAGATGATCGGTTCAACCATCGTGTTGATGTAATCCATGGTGTGATGCAAGCGGAGTGTGCTCAGCTGCTGACCCAGTTCTTCCGCAGTCTAAGGGGAAAGGGTTAACCGAACTGGACTTCTTATTACAACAAAGAGCCATCCCACTGAGGCGACGGCTCTTTCTCTTGTCATCAATCCAACCACTATGCCAGAATAGCATTAATCCGCTCCAGCTGTTCCTGCGTGAGCTTCACGCCGGACGCCTTCACGTTCTCTTCCAATTGCTCGGGCGAGCTCGCGCCAATAATGGCACTAGATACACCCGGCTGTGTCAGCACCCATGCAAGAGCCAACTGCGTCATGCTCAGCTCCGCGTTAACCGCGATCTCCTGCAGCTGGCTAACCTTCTCCAAGTTGGGCTCCGTAAGATACCTGCCAATAATTTGACTGCCCCGTTCCGTATCTCTACGGCTGCCCTTCGGCACATCCGTCATCGACTTGTACTTGCCTGACAACACACCCTGAGCAAGTGGTGAATATACGACTTGACCAATCCCGAGCTTCTCACATACAGGCAGGATCTCTTGTTCAATATCTCGCTTCAGCATGCTGTAGGGAGGCTGGCTAGCGACAATGCGGTCCAGCAAGAACCGATCAGCCAGATGCGCTGCTTCCGTCATCTGTGCCGCACTCCAATTGCTGACACCCACGTACAACACTTTTCCTTGTCGAACCAGATCATCCATCGCCCGAAGTGTCTCCTGCATCGGTGTGACCGGGTCGAAGCTGTGGCAATAATACAGATCAATATAATCCATGCCTAGCCGCTTCAAGCTTGCATCACATTGCTCCATTATGTGTTTTCTCGACAACCCTCTATCGTTTGGTCCATCCCCCATTTGTCCCCACACCTTGGTAGCCAGGACAACCGATTCACGGGCATAACCCTTCAGTGCTTCACCAACAACCTTCTCAGCCTCTCCACGCATATACGCATTCGCCGTATCGTAGAAATTAACGCCGGCCTCATAAGCTCTATGTATAATATCTATTGCCTTCTGGTTCTCCACATAGCCGCCGTAAGTTAACCAACTGCCGAGGCTGATTTCACTAACCTTTAATCCTGAGCGTCCTAGATTTCGGTACTCCATTTCTGAAGCCCTCCTTCATGTAGGCATCCTAATCCGATGCACCAGAATGATTTCTCTTTCCCATTCTAGCACAAATACACCAAAAGAAGAGAATCGCATTTGCTTACGACTCTCTTCATGATGGCACTTTTTTCTTCAATTTTGGCATATCGATGATCGTGATCATTTTGTGATCTACAGAAATCGTGCCTTCTTCCTGGAGCTCCTGAAGCACCTTCGTTACGGATTCACGAACCGTCCCTACCATGTTTGCAAGCTCTTGATGGGTTAACTTCACGGCAATTTGCGTCTGACCCTGCTTCAGCTCCCCATAGTCCAATGACAATTGATATACCGTCTTCAGAATACGGGTCCTCACGTCTAGAAACGTCAAATCATGTATTTGTTCATTCGCCTTGCGCAAGCGATTCATCGTCACTTCCAACAGCTTCATGCAAAGCGCAGGAGCACGCTCCATACATTCGAAGAACATAGATCGGCTGAGTGTATAAATGACGCTCGGCTCTAACGTTTCTGCATTGGCAGAGCGAGTCACTCCCTTTTGCACAAGCGACATCTCGCCGAAAAAATCGCCCATCCGAAACAAAGTAAGAATTATTTGCTTTGAATTATCGATGCGATAAATTTTCACGGTTCCGCTCTTGACCAGGAACAGCTCGTCTCCTGTATCACCCTCGAAGAATATAATGGAATTCTTCTTATATTTGCGCTCCATGAAGAGCGAGGAGATCATCACTAGCTCCTCGTCTTTCAAATGCTGGAACAGCGGGACGTTACGAACTAACGTCACAATATCTTTCATCCCTACTCACCTTTTCTGAAGAAGCCACTACTTGTTGCTGACTGCTTCTCCTACACGGAAAATCATTATGTTCAAATGCTTGGATAAATCAATCTCATAGGGCTGCTTAAGCGGTTCTCCATAAGGATTGCGCAAAACGCGGATGACTGGTCTATGCTTGAAATCGTTATTCACCTTAGACACAATTCCCGTCTCACCAGAATTTAACTCCACACTTAGTCCAATCGGGAACAAAGCTACTCTGTTGCGGAATTGTCTGACCTTGTGAATATCGAATAATGTGCCGGCACCGCCATATAGAATCTCAATAGCTTGATGCGGAAGCATGGCTTCACGATGCGCCCTTGGGTGTGTTAGAGAATCATACGTGTCGAATAACCCGATCCATTGAGCATAAGGATGGATCTCATCACCCTTCAGACCATGCGGATAACCGGTCCCATTGATACGTTCATGATGCTGCATCGCACAGTGGGCAACTTCAATAGGAATGCCTGCCTCTTCCTTCAGAAGCTTGAAGCCGTACTCCGTATGCTTTTTGATTTCGGCGTACTCTGCAGGGGATAAAGTAGCTTGCTTGGTCAATATTTCTCTCGGTACTTTGAGATTGCCAATGTCGTGGAGGAGCGCGCCAAGGCTGAATGAGTCCAGTTCCTCTCCTGAATAGCCTTCTAACATCCCGAACTTAGTCGCATATACACATATATTCATCGACTTCTGGATGTAATGCTGCTCGTAGGCATTGGATTGAAACACATTCATGTTCATTAACATAATCGTTTCATGGTGTTGTAAATCGTCCACAACCATACTGACACTTTTGGAGCATAGTTTATACAATTGGCCGTTAGAGGTCCTTGGATCGTAGCTTGTGCTGGCAACGCGATCAAGTATATGAAGCAGCGTAGATCTGAGATTGACTCGAGTCTCTTCCTTGATTAAATCCTCAATGATTATATCATCGGTTTGAGTGTCCTCAATATGAAGGTACTCTATGCCCATCTTTTGCAATTTGTTAATCACATTCTGCGTAAGCTGGTACTGGTAGCCGACTAGGATTTGTCCCTCGCTGCTAAAGATCGGTTTGCCTAATCTCATGCCGGGCACACACATATGTGTTGGAATTAGGCGCATTGGTAGTAGTCCTTTCTCCTTACTGGGGGGTGTTGTCAACATCCTATATATCTATATCTATTTCATTATCCCATAATGGGCTTGTAAGCTCTGTGTATTATTTTACAGAAAATATGTGTACTTTGACACCTATTTTAGCTAGGAAAGGTAAAATATTTATTTAATTTGTCCCAGATCATTTGCCACAGGCCAAAAATTAGGTCTTTTTACTTATTTTTTCGCGTATATCTCATCCAGAGAGACGTTTTTTCTTCGTAAAATATAACCGCTGTATCCCTTCTGCAAAATATGCTATAATGTTTCTTGCTGCGGCCCCGTAGCTCAGTGGATAGAGCAAACGTTTCCTAAACGTTAGGTCGGATGTTCGAGTCATCTCGGGGTCGCCATTTTTATGTATCATAGGATTAACTCCGTCATCTCCTTTACGAAGGGGATTTTTTGCTTTCTATTCGTATTAAAGGCATACTAAGAGATAATTCGGTAAAAGGAAGGATGACGACATATGACCTCTCAAATTCAGCTTGCTTATGAGGATAGTGGAGCCGGACGTCCGTTAGTCCTGGTACATGGTTTTTGCGGCAGTTCCGTGTATTGGACAAAAACTAGTGAGCTTCTCAATTCAGATTATCGAGTCATAGCCCCCGACCTCCGCGGTCACGGGCGTTCAGAGGCCCCTGATGTACGTTATACGGTCGAGATGATGGCGGATGATCTAGTTGCCCTTATACAGCGCCTAGAACTGGATAAACCGGTTCTGCTTGGTCATTCCCTCGGCGGTTATGTAGCGCTAGCATTTGCTGAGAAATATCCAGAGCTTATTTCCGGCTTTGGGCTTGTTCATTCCACAGCCCGGCCTGATGATGATCAAGGCAAGGCCAACCGTAATAAAGCGATCGAGACAATCAAAGAAAAAGGCATGGAACCTTTTATTGACGGCTTGATCCCTAAGCTATTCGCTCCTGATCATTTAGAATTGATGGCTGGATTAGTCCAGACGGCACTAGAGATCGGGTATGCAACAAAGCCTGAAGGTGCGATTCATACGGCTGAAGCGATGCGTGATCGTCCAGACCGGAATAAGGTGCTGCGCGATGCGGGGCTTCCTATTCTGCTCGTCGCTGGCGGTGAGGATCAGATTATTCCAGCCGAGAAAACCTTCTCCGTACAAGCTCCTCATATTACACAAGCTCGCATCGAACAAGCCGGTCATATGAGCATGATGGAGGCACCGGAGTCGTTAGCCAAAATCATTGCACAGTTTGTTAAGAGCCGTTGTTAAACGTTAAATTAACGAATGACACACAACAAAAAGGACCCTCACGGGTCCTTTTTTGACGGTGGATGATAGACGATCTACCTAACCTATTTCTTCAGTAACCTTGGATGATTGCTGTCAGCCAACAATCTTAATGTGTTTGTAGAACACTAAAGTGTCTTTGGCACATCCCCTCGACTTTCTGTAAAGAGGTAGTTGATCATAAAGTGAACATTCTGCTGAAAGCATTCAACGGAACCACACCTCTCTTCACACCGTCCTTAGTATGATGCCGCTTAGCTGAGGTAATTATTCTACCATTTTTAACCTTCTCCGTTATTATGGCGGCTATGGTTAGCTTGCTTCGTTTTTTTGGAGCCCGAAAGCGGTTCTTGCATGGCCTGGTTACGTTGCTTCCTAGGCTGCTTTGTGTATGGAGTATCAACAGGCTGTGCAGTTGGTTTAGACATGCAGAAGTACCTCCCTAAGCGTAATGGATTGTGATCGTGATTTACTCTTCATCGTGATTAAGAGCATCTTGGTGTCTTCGATCGTTTGTATCTTGCTGCCATTGCTGGGCTTGATGGCTGTTTACTGGCGTCCGCTCCAAATCCTTAACTACGTTGGCCAGGTTTTTATCCTTGGCCTTATTTTTGCCCATCTCTAGATCCCTCCGAAAAGTTACTTATGGGTTATTCTTTGCAGATTTTGTGCACATTCATGAAGATATCTAACATATTGCTGGACGAGGTCTTGAACCATCTCTGTATGCTCATCCACGGATTGATCATCCTTCTGGACGTCGACTAGCTCCACTTTAACTTCGCGGGAATCCACATAAATGACACTGAAATCCAGTGAATATTTGGTGCGTCCTGCTGAAGCGATGTGGATTCGGAGCTCCTGCTCTGCTGGTCCGGAATGAACTTCCACTTGATCAGAATTATTCATTACAGCGGGCAGAGTATTACTCCATGCCTCTCTTAACTTCTCCTGATCCACCGTCAACGTATCCGAACTACTCATTCTATAACCACCTCCTCCAACTTTAAAATGCCGCTAGAGGAAAGGTTTTATTCCATGAGGAGAAGCACAAAATAAGCCATGAACGCTCATAGCCGTAACAACTAATTGCTACATGTGGCAGATATACAAAAAAACGACCCTAAGGTCGTTTTGTCGTCCTATCTATACGGAGAGGGTGGGATTCGAACCCACGGAAGAGTTTCCCCTTCGCTGGTTTTCAAGACCAGAGCCTTAAACCACTCGACCACCTCTCCAAGCTGTCACTAAGACGTTGTTGTCTATAGTGACAAAAAGCATTGTACCACAGCCGGCGCCCGCTTACAAGAGCTGACCAAAAATTATAAGATCTATCGTGCAGGAATGGATTCTAGACCGTTCATATAAGGGCGAAGAACGTCTGGAATACGTACACTGCCATCGGCTTGTTGATAATTCTCCAGAATCGCCGCTACCGTTCTTCCAATAGCCAGACCAGAACCATTTAACGTATGTACGAATTCCGGTTTAGCTTTGGCATCTCGGCGGAAGCGAATATTCGCGCGTCTCGCTTGGAAATCCTCGAAATTACTGCAGGAAGAGATTTCGCGATACGAATCCCCGCTTGGCAACCATACTTCGAGATCATACGTCTTTGCAGATGAGAATCCAATATCCCCTGTACACAAACTGAGCAGGCGGTATGGAAGCTTCAATAGCTGAAGCACTTTTTCCGCGTTTTGAGTTAATTGCTCTAACTCAGCATACGACTCTTCTGGCTTACATAACTTGACTAACTCAATCTTGTTGAATTGATGTTGGCGAATCAAACCCCGTGTGTCTCTTCCTGCAGAACCTGCCTCCGAGCGGAAGCATGCGCTGAACGCTACATAATTCTTAGGCAGCTCTTCCCCATTCATAATCTCATCTCGGTGATAGTTCGTTACAGGCACCTCTGCAGTTGGAATCAGAAAATATTCCGTTCCGTTCACCTTGAATACATCCTCTTCGAACTTGGGCAGTTGTCCGGTCCCTGTTAAGCTGTCGCGGTTCACAAGGTAAGGAGGAAGCATTTCTTCATAGCCATGCTGATCTGCATGCAGATCCATCATAAAGTTCATCAGAGCACGCTCTAAGCGCGCGCCATACCCTTTATAGAATACGAAGCGCGATCCCGTTACTTTGGCGGCAGCTTCGAAATCAAGAATACCCAGAGCGTGTGCAATCTCCCAATGCGGCTTCGGTTCAAAAGAGAGAACAGGGACTTCGCCCCATTGGCGTAGCTCTATATTGTCTTCTTCGGAACGGCCAATCGGTACAGATGAGTGGGGCATGTTCGGAATCGATAACAATATTTTGTTCAAATCTTCTTCCAACACACGAATTTCATCGTCCAGCTGTTTGATCGTATCCGAGACATCACGCATTTCGATAATAAGCGCTTCAGCATTATCACCGCTTTTCTTGAGACGCGCAACTTCTTGAGAAACGGTATTCCGTCTATTCTTCAGCTGGTCGGATTGTTGAAGCAGTTCTCTTCTTCTTGTGTCCACACCTTCAAATAAGCTCAACTCTTCATAATTCTTGCCTCTGTGGCTCAGAGCCTCTTCTACTCTAGCTCTGTCACTTCTTAGCAGCTTGACGTCAAACAAAAAAACCCCTCCCGTAAGGGACATAGTGTATGGAATATAATGTACTATACTCTTGATAAATATTCAACAAAGAAGCACCTGAGCGGACTATGCCGATTCAGGTGCCTACTCAGCCAGCTCTTATCCTTGAACAGATGAGGCTTGGGATTGTTCAACCATCGTAACGAAATATTGATGTAACTGAAAGTCATCCGTAAGCTCTGGGTGAAAGGATACCGCAAGAAGGTTGCCCTGTCTCGCCGCAACGATTTCTCCCTTGTATTCTGACAGGATGTCTACAGATTCACCTACCGATTTGATCAACGGTGCCCGAATGAATACAGCTCGTACGCCTTCTGAGATCCCTTTAATCGCTAAAGTCGTCTCAAAGCTTTCACGTTGTCTGCCAAATGCATTACGCTGTACGGTCATATTCATTACGCCAAGATGAGATTGCTCTTGTCCTTCAATTTGGTCGGCTAACACAATCAAGCCTGCACATGTCCCGAATAATGGCTTGCCTTCATCCGAGAACGTCTGAAGTGCCTCAATGAATCCGTAATCCTGCATGAGCTTTCCAATTGTGGTGCTCTCTCCTCCTGGAAGAATAAGCCCATCCAATTCTTTAAGTTGCTCCGTTCTCTTCACAATAACGCCTTCGGCCCCTGCCAATTCGATCATTCGAATATGCTCGGCAACAGCGCCCTGCAGCGCAAGAACGCCAATCTTCATCGTAAAACCCTTCTTTCCTCTTGCTTACCTTCCGCGGTCTTGCATACGCTCAGAAGCATTCAGCGTGGAGATTTCGATCCCTTTCATTGCCGTTCCCAAGTTCTTGGACACTTCAGCAATCAATGCGTAATCCGTATAATGCGTTGTCGCTTGCACGATCGCCTTGGCGAATTTCTCTGGGTGTTCGGATGTGAAGATACCAGATCCTACGAACACACCATCTGCACCCAGATGCATCATTAATGCTGCATCGGATGGAGTTGCTACGCCGCCTGCCGCAAAGTTAACAACTGGAAGCTTCCCATTCTCGTGTACATATAGAACAAGCTCATAAGGAGCAGCTAACACTTTGGACTCGTTATACAGCTCGTCCTTGGAAAGGCTCTGGATTCTGCGGATTTGACCATTGATAATGCGAAGGTGGCGAACTGCTTCTACTACATTACCCGTTCCTGGCTCACCCTTCGTGCGAAGCATAGCTGCGCCTTCACTGATACGACGAAGAGCTTCGCCTAGATCTTTGGCTCCGCATACGAAAGGTACCGTGAATTCTTTTTTGCTAATATGGAAAATATCATCGGCCGGAGTCAATACTTCACTCTCATCGATGTAGTCTGCTCCTAGTGCTTCCAATACACGCGCTTCCACGTAATGACCAATACGAGCTTTGGCCATAACCGGGATACTTACTACCTTCATAACTTGCTCAAGAATGGTCGGATCTGCCATACGGGCAACTCCGCCATGCGCTCGGATTTCTGATGGTACGCGCTCTAATGCCATTACAGCAGACGCTCCGGCAGCCTCCGCGATCTTAGCTTGCTCCGCGCTCATGACGTCCATAATGACGCCACCCTTTTGCATTTCGGCCATCCCTTTTTTGACGCCCCATGTTCCTGTTTCCATTGCTAATACCCTCCTGATCCATTGGTAGATCTATGCTTAGAATAGTGTCAGTATGCTCTAAAAAGTCATTGTACAGCAAGCTTCCCTTTTTCACAATACTTTTAGAAGACGTTCTTCAATCCATTCGCAATCCCTGAGAAAATATCTCCAAAAAAGTTTTTGATCGCTCGGAAAAACAACCTAAACCAGCTACCCTTTTCCATATCTTGAGAGGCAACCAAGTTCACTTGTTTCTCCATTCCTGCATATTTCACCGTCACTTTTCCAAGGGCATCCCCAGTATGAATCGGTGCTGCTTTCACTTCCTCATTAGGGGCTGCAGTGACCTCGATCTGAGGGGTTTCGCCTTTCTTCACAACGAAATCCACATTGTTCTCGGTTACAACAGGAACCTGTGTCTTTACACCCTTTTTAATATGAACGGTTTTAAGCGATTCTATTTCACTCTTGGCCGCGAGAACCGGCTTCATTTCGAAGTTATTGAATCCATAATCCAACAGCTTACGTGTCTCTAAGAACCGTTGCTCCATCGAAGAAGCACTCATGATGACTGTTATTAGCCGCATTCCGCCCTTCACAGCAGTTCCTGTAAAACAATAACCAGCTTCAATTGTATGACCCGTTTTCAGACCATCCAACCCAGGGTATACAAATTTTTTGAAGTTCACGCTGTCCTTATTCCCTTCAAGCATCCAGTTCCAGTTGATCATCGGCTCTTTATCACTTTCCCGGAATTTTTTGGCTGGAATACTTGAGAATTCTAATACTTCCTTATGTTCATTAAGGATATGATAGGCCAGAGTTGCTGCATCTCTTGCCGTGATCATGGTTTCTCCAGTTGTGTTGGTTGGTTGATATTTGCCCAGATCTGCCCTTGATAACCCTGTGGAATTAATAAACTGCGATTTAGGGTTAAAGCCCAGCTTCTTAGCCGTATCATTCATCATCTTGACGAAATTCTCTTCCGTACCTGCAACAAATTCAGCTAAGGCAACTGTAGCATCATTACCCGAATAGATGGACATCGCTCCGAATAAATCCTTGACGGTCGATTTCTCTTGGAACGCTAATAAATTACCGGACCCGATTACATCCGCTGCATATCGGCTAGTCGTAACTACATCATCCCATTTGATTTTACCTGCCTTGATGGTCTCCATCACAATGTACTCAGTCATCATCTTGGACATACTAGCAGGAGGGAGAAGCTCATCTGCATTAAAATCATATAGCACCTGTCCGGTCGAGGCCTCCATTACAATCGCTGCTTTACCGTCCAACTTCAAATCTACTGGGTCGGCAGCTTGCGCCACAGGGGCATATAGAAATAATTGCAACATATGAAGTCCAAGTACACTGCTTCCAACCCAACCAAACCACTTCTTTTTCTTGTTTCCAACTGACACTCTGTTCCCAACTCCTCATCTAATCTTCTATTCTCTCATTGTAACATACGTAGATAGTAGGGCAAAAGTTGAAAACGTCCATGACACAATTTACAAATTGTAGCGTTAGGACGAAAGTCTTAGGATCTATGAACGAGTAAAAAAGACTGTCCCAACTCTTGATTCAAGAATTGAGATAGTCTTTTTGTAATTACAACGAATAATTCGGTGCTTCTTTTGTAATTTGCACATCATGTGGATGGCTCTCCCTGAGACCGGCACCGGTAATACGGATGAATTGCGTATCGTTCTTAAGCTCTTCAAGTGAACGAGTCCCGCAATACCCCATCCCTTGAATTAATCCGCCCACCAGCTGGTGTATCGTATCCTTCAATGGTCCTTTATAAGCGACACGGCCTTCAATGCCTTCTGGGACAAGCTTGGATTCATTTTCCTGGAAGTAGCGGTCCTTACTCCCGTCCTTCATAGCGCCAATCGAACCCATCCCGCGATAAACCTTATATTGACGTCCTTGGAAAATTTCTGATTCTCCAGGACTTTCTTCTGTCCCTGCGAACAAGCTCCCAATCATAATGGCGTCTGCACCAGCGGCAATAGCCTTAGTAAGATCACCTGAGTACTTTACTCCGCCGTCAGCAATGATTGGAACTCCGTATTTCTTCGCCACTGTAGCACAATCATAAATCGCTGTGATCTGTGGCACACCAATCCCTGCGATGACACGTGTTGTGCAGATAGAACCAGGTCCCATCCCTACCTTGACAATAGATGCTCCAGCCTCGATAAGATCACGAGTACCGTCTCCAGTAGCTACGTTCCCTGCAACGATGATCAAATCCGGGAATTGCTTTCTAAGCTTGCGTACCGTTTCCAGGATGTTAATATGATGACCATGTGCGGAATCCACCACAACCAGATCTGCACCAACATTCACAAGCGCTGTAGCACGTTCTAAGGCATCTTTAGAAGCTCCGAGGGCTGCGCCTACCAATAGTCTTCCTTGCTTGTCCTTGGCTGCGTTAGGGAATTGTATAGCCTTCTCGATATCCTTGATCGTGATGAGGCCCTTCAGATTGTTATTCTCGTCTACAAGAGGCAGCTTCTCAATCTTGTGTTTCTGCAGAAGCACCTCAGCTTCAGCAAGCGTTGTACCTACAGGTGCGGTGACTAGATTGTCCTTCGTCATCACTTCTTTGATTTTAATGGAATAATCATGCACAAATCTGAGATCACGATTGGTCAGAATCCCGACCAATTTGTTGTCTTTATCTACGATAGGCACCCCAGAGATGCGATATTTGCCCATAAGCTCTTCAGCGTCATACACATGATGTTCAGCAGTTAGGGAAAATGGATTCGTAATTACACCACTCTCGGATCGTTTAACACGGTCCACTTCTTCCGCCTGTTGGGCAATGGACATATTCTTATGAATAATGCCGATCCCGCCTTCTCTTGCGATCGAGATGGCAAGCTTAGCTTCTGTAACGGTATCCATGGCGGAGCTAATTAAAGGTATATTGAGCTTGAGCTGATTAGACAGCTTGGTCGATACGTCAACTTCCTTCGGACCGAAAACCTCAGACTTCCGGGGAATTAACAAGACATCGTCGAACGTTAATCCCTCTTTCACAAACTTAGTTTCCCACACGAATAAGTCCCCCTGCATCTATTTAGAGTGGTATATCCAAAAATATATTATTGCCATAGTAACAAAATGGCTTTTTTGATGTCAAGGCAGAACGGGTTTCTTCCAATCATTCCATAAAAGAAGTCGGCGCAATACCTTGCTTGTAGTATCCCATACATGGAGCATAAGTTATTAAAAAAACCAAAATGTTCACCCGAATTGATATTCGGAGATCATTTTGGCTTCTTATTGCGCTTGGCAACGTCCTACTCTCCCAGGACCCTGCGGTCCAAGTACCATCGGCGCTGGAGGGCTTAACGGTCGTGTTCGGGATGGGAACGCGTGGTTCCCCTCCGCCATCGTCACCAAACGATGAGGCAGATCTTACATTCAGGGTTGTACCCTGAAAACTGGATGCGAATAACGGTAACGAGCCGTGTTTGTTGTGCTTGTCACTCGGGTATGAGTGTATTGGATAAGCCCTCGACCGATTAGTATTCGT